>JAMPHT010000044.1 GCA_023663285.1 Bacillota bacterium
TGGGCAATCATAAGAATATCCCCGATGAAATATCCCTGTCAAAAGAGTTTTTCGGTGGTTCTGATATTGCCATTGATGTAAAAGTCAAAGTTATTTGCGAAAGCGAGTCGGACAGCATTATCAATCAGTACATCATATTTTCAAAGGTGTATGATGAACAGAGGAAAAAATATGGCAGGACGAAGAAAGCCATTACAGAAACGATCCGCATATGCAAAGACAGGAATGTGTTACGGGAGTATTTGGAGGAGAGAGAGAAGGAGGTTGTTTCGATAATGATGAGTTTATATGATGAGGAAGAAGTTATGCGATCTTATATCAAGAGTGAGCGCTATGATGAAACAAAGGACAATGCCCGCAGACTTCTGAGATTAGGGAAAATAAAAGCCAATGAAATATCAGAATGCTTTCCCGATTTGTCTGAGAATGATGTTAGGGAACTTGAAACCGAGGTTATGCAGTTAGCATAATCGGCAAAGTAATTTAATTTCAAAATAACAGCGTAAAGGCGCATGGAACAGTAAATGTGTAAACCATGCGCCTTTTTTGCGCTCAAAAGGAGGAACGATGAGCAAATCCAATGAATTGGATTCAAACATTCAGACTAACACAACAGGGCGCATAGAAAATGCGCCCCTGATAAATCGTCCTGTCAGGTAAATATCATATGCCCTGCGGCGCTTACGCCTGCTTCTTCTTAAGGCCGGATACCATGAAAAAGCTTACCAGCAGAGAAATGATATATAATACGATGGTCAGGTACAGCACAGACTGATAGCCGGTAGGGTTGATGCTGTATTCATGTCCGTCAACAACGATATTGCTCCAGCTTCCCACCTTATTTACGATCAGCGTCGCCACCTGGTTGCCGGTGAGACCTGCAATGGCCCATGCGGAAAGGGTGATGCCGTGAATAGCGCTGATATTGCCCATGCCGTAATGGTCTGAAAGCAGGGTGGGAACGTTACTGAAGCCGCCGCCGTAGCCTGCGTTTACCACAAAGAGCAGAACCAGTACCAGTATAGTGAGAAGCATACTGCCGTAGCCGCCGCTTATAATGCTGCTGCCCTGCTTGGTGATCGCCTGTGTCACAATGACAAGAGCGGTAGCCGCAATGGAAAGTATGAATATGATCTTGTAAATGGTATTTCTGTCCTTCATGGTGTCAGCCCACGCGGAGAAGCCCAGACGGCCGCCTGCGTTGAATACAGCCGTGACGGAGGACAGGACGCCTGCCATTGCGCCCAGCCCGATACACTTGATGATCATTTTTTCCTGTGAGATCAGAGCAAGGCCGCAGGTGATGTTGAGATAGAACATGATCCAGATACCCACGAATACGACGGGCTTGGTCTTGATGACATCGATAGCCTTCTGACCCTTCTCCTGCTTTGCAGGTTCATGCCAGCCCGCAGGCTTTGCCAGGAGCAGATGTCCTACGAACATCATCACAAAATAGACCGCCGCTAAGATAAGGAACATCTGCCAGATGCCGTTCTTGCCCAGAGAGTCCAGAAGCGCCTGCATGATAGGGCTTGCGATAGCCTTCGCCGCGCCGAAGCCTGCGACTGCAAGGCCGGTAGCCAGACCCTTGCGGTCCTTAAACCAGAGCATCAATGTCTTGACAGGGGACAGATAGCCGGTTCCCAGACCGATACCCATGATAAAGCCATAGCAGATATAAATGCCGATCAATGCAAGGACGCTGCCACGTCCTGTGCTTGCGTACTGGTTGCCGCCGTACCAGATAAAAAAGCCGGTGCCGGCCATACCTGCTGCAAAGCAGATCGCCGCAATCAGGGACGAGCGGTGTATATCCTTTTCTACGATGTTACCCAGAAAGGCTGCGGACATACCCAGGAAGAAGATGGCGAAGCTGAATGCCCATTCTGTGGCGCCCTTGGAAAATCCGATATAGTTGCCGATCTCCTCGCTGAAAATGGACCAGCAATAAACCGTACCGATACTGCAGTGGAGCAGCAGTGCGGGAATTGCAGCCCTTATCCATTTGTTTTGTACTTTCATGGAAAAACCCCCTTTTTCGATAAGATTTTTTTCACCGATTCCATGATACTCTTGTTTTTACTGAAATGCAAGAGGAAACCGCCAAAGAAAACGGTATACAAATCCAGGATGCTCCGCTATAATATATAGATAGCTGCCCGGAGTCAGACCGGCGACCCGCTGCAGGCATGATGGGTCCAAAGGACGCGCATAATGCGGAGTAGAGGTAATAGGGCGGCAAGGGAGGGTACATATGCATTCACCTATAGAAATTGCAAGAAATTTTGTGGAGATCGGAATACATAAGGTAAAGCTGTCCATCTGGAAAATGGTGATCCTTGGGATCTTTGCCGGGATCTTTATCGGCTTTGCGGGGATCGCTTCCACTACCATATCCGCAACGGTGGAGAACGGCTCTGTTGCCAGGCTTTTGAGCGCCGCCGTCTTTCCGGCGGGGATGGCCATGGTGCTGGTGGCGGGCAGCGAGCTTTTTACGGGGAATAATCTGATCATCATCAGCGTTCTGGAGAAGAAGATCAGGCTGCGGGATATGCTGAAAAACTGGCTCTTTGTTTTCCTGGGTAATTTTATCGGGGCCGCTTTTGTGGCGGTGCTGGTGGTGTACGGGCATACGCCGGATCTGTACGGCGGCAGGCTGGCGGAAAAGATGGTTGCGGCGGCTTTAAGCCGTGTGGAGCAGAGCTTTCCGGAGGCTCTTATACGGGGCATACTCTGTAACATTCTGGTCTGTATCGCCGTATGGGCGGCCTTTGCGGCTAAGAAGGTGTCAGGCAAGCTGCTGATGAGCTTCTGGCCGGTGATGCTGTTCGTGCTCTGCGGCTTTGAACACAGTATTGCCGACATTTATTTCTGTATCGCCGGCATCCTGACCTCCGCGGAGTACGGTGTCAGCGCGGGAAGCCTGAATATGGTAAGCTTTCTGCTGAAGAACCTGCTGCCGGTGACTCTGGGCAATATAATAGGGGGAGCGGGGATCATAGGAGCCGGTTACTGGCTGGTATATCTGCACCGCACGCCTTATTCCGCAATATCCATCGAGGCAGAGCAGGAGGAAATGGATATTGCCGAGGAGTACTAAATGAGGCATGACTGAAGAGGTAGTTTTCACCGGCGGAATGTCGGCTGAGATAAATCGGAAGAAGCGAACGGACCGAAAAGAAGCCCAAGAATCGGAAAGAAGCCCAGAAACCGGTAAGGATATATATACAGAGGATTTAAGAAGAAAATGCGACATGATATAACATTAAAATACATCAATGCAAAACGCAACAAAAATCATTGTTTTTATTGGGAAAAATGATAATATAAGTGAAATCAATCATAAATAAGAACAGAAAGCAGGATAAAATCATGAACAAAACAAACATAAAAGAGAAATACAAAAAGTCATATCATATGCCTCCTGAGGTCACCTATGACTGGGTCAGGAAGGACAGCATCGAGAAAGCGCCTGTCTGGTGCAGCGTGGATCTTCGGGACGGCAACCAGGCCCTGATCGACCCCATGAGCCTGGAGGATAAGCTGGCGTTTTTCAAGCTGCTGGTGGAGATTGGCTTTAAGGAGATAGAGGTAGGCTTTCCCGCTTCCTCCGATACAGAGTATAATTTTATCCGTGCGCTGATCGAGCGTGACATGATTCCCGACGACGTGACGATCCAGGTGCTGACCCAGGCCAGGGAACACATCATCCGCAAGACCTTTGAGGCGGTAAAGGGCGCCCCCCACGCCGTGGTGCATCTGTATAATTCCACGTCGGTGGAGCAGCGGGAGCAGGTGTTCAAGAAGGATAAAGAAGCCGTCAAAAAGCTGGCGGTGGACGGCGCGGCGCTTTTAAAGAAGCTGGCGGAGGAGACAGAGGGCAATTTTACCTTTGAGTACAGCCCGGAAAGCTTTTCCCAGACAGAGGTGGACTATGCCCTGGAGGTGTGCAACGCGGTGCTGGACGTGTGGAAGCCGGATGCAAAGCATAAGGCGATCATCAACCTGCCTACCACGGTACAGGTGGCTATGCCCCATGTCTTTGCCTGTCAGATAGAGTATATGCATAAGCACTTAAAGTACAGGAAAAATGTGGTGCTCAGCGTCCATCCCCACAACGACAGAGGCTGCGGCGTCAGCGATGCGGAGTTCGGCATTCTGGCCGGGGCGGACAGAGTGGAGGGGACCTTGTTCGGCAACGGGGAGCGCACGGGAAATGTGGACCTGGTGACAGTGGCGTTGAACATGATGTGCCATGGGGTGGACAGCGGGCTGGATCTCAGCCATATCATGAAGATAAGGGAAGAATATGAGCGCTTTACGGGCATGAAGGTCCACGAGAGGACGCCCTATGCGGGAGATCTTGTGTTTACCGCCTTTTCCGGCTCTCACCAGGATGCTATCAGCAAGGGAATGACATGGCTGAAGGAGGGGAAGAGCGGAAAGCGCTGGGATGTGCCCTATCTGCCTATCGACCCGAAAGATGTGGGGCGGGAATATGAGTCGGATGTGATCCGCATCAACAGCGTTTCCGGCAAGGGGGGCGTTGCCTTTGTGCTGAAGCAGCAGTTCGGGTACTCGCTGCCTGCGGCCATGAAGGAAGAGGTAGGCTATCTGGTGAAGGGGGTTTCCGACAGACGGCACCAGGAGCTTTTACCCGCTGAGATCTTTGCGATCTTTGAAGAGAATTATATTGCGCCCAGGGGCGTGTTCAGGATCCCTGAGTGCCACTTTAAGCAGGAGGACGGCATTCGGGCGGAGGTAAGCATAGAGCAGAACGGCGTTACGCGGGTCATCAGGGCAGCGGGAAACGGACGCCTTGATGCGGTGAGCAATGCCATCAAGACCTATTTCGGCATGAGCTATCAGCTGTCGGTATATGAAGAACACGCTATTTCCAAGGGTTCCAGCTCCAAGGCGGCCGCTTATGTGGGAGTGATGTGCGACGGGCAGCTTTACTGGGGCGTGGGAGTGGATGAGGATATCATCAAGGCGTCCATCGCCGCCCTGGCCTCCGCAGCCAACAAGCTGGCGGCAGAGCAGCATATCACCTCCGGCAGGGAGGAGCGCATTGTAGAGATCATAAGCTATATCCAGAATGCTTATAAAAGTGTGACCCTGGAGACCCTGTCTGAGGAATTTCATCTCTCCAAGCCCTATCTCTCCAAATATATCAAGGAAAAGGCGGGGATGACCTTCCAGGATGTGGTGAAGAAGGAGCGCATGAAGAAAGCGCGCACTATGCTGCGGGAGACCGGCTACACCGTGGAGACTGTCGCTGCAGAGGTGGGCTATGAGAATGTGGAGCATTTCAACCGGCTGTTTAAAAAGACATACGGAATGACGCCGGTACAGTACAGGAAACAGGGATGATAAGGCAATGATCGGTAAAAGGCGAGGACGCCGCAGATCTCAGCAGTCTGCGGCGTCCTTTTTTGATTCTTCCGAAGCGCTTTGAACTTCAGAGGCATCTGCGGGAATCTCCCGGTCCTTAGGTTTTAAGTGGAGCCAGCGTTCCATGCGGCTCCTGGGGAGAAGATAATTCAGCAGGAGAGCGATGGCCACTCCGATGCCGGTATCGATCATACGGTGCAGAGCGTAGTCGATGTGATGGGCGGGAGTGCTGAAAAGGATGATGCACAGAACCACGCCCCCCGGCTGGACCCCGCCGGGCCAGTGGAAGAGCACACACAGGGAGATCATGACAACGATGCCTAAGAAGGTCAGAGGCAGACGCAGCCAGTAGTTTCCCTCCGGGAAGATAAGATGCTCCAGCCAGTACAGGAACATACCGATAAAGCCGCCGATGATAGTACCGAAAAAGCGGTTGCCGCCGCTGCGGCGGGACTCCTCCATATCGGCGCCCATACCGAAGATGGCGCCGATGCAGGCGAAGGTAGGGTTGCCGCCCAAAAAGGGAATGGCATAAAGAAGGGCCGTGACCATCACGGCAAGGCCGGTCTTGAGACTTCTCAGACCCAGGCCGGGGATGGGGGCGTGTACGGAATGATGGTCCTCCATAGGTAAGCTCCTTTCTGCCGCTTACAAAACGGATTCGGCAGCACCACCGCCAAGAGGGTATAGTGAGTGCTGCCGGAATAGTATAAGGGTCTGTTTTCAGATGTATTTTTTAGGTGCCTGGAGTCTCAAGACCGGGCTCGACGGCTACGTGCTCCACGGTATTGTAGCGCAACTGCAGGAACTGAGCGCGGTCCTTGTTGAACATTTTTCTCAGGTCGTCGGAGTAGCCTACGATCACCCAGGGGAAGATATCATTCATCCTGCGCAGCACATCCTGGGCGGTAGATTCGTCGGGGACGCCGATGCTGAATGAGTTCTTGAAGCCCTCCGCAAAGATCATGACACTGTAGGTAGTGCCGGTCTTTACGCCGTTGGTACGGTGTGTGGTAGTGTTCTGATAAGCCCACATGATCTTGTTGTTGGGGATAGCCCTGGGCAGTGCGCTGTTCAGGCCATAGTAGGTGCAGAGCCTGCCGATCCTTATGTCGTTGTGCTTGGTGTAGCAGGCTGCCGAAGCCAGGTCGGATTCAACGGCAGCATCCGTATATCCGGCAGACTGATAATCGAAGATAAACCGCTTCAGGTAGCTGCCCTTAGCCCCCTTGACGATACGGACGACGCCCCACAGTATCAGCGCAAGACCTCCCGCAAAGAGGGCCACATAGCCGTATTTCACGGTATCCAAGTTTAAATTTACGTCTATGTAATAGGGAAGGGTCCCATCCTTAAAGTCCTGCTCGCTCCACTCCAGGTCATCCACGAACAGATCGTGGAAATAGTCATAATACTTGCCGGGGAAAAATCTCTTGACCTTACCGGTGACATTCAGGGAATCGGAGGCCGGCAGGCCGTAGGTATAATAATAGTCCATGATGTCGTCCATCTTTTTGCCCAGGCTCTTGGGAACCTTGATGGCCATATAGCGGTAATCGGTCTCATAGATGTCGCCGGTGGCAATGATGTACCAGTAATAGTTGATGGTGGTACGGTTTGTGGAGGTGTTCTTGGTGCCCTGCTCCAGGTAGCATTCATACACAATGTTTATGTCTGCTTCCACCAGCTGGCCGCCGATCTCATCCGGTCTCAGGTCCTCAAACGTGGCATACCCCGCCAATGCGTAAAATGCGCTGGTGGCATTGATAATAGCCAGAGCCAGACCGGCGATAATCAGGACGATCGACAGCGGCAGCGACTTTTTAAATCCTTTTTTCTTTAGCTCTTCTAACATATTTGCCTCCTGTTCATAAGAAAATTGTTATATATAAGACTTTAACACAGAGAGAAAAGGTTTGCAAGGCTGAACTGCACTTTACAGTTTGACAGGAATCGTGTAAAATAGAAAACGTGGCTGCGGGAAAACGATCCTATGCCATAGGGAAAAGGTCCCGGAATGGAGGAAAAATGAAATTCAAAGATATGCCCTACGAGAGAGTGGATTTTGATCAGGTGGAGAAGGAGCTGAAAGCCCTTATGGAGGAGCTTGACGCCGCAAAAAGCGGTGAAGAGCAGTTCGCGGTACATCAGAGGTTTTACGAGCTGAACGACAGGGTGAGCACCCTGTACACCATCTCCCACATCCGCTTTGACATTGATACCACGGATGCCTTTTATGAGAAGGAGCATGAGTACTACGACGAGAAGCTGCCGGTATACAGCAATCTGGTGCTGGCCTATGAGAAAAAGCTGTATGAGTCCCCCTACAGGGAGTATCTGGAAAGCAAGATAGGGCCGGTGGCCTTTAAAAACATGGAGATCGCCCGGAAGGCTATGGATGAGAAGCTGATCCCTTTAAAGCAGGAGGAGAACAAGCTGACCATGGAGTATGACAAGCTGATCGCCGGCGCGAAGATACAGTTTGACGGCAAGGAGCTGAACCTGTCCCTGCTGCGCCCCTATCTGGTACATCAGGACAGAACGGTGAGAGCGGCGGCATGGAAGGAGTACAACGCTTACTTTGAAGCAAACGCAGACAAGCTGGATGAGATCTATGACAAGCTGGTGAAAAACCGCACTGCCCAGGCGAAAATGATGGGCTATGAGAATTATCTGCAGCTGGGCTATTACCGCATGGGACGCAACTGCTACGGGCAGGCTGAGGTGGAGGCTTACCGGAACCAGGTGAAAAAGGATTTTGTACCCTTTGCGGAGGAGCTGCATGAGCGCAGAAGGAAGCGGCTGGGGCTGGATAAGCTGAGCTGTATCGACAACGCGGTATATTTTAAGGAAGGAAACCCTGCGCCAACAGGCACGCCGGAGGAGATCCTGGCAGCAGGACAGAAGATGTACGGAGAGCTTTCTCCGGAGACGAAGGAATTCATGGACTTTATGATGGAGAACGAGCTGTTCGACGTGCTGGGACGCAAGACCAAGCGGGCAGGCGGCTATATGACCTATATGCCGCTGTATGATTCGCCCTTCGTGTTTGCAAACTTTAACGGCACCAGCGGAGACGTGGATGTGATCACCCATGAGTGCGGACACGCTTTCCAGGGGTATCTCTCCGGAAAGGACCCCATTAGAGAACACGGGGATATCGGCATGGAGACGGCGGAGATCCACTCCATGTCCATGGAGTTTTTCACCCAGGGCTGGATGGAGCTGTTTTTCGGCAGCAGGGCTGAGGATTATATAGAGATGCATCTGGAGGATTCGGCGGCGTTTATTCCCTACGGCTGTATGGTGGATGAATTTCAGCACATCATATATGAGAATCCCGATATGACTCCGGCCGGGAGACATGAGGTATGGCTGAGGCTGGAAAAAGAATACAGGCCCCATATGGATTACAGCGGCTATGAGTTCTTTGAGAAGGGCGGCTTCTGGCAGAAGCAGACCCATATTTATACCTCCCCTCTCTATTATATTGATTACTGCCTTGCCCAGACCTGCGCGCTGCAGTATAAGGTAAAGATGGACGAGGACTACAGGGCGGCATGGGAGAGCTATCTGAAGCTCTGCAGGCTGTCCGCCAGCGACTTCTTTACGAATATGATAAAGGAAGTGGGGCTGGACGATCCCTTTGAGCCCGGCTGTATGAAAAATATTGTGGAAAAACTTGAAAAATATGTGAAATGAGTTGCGAAAGCGGCGAGGCATGGAGTATAATTACCCAAATATTTCCAAATATTTATAGGAAGAAAGGATCATTATGTCTAAGAAAGTAACGGAGAACACAGAGGAAAAAAAGGTCATGACAAAGTATGACCTGAAGATGCAGAGAAGGGAAGAGGCGCGGAAAAAGGCAAAAAGGGATGACCTGATCGGCAGGATCACGGGAATCGTCATTGTGGCGGTATTGTTCTGCCTGGTGGCGTCCTTTCCCATCCGCAGCTATCTCACCGTAAACGGCACATTCATCGAGGTGGCGGGAGAAAAGGTATCCAGATTGGAATTTGATTATAATTACAATCTGATGAAGAACAGCTACATCAGCCAGAACAGCTATTATCTGAGTATGTTCGGCATAGATCTGAGCGGGGACCTGTCCACCCAGATGTATACCGATACGCTGACCTTCCAGGATTATTTTGAACAGATGGCGGTGGAAAATATCGCTACCAACAAGGCATTGCGGGATAAAATGAATGAGGCCGGCTTTACCTATGATACGGCTGAGGAATATGCAGAGTACCAGGAGGCGCTGAAGGAGGCCGCCGCGGCCGCAGGAGTGACGGAGAAAGCGTATATACAGCAGCTGTACGGCACCTATGCCACTGCTTCCCGTGTGAAGGACTTCGTCACGGAGACAATGAAGCTCAGCGCGTATTATGAACAGATCTCTGAGGAGAAAGCGCCCGCCGAGGCGGATATCAGGGCGTATTACGAGGAACACAAGGATGATTATGATTCGGTGGATTACCGCATTATTACCGTGAATGCGGAGCTGCCCACAGAGCCAACGGAGCTTGCGGATCCTGTAGAGGAAACGGAAGGGACTGAAGGGACAGAGGCAGAGGGTACGGAGACGGCATACCAGCCTTCTGAGGCGGAGATCGCATTTGCCATGGAAGAGGCTAAAGCGGAAGCGGAAGCGGCGCTGGAGACGATCCTCAAGCAGGGCGAGCTGCAGGAGAACGTGAAGCGCAGCGCGATCACAAGCCTGCTTCAGGACTGGCTCTTTGACAGTGAGAGAAAGGCCGGAGATACTACCGTGATCGAAAACGCGACCGGCCATCTCTATTATGCGGTAGAATTCGAGGGACGCAGTCTGGATCAGACGCCCACGGCGGACGCCAGGATCATTTATGTCAGCGGAGATTCCGATAACAGCGCGGACGCCATATTGGAAGAGTGGAAGAACGGCCCGGCAACGGAGGACAGCTTTGCGGAGCTGGCGGACAAGTACGGCGCCTCTGTGGAGGGAGGTCTGCAGGAGGGGCTGACCGCAGGCAGTATGACCGCCGCCCTGTCCGACTGGGTATTTGACAGTGCCAGGGTCAGCGGGGAGGCTGCCGCCATTTCGGGCGGGGAGGGCGAAAGCTCCTATGTGGTATATTATGTGGGAGCGAATGACCCCGGCTGGTATCTGGATATAGAGAGCACACTGCTGACGGAACGAATGAACGCTTATATGGAAGAGATCTCTCAGGGATATGAGGTGACCAATGCAAAGGGCAATCTGAATTACCTGAAGGTGCAGGAGGCTGAGGCCGCCGCTGCCGCTGCTTCCGGGGAGAGCGGAGAGTCCCAGGAAAACGATGGATCTGAGCAGGTGTCCGGGGAGAACGGCGGAGCCGGGCAGGACTAGAGAGAAATATGAAAAAGGCGTTGGTTTTGGACATTGACGGGACTCTGACAAATTCAAAGAAAGAGATCACTCCTGCCACAAAGCAGGCGATCCGGGAGCTGATGAAGCGGGGACAGAAGGTGATCCTCGCATCGGGAAGGCCCACGCCCGGTATGGTCAGGTTTGAAAAAGAGCTGGAGCTGGAGAAATACGGGGGATATCTGCTCTCCTTCAACGGGGCAAGGATCGTGGACTGCTATACGGGGGAGATCATTTATCAGAGGCTTCTGCCGCTTCCCCTTCTGCCGGGACTGTACCGCTTTGCAAAGGATAACGGGTGCGGCCTGATCACCTACTTAGGGAGCGAGGTCATCTCAGCCTTTCCCCCGGACAAATACGTGGAGTTGGAGGCCCGTATCAACGGCCTTCCGGTGAGGGAAGTGGAGCACTTTACGGAGTTCGTGGACTTTGACATCAACAAGTGCCTGATGACTGCGGAGCCGGAGAAGGCGGCAGGCCTGGAAAGAGAGCTTCGGGAGAGGTATGCGGACCGGGCGGACGTCTATCGTTCCGAGCCATACTTTATTGAGATCGTACCCAAGGATGTGAATAAGGCGGCGTCCCTGGAGAAGATCCTGCCTGTGCTTGGAGTGGAAAGAGAAAATACAGTGTGCTGCGGCGACGGCTTTAACGATATTTCCATGATCGCATATGCCGGCGTAGGCGTTGCCATGGGAAACGCCCAGCAGGCAGTGAAGGAAGCAGCGGACTATGTGACGGCCACCAATGACGAGGACGGGCTGGTACAGGTGATCAAAAAATATTTTTAGTTGATGCAGGGAGGGAAGCGTGGCCAGCAAGCTGAAAATAACGATGCCGGACAAGGCAGGGCATATTTTAAAGACCATACAGGACGCAGGCTTTGAAGCTTATGTAGTGGGCGGCTGCGTGAGGGATTCCCTTCTGGGAAAGGAGCCGCATGACTGGGACGTTACCACCTCCGCCACGCCGGAGCAGGTAAAGGCCCTTTTTCCCCGCACCGTGGATACGGGAATGAAGCATGGAACCGTTACGGTCCTGCTGGGAGGGGAAGGCTTTGAGGTCACCACCTATCGTATCGACGGAAAGTATGAGGATGGCAGACATCCCAGCGAAGTGACCTTTACGCCCAACCTGGAGGAGGATCTGCTGCGTCGGGACTTCACCATCAATGCCATGGCATACAATGACGAGGCAGGGGTGGTGGATTATTTCGGCGGCAGAGAAGATATGAGGATCGGAGTGATCCGGTGCGTGGGAGAGCCGGAGGACAGGCTGAAGGAGGACGCCCTGCGTATTCTGCGGGCCATACGTTTTGCTGCCCAGCTCAGATATCACGTTGACGCTTATACTATGACAGCCATCCGCAAGCTGGCTCCCAGCCTGAGCAATATCAGCGCGGAGCGTATTCAGGCGGAGCTGGTGAAGATACTGCTGTCCGAGCATCCGGATTATCTCAGAGGCGCTTATGCCATGGGGATCACGAAGGTGATCCTGCCGGAGCTGGATCGGGCCATGGAGACGCCCCAGAATCACCCCCACCACATCTACAATGTGGGGGAGCATATCCTGCGTTCCATGAAGGAGGTGGAGCCGGATAAGGTGCTGCGGCTTACCATGCTGCTGCATGATATCGGAAAGCCGAATACCCTGAAGGTGGATAAGGACGGGATCACTCATTTTCACGGGCACGCAAAGGTGAGCGCCGAGATGGCCAGGGAGATCCTGCACAGGTTCAAGTTTGACAATGCCACCATCAATATGGTGTGCAGGCTGGTGCTGTACCACGATTACGGAAACGATGTGGATCCGAATGCGAGGGCGGTGCGCCGTGCCGTGAACAAGGTGGGGGAGGATGCGTTTCCCCTGCTTTTCCCGATAAAATACGCGGACCTTTGCGCCCAGAGCGAGTATATGCAGGAGCAAAAGTTTGAACGGCTGGAAAAATGGGAGCGGCTGTACAATGAAATGCTGGAAAGACAGGAATGTGTGACCCTTAAAGGTCTGGCGGTCAAAGGCTCCGATCTGATCGCCGCCGGAATGCAGCCGGGAAAGGAGATTGGAGAGGTCCTGCAAAAGCTGCTGGCGCTTGTGCTGGACGATCCTTCCCGCAATACAAAGGAGAAACTGCTTGCTGAAGCGGAAAAGCTGATGAATTAACAACATACTTTTTTGCCCCACCTCATAAGATATGAAGAAAGCAGGAGCTTTCCAAGTCTGAACAAACATATGCAGGAGGGGCGGTCAGTGAACGATAGAGCGGTGGAATTACTGGAACAGTATGATATAGAGGTGCTTCGGACCAGGAAGGGAAGAGGGGCCATTGTATGTGACACAGCGGAAGGATGCCTGGTTTTGAAGGAATACAGCGGAAACGAGGAGCGGGCTAAGCTGCAGAACAGGTTGCTTCAGAGGATCACCGCCGCCGGAAAGGTGCGGACGGAAAGCATCGTTCCCACCAGGGAAGGCGCACTTTTTGTAAAGGATGGAGAGGGAACGGCCTATATCCTGAAAACCTGGCAGGAGGGCAGAGAGTGCGGCACCAGCGAGAGGAGCGAATGCGTACAGGCGGTAAAGCTCCTGGCGAAGCTGCATGAGAGCATGGAGCTGCCTGCCGGGGAGGCAGGGACGTTTGCGGCCTACGCGCCGGAGAAGGAATATGAGAAGCACAACCGTGAGATACGGCGGGTGAAGAAATATCTGAAGCAGAAGGGACAGAAGCAGCCCTTTGAGATCAGCCTGCTGGGTTCCTGCGATTACTTTCTGGAGCAGGCCCTGGAGGTCACGGAGGAATGGAACCAATACAGGGAAGCCTTTCAGAGAAGGGACGCGGGGGCGGAGAAGCCGGAGACGGTCACCTTCTGCCACGGAGACTATCAATATCACAATATTCTGATGACTCCCGGCGGCTGGTTTGTGGTGAATTTTGAGAAATGTCTGCCGGACCGTCCTGTGCGGGATCTGTATCTGCTGCTGCGGAAGCTGCTGGAGAAGAGCAACTGGTCGCCGGCAATGGGGCTGGAGCTACTGCAGGCATATGAGAAAGAGCGCTCCCTGTCCGCCGAGGACCGCATCGATCTGTATTATCGGCTGGCGTACCCGGAGAAGTTCTGGAAAATAGCTAATTTTTATTTTAATTCGGGAAAAGCCTGGATTCCGGGAAAAAATCAGGAAAAACTGGAGAAACTGACAGCACAGGAAAAAGAGAAGCAGCGGTTTTTGAGCGAGGTATTCAGAGAGGTCCACAGATAGGAGCAAGCAGTGAAGGTGAAAGACAAAAGAAAGAGAAAAACAAGGTGCAGGGCTGTTATCCTGGCGGGGACGCTGGCGATATGGCTGACGGCCTGCGCCGATCCCTTTCAGAGAGGCGGGGGATACGGGACAGAGGAGCCTTCCGCCGGGGAAAAGGCGGATACGGGGTTCGTTGTGACGGGACCGGACAGCTACGATTCGGCGGATACGGCTATCCTGGTAGGCAGGGACGCAGAGGCGGGCAGGGCCACCTTTCTGAATCTGGAGCTGGGAAAGCGGTATACCCTTTCCATAGACGGCACCACCCGGTTTTATGACAAATACGGCGGGAGTATTTCCTTTGAGCAGGTGGAGATCGGGGATATTGTGGATGTGACCTTTCTGAAGTCCAAAAAGCATCTGACCTCTCTGCAGCTTTCGCCCGGCGCCTGGTCCTATGAGGATGTGGAGCGGTATGAGATAAATTCCGTGCGCGGAGAAGTAAGCATCGGCTCGGACGTCTATAAGCTGACCTCCAACACCCAGTACCTGTCCGAGGGCAGGAGCATGGACAGTATGGACCTGAACGCATGGGACGTTTTAAGCTTTCAGGGGATCGACAGTCAGATACTCACCGTCAGGGTGGAAAGAGGGCACGGGTATCTAAGGCTGGCCAACGATGAGAATTTTGTGGGCGGCTGGATCGAGATCGGACAGACAGAGATCCGCAGGATCACGGAGGATATGCTGCTGGTGGTGCCTGAGGGAAATTACCAGGTCAATATCAGCAACAGGGGCGGCGGCGGCGTCAAGAGCGTCACCATCAGCCGCAATGAGGAGACTACGCTGGATATCGGGGACCTGGAGATCCCTGAGCCTCAGTACGGCATGGTGCTTTTCTCCCTGGACCCTTCCAACGCGGAGCTGTATATTGACGGTGAAAAGGCAGATCCCTCCGGGCCGGTGGATCTGATCTACGGGATACATCAGCTGATTGCCAGGGCCGAGGGGTATCAGTCCGTCACCCAGTATATCCGGGTGGCCCAGGAGTCTGTGGGGATCAACGTGGTCCTGGACCCCAACGCCTCGGAGGAGGAAGAGGAGAGCAGTGAAACATCCTCCGTCGATACGGTCACGGATTATTATAAGGTATATGTGGATGCTCCCGAAGGGGTGGAGGTATATCTGGATGGCAATTATGTGGGGATCTCTCCCTGCAGCTTCCGGAAAACGGCAGGAGTTCATGTGATCACGCTGAGAAAAAGTTATTATGAGACTCGAAGCTATACGATACAGGTGGACGATGAGGAGAAAGATTTGTCGTTTTCGTTTGCTGACCTCATATTCAGCGGAAACCCCACAGTTTCAGGGAATACGGCCTCCGGAAACACCTCTTCCAGATAAAAAAATAAAAAAAATGGCGCAAAATCAGTATTATTGCGTAAAATACCTTGACAAACCACCGGAAACCATATATAAATAATATAGATGTCCTGAGAAAACATCTGAGAACTTACAAAAAAGAAAACTCATACAGGAGGAGTTCAATATGAACAAAACAGAATTAGTTGCAGCTATGGCTGAACAGGCAGGCGTATCCAAGAAGGATGCAGAAAAGACACTGAAGGCTTTCACAGACGTTGTTGCTGGTGAGCTGAAGAAGGGCGGCAAGGTTCAGCTGGTAGGATTCGGTACTTTCGAGGTATCTCAGAGAGCAGCAAGAGAGGGAAGAAATCCCCAGACCGGTAAGGCAATGAAGATTGCGGCTTCCAAGGCACCTAAGTTTAAGGCTGGTAAGGCTTTAAAGGATATGCTGAACTAAGTCAGGCTTTCGATTACAGCGGAGAACCTTCCAGAAGGTTCTCCGTTTTGCTATACTCGTTCACGCAGAATGGGAGGAAATATGAGACTGGACAAATATTTGAAGGTATCCCGCCTGATCAAACGCCGCACTGTGGCAAACGAAGCTTGCGACAGCGGGCGGGTGATGATCAACGACAAGCCGGCAAAGGCGTCTGCAAATGTGAAGGCGGGCGACGTCATCACCATCGCTTTCGGCAACAGGGACGTAAAGGTGGAGGTGCTGGATGTGCAGGAGACCGTAAAGAAGGAAGAGGCAAAAGAGCTTTTCAGGTATATTTAGTGCATGAACCGGGCTGCATCCGCATAGGCTTTTAAAAAAGGAAATCAAAGGCGGAGGGGCTTATGGAGGATTTGAACGGCAGCACGCGCACGCACAGGATGACCATGACAAACCGGAAAAACTGCACCATAAACGGTGTAAACGACGTACTTTCCTTTGACATCCATGAGGTTCTTTTGGAGACGGAGCAGGGAATGCTGATGATAAAGGGAGACGATCTGCACGTGAGCAGGCTTACTCTGGAAAAGGGCGAAGTAGATGTGGATGGCAGGATAGACAGCTTTACATATTCTGATGCGGCGGGAAGCGGGCATAAAACAGAATCTCTGCTGAGTAAGCTGTTCCGGTAACAGTATGGCAAACGAAAACGAATTTCTTTTGCACGCCCTTTTGATGGGCATTTTTATTACCTTTGTCTATGATCTCATCAGGATATTCCGCAGGGTGATCCCCCATAATTCCTTTTTTGTGTCGCTGGAGGATCTGGGGTTCTGGATCTACTGCGGAGGCTCTGTTTTCCTGCTCATGTACCATGAGAGTAACGGGGAGCTGCGCTGGTTTGCCGTATTCGGGGCGATTGGAGGAATGCTGCTGTACAGAAAGCTGGTCAGCCCTCTTTTTGTAAAGTATGTGTCCCTTGTCCTGTCTAAGGCGCTGGCGGGTCTGGGCAGGATACTGGGCTTTCTGCTGCGCCCTCTGAAGCGTCTGTTTCATAAGACAGCGGCAGGAATAGGCCGTATCAGCCACAGGATCGGCCGCAGGATCGGAAAAGCAGTAAAATTGAGGTTGACGTATCTTCTTAAAATGCTTAAAATAAGCTTAAAGGGCAGTTAGCTGCCGGGAAGGAGGGTCTATGGCAAGAACAGGCCGCAGAGTCGCTTACCGCAAGAGAAACCAAAACCGCTTCAGTATGTTCCTGGTGTCCTTGGTGGTACTGCTGATCATGATAGCCGCCGCCTGGCGGAGCGTGGAGCTGCAGAAGAAGATCGACGCCAAGACTCAGGAGAAGCAGCAGCTGGAGGAACAGATCGCCCAGGAGAAGAACCGATCCAAGGAGATCGAGGAATTCGGAAAGAAGATTCAGACTAAAGGCTATATTGAGGATATAGCGCGGGAAAAATTGGGACTGGTTTATGAAGGTGAGATTATGTTTAAGGAAAGTGAGTAGCAGGAGTTTAACGGCTCCTGCTTTTTTTGTCGCAAAAATTTAAGTCTGCCCGTCCCGGTTTTGACAAAAAAAGCGGCGGGAGGGAATCTATACTTTGCGTTACAGTTTACGGGGCGGCGTCATTTGCCTTAAAGCATATGACGGCCACTCCGCGATACAGGTATCTTGTTCTGCAGACGCGACAGGCGTTCCGATGAGCCCTGATACGTCGGCAATGCTCACCAGAGGGTTCGCATCGCCGCCCCGGTCTCAGCTCCACGTCGCGTAAATGCGCTCACAAGATACCTGTATGGCGGAGTGACCCGGCGATATGTTGTAAGGTAAATGATCTTGCCCCACACTGTAGACTGGGAAAGCGGGGCAGGATATGAAAACAGCGGAGAGTGAGCTTCGGACGGCACAGGTGTCGGAGCTGTGCAGGAGGAGACTTTTAAATTATGCGGACAGCTTTTATGAGCTGGCAAGGAGCTACGACGGGAGCTTCTGTCCGGAGACGGAGGACAGGCAGGAGATCCTTTCCGAGAGAAGGCTTTGGGAGAACCGCCAGATATTGAAAAGCCATCTGCAGGAGATGGCGAAGATCATGACGGATGTAGCCGGGGAAGTGCTTTGCTACAGACCCATGGAGGACAGGAAAAAGCGGCTGATCCTTCGGGCTATGCGGGAGGAAGGCATACGGGCGGAAAATCCCTGCTACATGACCGGAGACGACGGGAGAGAGGCTATTGTGCTTACCATGAGTATGGAGAAAGGGGGGAATCTGTCCGCAGAGGAGGCAGCGGATATGCTTTCCGTGCTGCTGGACACAAGGCTGCAGCTTTCCGCGGGAAGCCCCTTTATGGTGGAAAAGGAGCCGCACAGCTATGTCCTGGAGCAGGAGGCTTGTTTTGTGGCGCTGACAGGGTTTGCCAGGGTGACGGAAGAGGACGAGACGGTTTCAGGGGACAACTACGCGGTTCTGGAGGCGGAGCGGGGGAGGCTTACGGTGATGCTTTCCGACGGCACCGGTTCCGGGGAACAGGCTGCGGCGGACAGCGGGCGGGTGCTGGACCTGATGGAAAAGCTTCTGGAAGCGGGATACAACGCCGAGGCTGCGGTGGAAATGGTGAATACGGCTCTGTTTGTCACAGGGGAGGACAGAAACCATCCTACTCTGGACGTCTGCAGCATGAACCTCTACAGCGGGGAATGTGAATTCAGGAAGGTGGGCGGCGCCGCTGCCTTTTTAAAAAGAGGGGGAGAGGTGAAGCTGATCGCGGAAGGAAACCTTCCTCTGGGAGTTTTCCGGCAGACAAAGATCCGGCCCATATCCATAAGCCTGAAAAATGGGGATTATCTGTTTATGATGTCCGACGGCGTGATAGACGCTTTCAGCGGGCAGGGCTATGAGAGCGCCGTCTGCAGGGCCATCGGCGATATGCAGGAACAGAATCCGGGGGAGCTGGCGGAGCGGCTGCTGCGGATAGCGCTGATCGCCGCAGGCGGCAGGGTGCGGGACGATATGACCATAGCGGTGATAGGGGTGTGGGAGAATCATTTATAAAATTCCTCCGAGGGTCTTGAAAATAATATGGTTATGGATTAGAATAATAAATCATAGCGATTATTCTGGAGGATAAAAATAATGAACGGACATATGGGAAGTAAATTAAGGAGAGCGCTTGTCATAGTGCTTACAATGGCGCTGCTGGCATCAGATAACGCCATTCTTTATGCTGCGGAGGCAGCGGAAAGCGCAGGGGCGCGGCAGGAGAGTGCTGCTGACGAAGATAATGCCGGGCGGGAGGTCTATGAGGATACCCCGGCAGTCTCAGGGGGAGATGCGGCAGACGGTGCCGTGGGAACAGAAGAATCCGAAAAAGAGGACGAGGATGTACCCGGCGCAGCGGAAGAGCTTCCCGGTGAGGAAGGTAAGGAGAATACTCTCGACAACGCAGAGGATTTGGACAGGATTCCGGAAGAGGATCAGGGAACGGTATCGGGCGGAGATGCTGAAGAACCGAAGGGACAGGTGCGTCTGCCGGAACAGTTTTATGAAGAGGAACGGCAGGAAACATACGGAACGTTGGTCTCTTACGATGAATACAGCCGCACCTATCATGTGGACGGCAACCGATATGTGACCGTCGTGGGAAACGACGGAGCTACCTTTATTGACGAAGATGGAAACCTGGTGCCTGTGGACAACACGCTGACAAAAGAGACTGCGGCGGTATTCGGCATATCCGGCGAAGGGCAGGAGACAGGCTATGTCAACAGAGCTAACGACTACATAGTGCTTCTTCCGGAAAATCCCGATCTGGAGGCGGGGCGCGGAATCACCATCGTCAGCAGAGAAGCTCTGATGACGCTGTATCCGGCAGAGGGCAGCTTTCAGAACGGTCTGGCAAAGGACAATGCCATTCGTTACAGCAATGTGTTTCCCGGCGTAGACTATCAGTATACTGTTCTGGGAAACAGCGTAAAGGAAGATATTATTCTGCTGGAACGCGGAGAAAAAAGCAGTTTTTCATATTATGTGGACACATACGGACTGGCTTGGGAAATCAGGAGCAATACACTATATCTGTATGAAGAAGGGACGGATCCGGAGACGGACGTGGTGTTTGTGCTGGAGGCTCCGGAAATGGTGGACAGTGCAGGAGAAATCAGCTTTGGCATCCGGCTTTCCGCGGAAGAGCGAGACGGTATGCTGCTTGTGACGGCAGCTGCGGATGAGGCATGGCTTTCCGCGCCGGAGAGAGAGTATCCCGTGCGTATCGACCCTACGGCAGTACAGGTGACGGGCAGTGCCATACGTATGGCCTGTGCGGAGGAGGGCAGTCCGAATACTGCTATCGGTGACAATCAATATCCTTATGTGGGCTATGACGATGGTATCACTTCCGGTAATTACGCGGGCTTTGGCAGCAGGCATCTAAACTGCAGGACTTATTTTTCCGTGGAGTATGATTTCGCCTCCCTGATGTCTGAAGCGGAAATCGTATCAGCAGCATTTCAGGTGACGCAAAAGACCAGATGGAGTAAAGGAAAAAGTGAATTCGGCCTCTACGGCGTAGAGGATGCCTGGGCAGTAAAGGGACTTACCTGGAATAACCAGTTGGATTACAGTCACTATTTTCTGGACGCCCGGAATGCGGCAGCTGCAAGGGGAGAGACATTATCCTTCGATGTGACGGAGGAGGTCAGCGCATGGATCAACGGCACGGCGGAAAACCACGGATTCGTGATGAAAGCCCAGGTGGAGGCTCCGAACAGGGAACAGGCAGCGGCGGGCGTTATGATGCAGTGCGAGGTGTTTTATAACAATGCCTCTGCCAAATATGCACCTAAGCTGATTTTGTCCTGGACAGGCGAGCTTACAGATCTGGACGCCCTAAGCTTGGATGATACCACCATTGATATTTATCCGGTGGTGGAGAGAAACGGGAACAAATCCACAAATACGCTGGGAATCGTGGCTCATGGACAGGCTAAAGCGGGCAGTACGGTGACTTATCGTCTGGTAAACGGGACCACCGGTGAAACGGAGGCGCAGACAAGTCTGGTCTATCCTGATTCCGGGCTTTATGCAGGCGCGTTTCCCACGGCCCTTGCCTATAACAGACGGCTTTCTAACTGGCAGAGCGAGGTGTTTACAAACCTGACGCCGGGGCAGGTCTATTACGTGACGGCGCAGGCTTCCATGGACGGGGAGGCTGGAGCGGAGGCAGTTTCCGATACCTTCCTGCTATACAGAGAGGGCGCTTTTGATTTGATCCCTCGGATTGCCCTGCATTACGGAGCGGATGTGAATATCGTCATGGCGGATATGCAGATGCAGGATGCTCTGACGATGGAGGGAAACCTTCTCTTTATCCGTGATCCTCAAAATGCGGCGCCCTATACGGCGGGAGAACTGTCAGGCTACTATAAGGCCGTGGTTGACGGTCTGCTCCTGGGACGGGCGGAGAGCTGTGAGTTCGGTTTTGAACCGGTGAATCTGAATACCGGGAACTTCTATATGGAACAGACGGATGCGGAGCTTGCGGACATCGGCGGCAGCTTCGCCTTTACCAGACAGTATAATGCAAAGGGAGCGGACTTTTACGGCAGCCTGGGCTATGGGTGGAGCTTTGCTTATGACCAACGGCTGGGTCAGCTTTCCGATGGCAGGGTACTGTGGCTTTCCGGCACAGGCAGCGTGATCACGTTTACGAAAACAGCGGAGGGCTATGCAGCGCCTGCAGGACAGGACTATACCCTGACGGAAGAGGGAGACGGGTTTGTGCTGACAGACAGGAGGACCCTGGTGAAGCACCTGTTCAACGCCTATGGTATGCTGACAGCAACGGAGGACATATGCGGGGACAGAACTACTCTTTCCTATGACATGGAGTATCGTCTCAGCGCCGTCACATCTCCCTCCGGAAAGAACTATATCATCACACTGGATGGAGAAAACCGGATCGTGGAGCTTGGCCTGCCGGATGGCAGCCATATCAGCTATGCCTATGATGATGCGGGAAACCTGGTTACTGTGACAGACGGGGCAGGGGACAAGCGTACATACCGCTATGACGCAGCGCACCGGATGACGGCATGGTATGACGAAAACGGGAACCGGGTGGTACAAAATGTTTATGACGGAGAAGGCCGTGTCACGGAGCAGACGGACGCAGAAGGCGGAAAAGTCACTTTTTCCTATGGGAATGGCAGCACCGCCACTGTGGATGCCAACGGAAATACCACTGTATATTATTATGATGAGCAATACCGTACCACAGGGATAGTCTATCCTGACGGCAGTTCGGAAAGCCGCACTTATAACGGGGCGGGCTATCTGTCCTCTGCGACGGACAGGCAGGGAGTGACGACGGCTTATACCTACGACGAAAAAGGAGCGCTGCTGACTGAGACAAGACAGGATGGAGCCGTGAGAAGCTATACCTACACAGAAGCAGGGCAGCTTGCCACTGTGACGGAGTATGACGGCGGTGTGACCATTTATAAATACGATGAGAGCAGTCGCCTTATCTCCGTGACGGACGCAGAGGGCGGTGTGATACGCTATGGATATGATGAAATGAATCGGCTGACCGGCGTGACGGATGCAAGAGGTTCTGTGACCTCTTACACCTATGAGGGAGCCTGCATCATCGGCATGAGGGATGCGGAAGGCGGCATATGGAGCTATAGCTATGACGCCATGAACCGCCTAACCCGGACCACAGATCCCAAAGGCGCAGTCACCGCAAAGACCTATGACATAAAGGGCCGTTGCATCCGGGAGACGGATGAGGCCGGAAACAGCACCTCCTATACCTTTGATCCGGCAGGCGCAGTGACAGCCATCACGGACAGAGAAGGGCAAAAGAGCGTCTTTGCCTATGATAAGATGAATCGGATGCTGTCCGCTACAGACCCGTTGGGAAACACCCTCGCTTACACCTATGACGCAAACGGCAATAGGCTGACGGAGACGGACGCAGAAGGAAATGTGACCGCTTTTGCCTATGACGCCATGAACAGGCTTAAGGAAGAGACAGACTCGGAAGGGAACGTCACTTCCTATACCTATGACGGCGCAGACAGGATCGTCAGCGTGACGGACCGGCTGCACCACACCCGTCTTTCCGCGTATGATGCGGTGACGGGAGGCCCTGTGAAGGAGACAGATGAGCGGGGCAATGTGACCGCCTACGAGACGGATCTGCAGGGCAGGATCACAAAGGCTGTCTATGCCGACGGCAGCACAGTCTCTTATAGCTATGACCGGCAGGGCAGGCTGACTGCCATGACGGATCCGCTGGGCACCGTCACCGGGCTTTCCTATGATGCAAACGGCAACCTTGTGCGGCTGTGGGACGATGAAAGCAGGGTATATATCTATGAATACGATAAGCTGGATCGGCTGGTGAAATCCACAGACCCTCTGGGAGGCACGGTTCTGTATGCCTATGATGCAGTCGGAAATCTGCTCTCTGTGACAGATGAGCTGGGAAATACCACAGAATACGGTTACGACGCGCTGAGCCGCCTTGTGTCCGTGACCGACGCCCTGGGTGGAAATAGAGTCTACACCTACGACCGGGAGGACAGGGTATTGTCCGTAACTACGCCTGAGGGCAGAAAGACCGCCTACACCTACGATGCCATCGGGCAGCTGAAGGCGGCGCAGGATGCTTCCGGAAACAGCGTGGCCTATACCTATGATAAAATCAGCCGTGTAACCGGTATGACCGATGCGGAGGGCAGTCTTGCTGCTTATGAATATGACAAAAACAGTATCCTGGTGAAGAGGACCGACGCATTAGGTAATAGCCACATCTATCAGGTGGACGCGGAGGGCAGCCTGCTGACGGATACCTATCCCAACGGGGAAAAAGAAAGCTATACTTATCTGGCGACCGGGGAAGTATCCACATACACGGACCGCTACGGGGTAAAGACAACACTTGCCTATGACGTTATGGGAAGGGTCACGGAGGCTTTCGATACCGCGGGAAACAGGATGACCTATGAATATGACGCGGCGGGTAATCTGGTGAAGCAGACAGATGTACTGGGGCGCAGCGCGTTGTATCAATATGACGGCTTCGGACGAGTCATTTCCGTCACGGATGTGGACGGGGCGGAGACGCTTTATGGCTACGACGTTCTGGACAGGCTTGTGTCCGTCACCGATCCTGCCGGAAATGTGACGGTATATGCTTATGATGCGGCGGGAAATCTGACCGGAAAGACTCTGCCCGGAGAGGCAGCCTATACATATGCCTACGATGTTTTGAACCGTCTGAAGCAGAAAACGGATCCGGAGGGCGCAGCCACTGTATTTGCCTATGACGGGGACGGCAATCTGACCGGGCTGACGGATGGAAACGGCGTGCAGACCTCTTACGAGTATGACGCTTTGAGCCGTCTTGCAGCCTATACGGACGGAAACGGGGGCAAGACTCTGTATGCTTATGACGAAAGAAATAACCTGACCGCCATCACTACCCCTGAGGGAATCACGGAACAGTATGGGTATGATGCCGTGGGCAACATCCTGACGGTGACAAACGGTTTGGGAGAGACCTGGCAGTATGAATATGACGCCCTGTACAGAATCATCCGGCAGCTCTCCCCGCTGGGAGCGCAGGAGAGCTATGTCTATGACCGCCATGATGTGGTGACGGAGAGGACGGATGCCCTGGGCAGCGCCACCGTTTATGAGGTAAATGCAAACGGACAGGTGGTGAAGAAAACCCTGCCAAACGGCGGCATTTATACCTACGATTACGACGCGGCACACAGGCTGACGAAAATCACCACTCCCCTGGGCTATGAGACTGATCTGACCTACAGTGCAGGGGATGATATCCTAAAGACGGAGGACAGTCTGGGCAGGACCACTCTGTATTCCTATGACGTGCTTCACAACCTGCTTACCGTCACTGATCCTGAGGGCGGCGTCACATCCTACGACTACGATGTCAGAGGAAACCGTACCTCTATGACCAATGTTCTGGGAAATACCTTTACCTATGCTTATGACAGGGCGGATCGGATGATCGCCGTCACTGACCCGGAGCAGAAAGCGGCCTCGGTGGTCTACGACATGACAGGTAACATAAAGAGTATCACCACCCCCGGAGAGCGCACCATCGGTTATGAGTATGATAATAACTATAACAGGATCTCCGTCACCGATCCTATGGGTCATAGATACAGCTATGCCTACGATAAGGACGGCAGACTCACCGGCGCTGCAGATCCGCTGGGA
The DNA here is from genome assembly GCA_023663285.1 of Bacillota bacterium. Lineage (GTDB taxonomy): Bacteria > Bacillota > Clostridia > Lachnospirales > Lachnospiraceae > Acetatifactor. The sequence continues at coordinate 25,079 of JAMPHT010000044.1, forward strand.
CAGACCCTAGCCTATGCCTATGACAATGCGGGCCGTCTTGTCTCCTACACGGATAAGCGGGGTCTGACGGAGAATTATACCTATGACGCCCACGGAAATGTACTTACCCGGAGGGACGCCTACGGCCTTACCACCACCTACACTTACGACCTGATGGATCGCCTCGCTTCCGTGACGGATGCAATGGGGAGCACTGCTTTCTATACCTATGATGTGATGGGTGATCTCACCGCCGTCACCGATTATCTGGGCAGGGGGACTCGTTATACCTACGACCTGATGGGTAATCTGAAAAGCGTGACGGACGCGGCGGGCAGGACGGAGCAGATGACCTACGATGAAGCGGGCAGGCTGGTTTCCTACACCTCAAACAGCGGCAATACCATCACTTATGATTACGATAAGCTGGATTCCCTGGCGGAGAAGGCTTATACAGATGCGCAGGGGGAGGAAAACAGCGTTCCTGTGGTCTATACTTATGATGCCCTGGGACAGCGCAAAGCTATGTACGACAGTACCGGGGACACGGAATATACCTATGACAGCCTGGGGCGCGTCACCTCTGTGACCACTTACAGGACGCCGGGAGAAGGCGAGGAAGGTTTTTCCCACGATAAGGCGCAGGGCGACACGGTTGCCTACACCTACGACGGCGCGGACAACCTGGCGGCCATCACCTACCCTGACGGCACAATAGTAAGCTACGAGTACGATTTAAATGATAACCTGACAAAGGTGATTGACAGGGAGGGCCTTGCCACTACCTATACTTATGACGCCCTTGACCGGATCACGGAGATCCATCGTCCTAACGGCATCAGCACCTACAACACTTACAATGAGGAAAATCAAATCACGGAGCTGGTAAACAGTTGTGACGACTGCGGCTGGGTAGTGAGCCGTTATATCTATACCTATGACGAAAGAGGCTTTATCATCGGGGAAAGGGTAGTGGAGTCCCTGGCGGAGGACATCTGGGGCGGCAGGAAGCACACCTCTCACGACAGGAAAGGAACCTCCGGCAGCCAGACAACAGAGACGGACAGGACCTTTACCTATGACGACGCGGGAAAGCTGCTCTCTGTCACGGAGACAGAGAGCGGCTGCGGCACCAGTGTTTACACCTATGAATACGACCTGATGGGCAACCGCACTGCGGCGGTCAGGACAAATGCTGCAGGAATAGTTGTGGAAAACCGGAAATACGTTTATAATGAGAGTAACCAGCTTTCGGAGGCTGTCCTCTGCGACGGGAAAACCACCCGGAGGGTACAGTACACCTATGACGCAGACGGGAATCTGACCGGGGAATACAGCCCCACGGACCGCAGCCTCACCACCTATACCTATACGGTGGAGAATCGCTTGGAAGCCGTATACACCGGCACGGCATACAGCCGGACGCTGCAGATGGCGGCGGCCTATGACGGGGACGGGAACCGTGTGTTCCAGATGAACTACAACCCGAACAAGGACGAAGATTTTTCCGATTACTACTGTACCTACAGCCCCTGCGATTATAAGGGGACGGGCATCCGCCTGCGGGCGGAGGGCGAGGTGGGAGCCGCGGAAAAGGAGCTGTTGTCCCTCATCAACGCTTCCGGCGCCATCACTGACAGCAGCTATGAACTGATCGAGTACATCAACGATGTGAACCGCGAGTACGCAGAGGTGCTGGTAGAGCAGAACATCAACGGCACTCCGGATACGGCTTATGTCTACGGGGCAGCTATCGGAGCCGGTTCAGACCGTCTCTCCATGGACCGCCTGGACGGCAGTACAGGATATTATCTCTATGACCCTAAGGGCAGCGTGACAGGCATCACCGACGGGAAGGGTCAGGTATACCGCTCCTACCGCTACAGCGTATTCGGTGAGATCACCTTTGGCGCGCCTCAGTATGAGAACGAGTATACCTACAACGGGGAGAGCTACAACCCTAACATCAAGAGCCAGTATCTCCGCGCCCGCTATTACAGCGTGGTAAGGGCGGACTTCCTGACGGAGGACAGCTATCTGGGGGATCTGAGGGAGCCTCTGACCCTGAACCGGTATAATTATTGCGTGGGGAATCCGGAGAATTATGCGGATCCGAGTGGGAATAATCATATTTGGTTAGAGCCTGCGGCAGTAAATGAACTGATGTATAGCCTGACGGGGAGTGAAGATTACCGTAAGACTGCCGGGAAGATGTGGGAAAACCAGGCAGAACAGAAGCATTATGAATACTCGATCAGCCTGGGAGTAATGAACGGTATCACCGAATCGGTCTATGATGCGATGGTATCTGTGGCAAATCTCTATATTAGAGCTTTCACGCCGTATACTGGCCCTAATAGCACCAGAAATCGACAGATCTCCGAGGCTGACCGGAAAAAGTTCCATACATACCTGGATGACAAAGCATTAGAGGCGTCGGATAAGGATTTCTATTATTTTGGGAAATGCTGCGGAAACGTTATCACCTTTGGCGTTGACGCATACCTCTCCTTACATAGCCTTGCCAAATCAGGGAGTGCGCTGTTTAATGACAGTGGACTTATGGGAGCTTCTAAACTGGCGCGGGTAGACGGAGGATATGATACTGTCT
>JAMPHT010000045.1 GCA_023663285.1 Bacillota bacterium
AGTTTGTGCAATGGGTGTATTTCGCTCTCAAACGCCGAGGGCTTAAAAGAGAGAAAAATCCCTCCCCGAAAACTGCGCCACAGCCTTGGCAGGCCATCGCGCAGCGATTTTGTTCAACTTGAATTTATAGGACAAACATAACCCATAAAATCGGATATGTTTTCCTAATATCTCTATTCGTTAAAAGATATATGCTTCCAAATGCTAAACCAGAAATCATTGTAACAATCCCTGTTGTTATATCCTTGGTGAAAAAATGTGCGATTCCCCATGTAATGGCAACGATAATTCCACCATAGGGAATATTACATTTATGAAACCATTTTTCAAAAGCATTCTGTCCGAACACCAAAATCAGCATAACTAAAATTGTTTCAAAAATATAGTATATATACTGAAAAATAAACTTTACAAGACCATTTGCATAAAACTCTTTTATTACCTTACTGCCATGCCAATCGAAGTAGGAAATAATCAAACTTCCAATAATAATTACCACGATAAGAAGCCATTGCCAAACTGCCATCTTAGTTCCTTTTTGAAAAATATCAAAATCATATTTTTTCTTTGCAAATTGAATGATACATAAACTTGCTATGCCCCACAAAATACATATAAGCACCCAATGAATAATAGTTTGCAGTTCTGTCCATTCGCTTATTGATGCACCATATAGAATCGGTTCAATGCCAAAAGCCAGCAATAGTTCCAATCCCAAACTCCCAAAAGCTAATGCAGACAATATGATATAGTTCATTCCAGATATCTTTTTCATTGAAAACTTTTCTCCAAATACCGATTTGCCTTTATAAATTATATTTACGTTATACTATATTTTACTGCTTATTTCAATTCATGGAAAAAAATTTTAAAAAACCTGCAACCATTTTCTTTCCTTGATCGTTTCATAGGTGTAAACAAATGAATTTTGAAATGCCGCCTACGCGGCGAAAGGAGAGGAAATATGAAAATGACAAAGTACAGGAAAAGAATAATAGGTACGGCATTGATTGTAGGACTGATTGTAAGCTGCCTGACAGGCTGCGGCAGTCAGAAGGTAAAAAGCAGGGAAGCTGCCAAAGCAAATGATATTGTATCCACTCAGTCGGAAGCTGATGTTGACAGCGAGCAGATAATTGTTACCGGCAAAGTCGTAAAAGATGTGGTTGTGGAAGAGACCAAAGAGGCTGTTGTGGAAGATGAGACCGACACCGCCCGGACTGCTGCCGCATCCGCGGCTTCCGACACGGGAGAGGCCGGTGCTGGTGAAAATGCAGAGAGCACTAAGGCAGAAGAGACTGCTGAGACCGTGGAGCCCGCCCGGACCGTACAGAGCACCCAGTCTGCCCAGAGCGCCCGAACCATACAGAGTACCCAGACTACTCAGAGCGCTCAGACCGTGCGGAGCACCCAGTCTGCTCAGTCTACGCAGCAGACTGGGCAGGCAGCGCAAAACACACAACCGTCTCAGACTGTTGAAGCAGCCGATACCACAGACAAGACTGCTGTTTCAACGGAAGAAACTATTGAGACTGCCGATGCTTCCGACGATACCGCGGCTCAGGCGGGAGAAACGACCGGAATGGACAATATACAGATTGGCGTTGAAACCGCTGAAGTAACTGTCACAGTATACATTCCGCCTGCTGCAACAAACGACCCTGTTGTGACAGAAGAGCCCGTTGCTCAGGAACCTGTTGTTGAAGAACCTGCTGCCCCGGAACCCGTTGTTGAGGAACCTGCTGCTCCGGAACCTGTTGTCGAGGAGCCTGCTGCTCCGGAACCGCTTGGCGTCCGTATTTGCTGGTGCGGTCATAAAATGGAAATTTATACTTACGGCTTGTCCGCTGAAGAAAAAGCGGCATGGAAAGCGCACGCGGCACAACATTTGGCAAATGGTGAAAACACAAATTATCACGATAAAGCTTATTAAATTATGCTACATCACACCCCGCAGCTCCACCTTGTCCATGTATTTTCCTGCCCTTTTCCGCATTTCTTCCATGACCTCCGCCGGAAAGGACCGGAACCCGCCTTGCAGCATACTCCCGCTTTCCCGGAATTCCTGCAGGTAATAGGCTCTTGCGCCCGCTAACAGCTTACCGATACCGTCGAATTCCGAGACGGTGTGAATGCCCTGTACCACCGTGGTGCGGAACTCATAAGGGATCTTACAGCCCTTTAATATGGATATGCTTTCCGCTATCCTTGTAAAATCCAGCTCCGGACAGCCCGCCGCCTTTTTATAGTTATCGGGGGACGCTTTCACATCCATGGCCACATAATCCAGCAGCCCCTCCTCCAGAAGTCGTGCAAGCACCTCCGGTCGGTAGCCGTTGGTATCCAGCTTCACAAGATACCTTAGCTCTCGGACTTTTCCGATAAAATCAGGCAGGTCCGGCTGCAGGGTGGGCTCTCCTCCGGTGATGCAGACTCCCTCCAGAATGCCCTGTCTTTTTTTCAGCCAGGCAAACACCTCTTCCTCCGGAATCACCGGCTGGGACTTAGGATCCAACACCAAGTCCCCGTTGTGACAGAAAGGACAGCGAAAATTGCAGCCACCGGTAAAAACGGTGGCTGCTACATGACCCGGATAATCCAATAATGTTGTCTTATTCAATCCGTGAATTTCCATTCATGCCTTCTCTTTCTTCTGATTTGTGCTTTTCGCTTTTCCGGCTTTTCCAGCCTTTTCGGTGCTTCCGGCTCTCTTCCTGGCCTCCGCCTTGCCGGCTTGGGCTGTCTCTGCCTTCTTCCCTTTTCCCGCCTTGGCGGCTTGGACCGTCTCTGTTTTCTTCTTTCCCCTCTTAGCGGCCGAAGCCTCCGTCTTGCCGGCTTGGGCTGCATCCTTTTTCTTCTTTCCTGGCTTGACAGCCTTAGCCGCCTTGGTTTCCCTGGTTTTGGCAGCCTTCTTAGGCGTTCTGCCGTAAAGCTCCGACATCTCCCTGATCTGAGCCGCCAGCTCCTTTGTGAATGCACCCTTCTTCATCCGCCACATCCAATTGCCCCCCAGAGTAGAGGGCGTATTGATGCGGGCTTCCGAGCCCAGGCCCAGATAATCCTGCATGGGGATCACCGCCAGATCCGCAACACTGGAAAGCACTGCCCTGATAAACTCCCACTTGATCTCCTCGTCACTGCTGCATTTCTTCAGATTCAGGTAACGATCGCAGAACTCTCTGTCCGCTTCCGGCAGCTGCCTGTACCAGCCCATGGTGGTATCATTGTCATGGGTCCCGGTATATGCCACCGCATTCCGAAGATAATTATGGGGCAGATAGTCGCTGTCCTCCCTGGAGTCAAAGGCAAACTGCAGCACCTTCATTCCGGGGTAGCCGGTATGCTTTACCAATTCTAACACAGAGGGGGTCAAAAAGCCAAGATCCTCCGCAATGACTTCCCTTTCTCCCAGCCGCTTTTTCATGGTCTCAAAGAGCGCCTCCCCCGGTCCCGGCTCCCACTCCCCTATCTCTGCGGTTTTCATGCCTGCGGGGATGGAGTAATAAGCGTCGAAGCCTCTGAAATGGTCTATGCGGACCATGTCATACATTTTAAAGCAGGCTTCCAGCCGCTTCATCCACCACTCGTAGCCGGTCTTTTTATGGTAGTCCCAGCGGTACAGCGGATTCCCCCAGAGCTGTCCCGTGACGGCAAACGCGTCAGGGGGGCATCCCGCCACCGCCTTGGGATTACAATCCTCATCAAACTGAAAGAGCTCCGGATTTGCCCAGGCGTCAGAGCTGTCAAAGGCAACGTAAATGGGAATATCCCCTATGATCTTCACGCCTTTACGGTTGGCGTAGGCTTTCAGCTTCTCCCACTGCACTCGGAACATATACTGCTGGAACTGATAAAACTCGATCTCCTCCGCGAACTTACGTCTGTATGCCGCCAGTGCCTCCGGCCTGCGCACCTTGATATCTTCATCCCATTCCACCCAGCACACATTGCCGAAGGACGCCTTTACCGCCATATACAGGGCATAGTCGTCCAGCCAGTAGGCATTATCTTTTACAAAAATGCGAAAGTCAGGCTCTTTGGCGATCTTACTGTTCTTCCATGCCTCCTTGAGGAGCAGGAAGCGGCTTTCGTAGATTTTGGCATAATCCACATACTCCCCATTGTCCCCAAAGTCATAGCCATCACATTTCTTCTTTGTGATATAGCCTCTTTCTATCAGGTCCTCCGGGTCGATAAAATAAGGGTTTCCCGCAAAGGTGGAAAAGGACTGATAGGGCGAATCCCCATAACCGGTAGGACCAAGGGGCAGTATCTGCCAGTAGGACTGCCCTGCTTTCTTAAGCCTGTCTACAAAGTCATATGCTTCTTTTGAAAAACATCCGATCCCGTATGCCGACGGCAGACTGGAAACGGGCAATAACACACCGCTTGCTCTCATGGCTGTAACCCTCTTATTTTCTTATTTCTTATTCTTTTTCCCTTTTCCCAGAACGATCAGCACAATACCTGCCACCGCCAGCACTGCGGCACAGATCACGCCGATCAGGACAACGCTTACGCCCTCCTTCTGCGCCGGCTCTGCAGCAGTTTCCTCTGCCGATGTCTCTCCGGATGCGTCAGTCTGCTCCGTCACAGGCACACTGTCGTCCTTTATCAGCACCATTGCGGAAATGGATGCAACGCTTACCTTGCCTGAAACGCCCTCCAGGGCTTCCGTTCCTGCCTTTTCGCCGTTGATATATACGCTCCAGCCGCCTGCCGGAAGGTTCACCTCCACTGACTCAGTATTAGGGTTAAAGACAACGAACATCTCCTCTGCTATCTCTCCCTCCACGCCCCCGGTCAGATCGAAGGCAAGGACATTCTGAGGCACATCCTCCACACGGGATACGTGCTCCTTCACCGCCTGGGCGTCGTCCAGGCGCAAAACGCTGTGGGCCTTTCTGAAAGCGATCAGTCCCTTGTAGTAATCCAGTACCTGCCGATATTCCTCCTTCTCCAGGTCGCTCCATTTGATACTGTTGACTTCATCCCCGGCGTTGTAGCTGTTACTGTTAAGGCTGCCGTCCGCATTCACCTTAGTGCGCAGCATTTCCTCTCCCGCCTGCATAAAGGGCACGCCCTGAGAGGTCATATAGATAGCCGCCGCCAGATTGTTCATCCTGATCAGATCCTCTCTGGATGCGTCCGAGCGGGACCTCTGCAGCTTGTCAAACAGGGAAAGATTATCATGGCAGGAAGCATAGTTGATGGTCTGGGCAGGACTGCCGCACCAGGCGGAATTTCCCTGGAAAGCTCTCGCCACCTCATAGGAGCTTGACGCGCCGGATATGTAGCCGGTCTCCGTCTCACTAAAGACGCCGCCCTTTAGGCCGTCCCTGATCTTATCGTTAAAATATGCAAAACCGGGAGTCTGGGCAGAATTTTCCTGAGTGGCCATGGTCACGCCCTGCTTCGTCACATTGGTGGTCATTGTCCAGCCCTCCCCGTAGAAGATCACATCCGGGTGGGTCTTGTGTACTTCCTCCACGATCTTATTCACGGTATCCGCATCCAGCAGCCCTACCAGGTCAAAGCGGAAGCCGTCTATATGATACTCGTCCGCCCAGTAGCACACGGAATCCACGATATATTTTCTCACCATACTGCGCTCGCTGGCAGTATCATTGCCGCAGCCGGAGCCGTTGGAATAGCTTCCGCTTTCAGTGATACGGGAGAAATATCCGGGCACCAGCCTGTTGAAACAGAAATCCTCAGCGCTCTGCACATGGTTATATACCACGTCCATCACCACGCCGATCCCCTCATTGTGGAGGGACTGAACCATCTGCTTTACCTCGTTTACACGAACTGCGCCGTTGTAGGGATCGGTGGAGTAAGACCCTTCCGGCACATTATAATTCTTCGGGTCGTAGCCCCAGTTATAGCCGCTTCCCGTCTCGTCCACAGAGCCGAAATCATACATGGGAAGGATGTGGAGATGAGTGACGCCCAGCTCCTTCAGGTAGTCGATACCGGTGACCGCCCCTCCCGCCGTACTGGTACCCTTCTCCGTAAACTGCAGATATTTCCCCACGTTCTCAATACCGGAGCTTGCATCTGCAGAAAAATCTCTCATGTGAAGCTCATAGATGATGGCGTCCGTGATCTTCTCCCCTGCGTGGGGATTGCTGTCGTTCTCCCAGCCCTCCGGATCTGTGCTGTCCAGGTCGATCACCATGGCCCGGTCGCCGTTTACGCCGGTGGTCCTGGCATAGGGGTCGCAGGCCTCCGTCTCCTGTCCGGCGGTGACGGTCTTATAGGTGTAGTAAACTCCGTTTTTGTCCCCTTCCGCCTCCAGCACCCAGGTGCCGTTCACATCCTGCGTCATGGCAATGCTTTCGATCAGATCCTGAGCCTCTGCATCTCCCGACTGATACAGATTCACATAGACCTCCTCCGCCACAGGCGCCCACACTCTGAAGGTGGTTTTTTCCGGAGTCCATACGGCCCCAAGGTCATCGCCCGAATAAGTATATGCCGCCTCAAAAGCGCCGGTGGAATAGACGCTTGGCATCTTGACACTGTAATCGTTTCCGTCAAAGGTAATAGTATAATTTCCGAAAGAATTCAATTCTGCCTCCAATGTCAGGGTATAAGAGGTATCTGTTCCCTCCACCCCGACGATCCCGATCTCACCCTCGCTGCCGCTTATCACAAAGGCCGTCTCCGGCTGTTCTATCGGCGCGGTCAGTTCCACAGCCACTGTGCCGTCGTTTCCGTAAACAGCGCTCATCAGCTTGACGCCCGTCACAACATCCTCACCGTACTCCTTGGTAAAGCCTTCCACACCGGCCTCCACATAGACGTGTACCGTACCGGAGATCACCTCCGGAATATCAATGAACTGGTCCTTGTTCACATCCTTTGTCCAGTCCTCCGTGCGGACAATAAATCCTATTTTTGCTGCCCCCGGTGAGACGTTCATAGTGGCTATCTGCTCTCCGTCCACTTCTTCAAAATAATAGTCGCCGCCCTCGGCTCCGTCCTCCCAGAACCATACCCGCCAGGGGCCATAATCACCGTCCGGCCTGTTGTAGTGCAGCTTGATCACCGCGCCCTCGTCGGCCCTTGCGGCGGCCGGGGCGCCGATAAATCCGGCAACAAACGTAAATACCATCATGGCGGCTAAGCCTATGCCTGCCAGTCTGTTTTTCAATCTCCTTTTCATGTTCCTGCCCTTTCTTTCATGCCTAAGCCATGCCATTCATAAATTGCCTTTGTACCGCTGAATCTTGTGCGGTCATTTTCGTATGACTGCACTGTCAACCCAGCTTCCAGATGTCTCTGTTATACTCGGCAATGGTTCTGTCGGAGGAGAAAAATCCTGCCTTTGCGATATTTACCAGCATCATTCTCTTCCACTTCTCCCTGTCCTCGTAATCTGCAAATGCCTTGTCCTTCACAGCGATGTAATCCTCCAGGTCAAGCAGCGTCATGAACCAGTCCTTGTTCAGCAGCTCCTTGTGCAGGCGCTCCAGATTCGCCTTGTGTCCCACGGCAAGCGCCTGCTTGCTGACGATGAAATCCACTGCAGCCTGAATGACAGGACTCTTTTTGTAGTAGTCCATGGGCACATAATCCTTTTTCGCATAATGGGCGATCACATCGTCGCTCTTTTCACCGAAAATATAAATATTTTCATCCCCAACCAGCTCATGGATCTCCACGTTTGCTCCGTCGCTGGTACCCAGGGTGATTGCACCGTTGAGCATGAACTTCATGTTGCCCGTGCCGGAAGCCTCCTTGGACGCCAGGGATATCTGCTCGGATATGTCGCAGGCAGGGATCAGCTTCTCCGCGTAGCTTACATTATAATTTTCCACCATGACCACCTTTATGTAAGGACTTACATCCGGGTCCTTGTTGATGATCTCAGACAGCACCAGCAGCAGGTGAATGATGTCCTGGGCGATCACATACGCGGGAGCCGCCTTTGCGCCGAAGATAAAGGTCATGGGCCTCGCCGGCTTTTTCCCGTCTTTGATCTCCAGATACTTGTGGATGATATACAGCGCGTTCATCTGCTGGCGCTTATACTCGTGAAGTCTCTTTACCTGGATGTCAAAGATGGAATCCGTATCCAGAGTAACGCCCTCCTTCTCCCGGATATACGCTGCCAGAGCTTCCTTCTTCTGCTTTTTGATGCCCTCGATGGCATTCAGCACAGCGGCGTCATCCTTCTTCGCCAACAGCTTTTCCAGCTCCGCCGCATCTTTTTTGTAGCCGTCGCCAATGGTCTTTGTCAGCAGCTCGGCCAATTCCCTGTTGCAGGACAGCAGCCAGCGGCGGAAGGTGATGCCGTTGGTCTTGTTGTTGAATTTATCCGGATAAAGCTTGTAGAAATCATTCAGCTCCGTGTCCTTCAAAATATCCGTGTGGATCGCCGCCACGCCGTTTACGCTGTAGCCGTAATGGATATCGATATGGGCCATGTGTACGCACTTGCTTCCGTCAATGATCTGCACCTTGGGATTGGCGTACTTCTTTGCGACCCTGGCGCTTAGCTCCTTGATAATGGGCACCAGCTGGGGAACCACCTTCTCGATATATTCCAGCGGCCACTTCTCCAGCGCCTCCGCCAGGATAGTGTGATTGGTGTAGGCACAGGTCCTGCTCACCACATTCACTGCATCCTCAATGGTAAAGCCCTCCTCCCAGGTCAGAATGCGGATCAACTCCGGGATCACCATGGTGGGGTGGGTGTCGTTGATCTGAATGGCCGCATACTGATCCATGTGATACAGATCGCAGCCCTTTTCCTTCAGTTCACGGATGATAAGCTGGGCGCCGTTGCTCACCATGAAATACTCCTGATAAATACGCAGCAGATTGCCTGCTTCGTCAGAATCATCCGGATAGAGGAACAGGGTCAGATTCTTTTCAACAGCTGTCTTATCAAAATTGATCCCCTCCTTCACCAGGCTCTCGTCAACGGACTCCACATCGAAGAGATGGAGCTTGTTGCATCCGTTTTCATATCCAATGACATCAATGTCATAAAGTACGGAGGTCACTTTTCTGTCGCCAAAGGAAACGGTAAAGCGGACGCCTGTGTCGGTAAGCCAGGAATTCTCTTCGATCCAGTCATTCTTCTCCGCCCTCTGCAGATGCTCCTTAAATACCTGTTTAAAAAGTCCGTAATGATAATTCAGGCCGATCCCGTCGCCGGACAGTCCTAGCGTGGCGATAGAATCCAGAAAGCACGCCGCAAGGCGTCCCAGACCGCCGTTGCCCAGAGAAGGCTCAGGCTCCGCCTCCTCGATGGCTGCAAGGCTCTTGCCGTTCTTTGCAAGCAGTGCAGCCAGCTCCTCATAGATGCCCAAATTGATCAGATTGTTGGACAGAAGCTTACCGATCAGGAATTCCATGGAAATGTAGTATACCTTTTTCTTCCCGCTGATAGCGGGCTTCTCCGCCATCTGCTCCTTCGTCAGCTGCAATACGCTGTTGTACAGCTGCGCGTCAGTACACGCCTTGATGCTCTTCCCGTACAGCTTCTCTGTCAGTTTGCTTAACTGTTGCTCCAGATTCATAGTGTGATACCTCCGATTTGATTGTCCTGTATAGGTTATATTTCCCTGTTATTACCACAATATCACCGGAAAACGTTTTCCGCAAGGGGTAAAATCAATTTTGTGAAAAATAGACAAAGGATGCTCCCGCAGGGATCAGCAAATGATGTCCTTATAATACATTTTTACCACACTGTGAGGCATTACCACGCTCTGCCCCTCCTGTCCGTCCATCAGCAGCTTGACCTCCTCCACCGCCCTGCTGGAAATGGCATAAAAGTCCTGGCGGACAGTGTTCATCTGCTTGCCCACATAGCCCATAAGGGTGATGCCGTCAAATCCGCACACCGGGCGGAAAATATCCAGATCGATCAGGGCGTTCATGGCACCGATTGCCATCAGGTCCGAAGCGCATACCACGCAGTCCTTATTTTTTGCATATTTCAGGGTGACATTTCTGGCAGCCAGCTCGCTGAAATCTCCCTGACGCACCAGCATGGGAAGCTTTAATTCCTCCGACAGCCGCTTCATTCCCCTAAGCCGCTGCTCCGTGACAAAACCATCCTTTTTTCCCGAAATATACAAAATGGACTTGCATTTATCATCCGTCACGGTCTTTTTCGCCACGTCATACTGGGCCTGCTCATGGTCGATGCTGACGGAGGACGTCCTGTGGTTGACGATTGGCGCGTCCACCACCACGCAGGCAAAATTTTTATCCTCTATCAGCTTCCGCAGTATCCTGTCCTCCTTGGAAAGACCGTAAATGACCACTCCCGCTATGCTCTGGGAGAGGAAATATCTTGCAATCTCTTCCGCGTCCATTCCCGCGATCATGGAGGTAAATATGGTGATGACCTCCACGTTCAGCTCCTTCGCCTTGTCCAGCGCTCCCAGCAGATACTGCATGAACACCTGGTCAATGGCCTGGGTCTGCCGCTTGGGATCCAGCAGCAGAGCGATTCGTCCAAACTGCTTGGAGGAAAGGGCGGAGGCAATGGAATTGGGAATATAATTCAGTTCCCGGATGGCGTCGTTGACCTTCTTCCTTGTGTCCTCGCTGACATTGGGATAACCGTTCAACACCTTTGACACCGTGGAGATAGCCACTCCGGCATATTTTGCAACCTCTTTTATTGATACCATGGATCTTCCTCTCGCTTCCGTAAGCTTTCATTGACGTACAGGCTGTTTCTTTATATACTATATATATTGTTGGAAAAAATGTCAAATCGCAGGCTGTAACACAGGGAGAAAAGTATGGCGGCTGTCTCAAGTATTCAGGAAAAATATATGCGGGAAGCGTTGAAGCAGGCAAAGAAGGCCTATGCCTTGGGCGAGGTTCCCATCGGCTGCGTCATCGTCTATGAGGGAAAAATCATCGGGCGGGGCTACAACCGCCGCAACACGGACAAAAATACTCTCTCCCACGCGGAGATCGCCGCCATCCGAAAGGCCAGCAAAGTAATCGGTGACTGGAGACTGGAGGGCTGTACCCTGTATGTGACCCTGGAGCCCTGCCAGATGTGCGCCGGTGCCATCGTCCAGGCCCGCATCCCCGAAGTCGTCCTGGGCTGCATGAACCCCAAGGCAGGCTGCGCCGGTTCCATCCTGAACATTCTGGAAATGCCGGAATTCAACCACCAGGTAAATGTCTCCCGCGGCATTCTGGAACAGGAATGCAGCGATCTGCTGAAAACCTTTTTCACGGAGCTTCGGGCAAGGAATAAGAATAGTGCCTCATTTTTCAATTGAAATAATTTTTCCCTCACCAACTTGATGAGAGCCTTCCATGATTGCAAATGACTGTCCCTGCATGACGTCCTGATAATGTGTATTTTGAAACGTAAATTTTATGATTGCAGGAACCGGAGCATCAAACTCTTCAACCGGCAGCTCAACAAATGTAATTCCCCAATAATCTTTTCTTCCGTCAAATACGGCGTCCGGACGATAACCGTTTGTCGGCAGATATTTTCGCTGCCCGGAGTAAAAGATAACCTCCGCAAATAAATACATGGTATTTTCACTCCTTGTTATAACTCTCTATCCGGATGAAGCCCGTTGATCCGGATAGCTTATCAGCCGCAGTTCACCCATGGACTGCGACCACTTTACTCATTTTATACAACTCTTCCGTGGCAAGCCTGGTCTTTGCCGCTATATCGCCGCCCTCGGTGGGAAAGCAATAAAACAGGACGGACGCATTGCCGATACATATCATATCTCCTATTTCATACCAGTAATAATCCGCATACAGACTGTAGGATGCAGAGGGCTTCTGGGAATAATCCAGCTTCCCGCCGCAGCCTGTCAGCCGAAAACCCGCCGCACTGTGCGTAAGCCTGCCGGAGCCCACTCTGTAGATACATTTCATATTTACCATCATGCAGATATCCACCGCCACATCCAGACCGTAGGAGCCTTCCTCAAGCTCCCTTCTGACACACTCCCGCTCCCACCGATACCAGTCGGGGATATGGGGAAATTCCGTATTTCCGTCCGCCGCCTCCATAAACCCAAGCTCTGTCAGCAGATATTCCTTTCCGCAGCTTCCGCAGACCAACTTTGTGCCTTTCCCAAGCATTTTCCCCTCTGTCTTACAATGAGGGCATTTGTAAAGCACTCTGTTCAGGCAGTCCGCCCGGAACGCCTCCGCAATGCGGATGTTATTCTCCTGCTGCCAGCGGAAATTATCAAAACTGAACTTTTCCGCCAGAACTCTGTTCAGCTCCGCCACGCTCATTTTGGAAATATCTTCCGGGGAAAGCAGATATTCCATATCCGCAGTTACATCCACATTCCGCAACTGCAGGTTATTATACAGGGGATCCCTGGTAAACGCGCCGTAGGTACGAATCATTACCACCGGCACGCCCATGATCTTCAGGCATTTCCCCAGCGTTTCCGGCAGGGGCGTCGCCGTTCCGTCAAAGCTGTAGCTTGCCTCCGGATACATCAGCACGGAACTTTTCAACTTTTTCAGGGCATACATCATATCCCGCACCAGTACCATATCCGTCACGAACTTTTTGGTAGGGATACAGCCCGCCGCATACATCAGCCGGCTCTTTCCCACAAAGCCGTCCGAGGTGCTGACGATGTTAAAGGGCCTTGGATACAGAATCGTGGCCGCGATCTTCAGATCAATAAAGCTGGAATGATTCATCAAAAACAGGCATGGCTCCCGCTTTCCCAGCTTCTCCATGCCGATCTTCCTGTAGCTGAAATGAACGGCCTTCAAATCAGAAAAGGATACCGCCTTCAACAGCGTCCTGAAGAGAATGCCCGGCCGTCTGGGCAGCCGATGATGCTCTACCGGCATTGCCAGAACGTCCTCATATCTCGCCTTTTTTACTTTGATCTTCATGAGTCCTCACCCTGATAGGTAGGCGCGTTCTTCGGGCTTTTTCCCTTGATGACATTGTGATAATATGCGTAAGTCATGGGAGTATCCTGCTTCAATACGTCCGCGTCCGTCACCTTTCCCAGGAATACGGTATGGGTGTCGGTCTCCAGCTTATCGATCACATCACACACAATGCAGGCGCAGGCATCCGGCACTATGGGCAAATAGGATCTTATCACAGCGTCCAGCTTTTCAAATTTATCTGTGTCCTTTCCACTGTAAAAGCCGAAGGTCCCGATGATGCCCGGATCGGTGTTCTCCCCCAGGATGGATACCGCGAACTTCCCGGTATCCTGAATACATTGATTCGTGTAGTTGTCATGATTGATACTCACCGCCACGGTAGCCGGGGAAGATGTGATCTGCATGACGCTGTTTGCCGTGCAGCCGGTGGCTCTTCCCTTATCCCAGGTGCTCACCACATAAACTCCGTAAGAAAGCTGATAAAGTGCGTTTTTGTTCATATTGATCCTACCTTTCCGCAGCCTGCGAATTCCTGCTGCCGAAAAGCGCAGGCTGCTACTCTCTGCAAATATTCTACCACACTTTCATAATTTCATCAGCAAAATTCATAATTTCATCCGTAAAATTCTTGACAAAGTTACCGGAAACCGATAAACTTAATAAGCCGTACACTTGTGACATAATGGTGAAATTCGGTCTCGCGCAATGGGAATCTGTGAACCGTGTCAGGTTGGGAACAAAGCAGCACTAAACAGAACCTCTCATGTGCCGCGAGGAAGCCGGGTGGAGTTGTGTCCGGGTGTGCGGTGTTTATATATTTAGTGTGAATAAAATGGATATGATCATGACCCCTTCTCAGATAACTGCATATATGTCCGACTGTACCCTCTGCCCCAGACAGTGCCATGCTGACCGCGCTGCGGGACAGACCGGCTTCTGCGGACAGACCGCCGAGCTGACCGTAGCCAGAGCCGCCCTCCACTTTTGGGAGGAGCCCTGCATCTCAGGCTCCTGCGGGTCCGGCGCCGTTTTCTTTTTCGGCTGCGGTCTCCGATGCGTCTTTTGCCAGAACCACAGCATCGCCACAGGCAGGGCGAAGTATTCCATTACTCCGGAAAGGCTTGCAGAGATATTTTTAGAGCTTCAAAAAGATCATGCGGCAAACATCAATCTCGTCACCGCCGGACACTTTATTCCCCAGATTTGCCGCGCTATCCGGCTGGCGAAAGCAGAAGGATTGTCCATCCCCGTGGTATACAACACCGGCAGCTATGAGGAACCTTCTTCCCTTCGTCTGCTGGAAGGACTGGTAGATATATGGCTTCCGGATCTGAAATATTATTCCGCAAAGCTCGCCGATGCCTGCTCCCATGCGCCGGACTATTTTTCAAAAGCTGCCGCCGCCATTGAAGAAATGTTCCGCCAGGCGGGCGCCCCGAAATTCGACGACGACACAGGACTGATGAAAAGCGGCGTTATCGTGCGTCACCTGGTACTTCCCGGCCAGGTAAAGGATTCCAAGAAAGTGCTGCGGTATCTGCACAGCACTTACGGGAATGACATTTATGTCAGTATCTTGAATCAGTATACTCCTATGAAGCAGGCCGCCCATCTCCCCGGCTTAAACCGTCTAGTCACAGACGACGAATACAGACGGGTCCTTGACTTTGCGGAAAAGATCGGTATTGAAAACGGCTTTATGCAGGAGAGCGGCACTGCGGAGGAAAGCTTTATTCCTCCCTTCAGCACTGGGGTGACATAACAGCGCCTTCGCGAAGCTCTGCCTGTATCACAGCTGCACCTTCATCATATAATAGCCGAAATCCGAGGACTGGGCCGGCTCCTGGGCGCACTCAAAGCTCTCAAAGCCGAACATGATCGCAACCTGCTTTTCCCTTTCATAATAATTACCGGGAACACCCACATAATATATGACCTCTCCCCGCCTTTCCTCCCTTGTCAAAATCAAATGCCGGTAATTATAGTAGCCGTGAAGCATAAAGCTGTTGCCTGCGGCTTTATAGGAATCTGAGGAAAACACCACAAAATCCTCCGGCCCGATGGAAAGATATTCCCGCTGGTCCCGGAAAGGCTTTATATGCGGATATATTGCGCACAGCTGCTGCCATTTATTTTCCAGCAGGGGGACCGCCTCCCCTGACTCTGCTGATTCTTTCGCCCTGCGCGGTGCAGGATCTTCCCCGTGAGCTTCCTCCTGTCGGGAATCCTGAAATGCTTCTGCACGATGCAGCGCGGAGCCTTCCATACGCGCTTCTCTCTGTCGAGGATCCCAAGATGCCTCTGCAGGATGCGGCGCAGAGCCTTCCGAGCCTGCCGCCTCCGTCCCCCGGAGTTCCGGCACTCTCTCTGTCTCTTTCTTTTCGGTCTCTTTCTTTCCAGTCTCTTTCCTGTGGGCTTTTCCCTGCCGCTCCACTACTGTCTGCGCTTTGCCGCCTCCTGCGGCTGATTCCTCTTCAGCATTCCTCGCTTTCGTTTCCCCGTATGCAGTTCCCGCCGCCTGCACGCGGGCCGCTTTCGTCCCCGCCTGCTTCCCGGCAGTTTCTTCTGCCGCCTGCGCTTTGCCGCCTCCTGCGGCTGATTCCTCTCCGGTGCTTCTTGCTTTTCCCTGCCCGTATACGCTTCCCGCCGCCTGCTTTCCGGCAGCTTCTTCTGCCGCCTGTCCGGACGCCTCCCACTTACAGGTGATTTCCCGTCCCTCCCCCAAAGGGATCCTGATGCCGGTCAGTTCATCATATGTAAGCCCTGCGCTGCCGGCCAGGCGGCCTCTTTCGTCATCTATCTGACACAAATGTCGGAAATCCCCCTGGCCTTCCGTGAGCTGTATCTTCCCCAGCACCTCTTCCCCGCTGTTCCCGCAAAGGATCACATCTCCGGCAAGCTCCCGGATACCGCGCACTCCCTTTACGGTAAGCTCCAATTTGAGACGATTCCCGGAAACCTCCAGCTTCAAAAACCCGCCTCCCCGCACTCGCTCTCCGTTCTCACAGTAATCCAGATATTTGATTTTCCTGTCATAGCGCATAAAAATACCCCCTGAATAATATTTCCTCCATACTTTCATAGTAATATATTCAGGGGGTTGTCTGCCTAGTACAAACTGTTTTAATTACGACACGCTAATATTCACTGCTGTCCAGATACTTCATATAGTTCACCACCATCAACGCGATCTTAAAGGTCAGCGCATCGTCAAAATTCCTCAGATCCAGACCCGTGCTCTTTTGCAGCTTCTCTATCCTGTACACCAGCGTGTTTCTATGGACAAACAGCTGTCTGGAGGTCTCGGATACATTCAGATTGTTCTCAAAGAACTTGTTGATCGTGTTCAAGGTCTCCTCGTCCAGATCGTTTGGCACATTGTCGCCGAATATTTCCTCAATAAAAAGCTTGCACAAATTGACAGGCAGCTGGTATATCAGCCTTCCGATACCCAGGGTGCTGTATGCCACCACATTTTTCTCGGCATAAAATATCTTTCCCACGTCCAGGGCAAGCTTTGCCTCCTTGTATGATTTGGACACATCCTTCAACTCCGGCACTACCGTGCCAAATGCCACCCGCACATTCATCATGGCCTCCCCGTTCATCATGGCCACAATGGTATTTGCAATTCCCATCAGATCCGCCTGGGTACTTCCGGCGTCCAGCGCCTTGATCAAAATAACATTGCTCTCATCCACGGCAGTGATGTAATCCCCTGCCTGATTGGAGAACATACCTTTCAGCACCTCTGTCACGATCCCGTCCTTTTCCAGCCTTGTCTCCACCAAAAATACCGCTCTGGGCACCGTGACCTCCACGTGGAGCTTCTTTGCCCTGTTGTAAATATCCACAAGCAGCAGATTATCCAGCAGCAGATTCTGAAAGAAATTATTCCTGTCAAACCGCTCCTTATATGCGATAACAAGATTCTGTATCTGGCATACTGCAATCTTCCCCACCATATACACATCCTCGCTGGTCCCCTTTGCAACCAGCACATACAGCAATTCTCCATCATCCAGGATCTTCAGCAGATGATGTATCCCGATCACCTGGCTGTCCGCCGGAGAACCGGCAAACCCCCTGATCAGGTCCCCTGTCAGATCCGTCTGCTCCGTCGTAGACGCAACCAATGCCCCCGACAGATCATATATACACAGATCCACCTTGGTAATCGCCTTCAGCTCGTTAATACTGGTCTGAATCGTCTGATTAGAAATCATATCATTCCCTGCACCTTTCGCATTCTTATACCCCTTGTTTATTTTCATTTGATAAAAGGGGATGCTGTTACCAGCACCCCCCTGACATACTTTAAACTAGTTGGTAATTATCTGCTCTGTTTCCTTATCAAATACATGGATCTTTTCAAGGTCAAATGCAAATCTGATGCTGTCACCAGGTCTTGCAGTGGTACGGGAGTCGACCCTTGCAGTGATGGGGAACTCATCCAGATCAAAGTACAGATAAACTTCTGCACCAAGCAGCTCGTATACCTTTACGGTAGACTCGAATACGCTGGGTGAGTTTGCAATAAAGGACTCGGAATCATATACATCCTCAGGACGGATACCAAAGGTAACTACCTTTCCGTCATAGCCGCCGTCGATCAGCTTCTTGGACTTCTCAGCGGAAAGAGGAATGCTGTGGCCTGCGATCTCCAGACTTGCGGTACTGCCGTTTACCTTAACGGTTGCATCCAGGAAGTTCATCTGAGGAGAACCCATGAAGCCTGCCACAAACAGGTTGCAAGGCTTCTCATACAGATTCTGAGGCGTGTCTACCTGCTGGATAACGCCGTCCTTCATAACGACGATCCTGGTACCAAGGGTCATAGCCTCAGTCTGGTCATGGGTAACGTAGATGATGGTGGTACCCAGTCTCTGATGCAGCTTTGCGATCTCGATACGCATCTGTACACGCAGCTTTGCGTCCAGGTTGGACAGAGGCTCATCCATCAGGAACACCTTGGGGTTACGAACGATTGCACGGCCCATGGCAACACGCTGTCTCTGACCACCGGACAGAGCCTTGGGCTTACGGTCAAGCAGGGGCGTCAGATCCAGGATCTTAGCTGCCTCCTTTACCATCTTATCTATCTGATCCTTGGGAACCTTTCTCAGCTTCAGGCCGAATGCCATGTTGTCATACACGGACATATGAGGATACAGCGCGTAGTTCTGGAACACCATGGCGATATCACGATCCTTGGGCTCCACGTCGTTTACCACTCTGTCACCGATCTTCAACTCACCGGAAGAAATGTCCTCCAGACCCGCGATCATACGAAGGGTGGTGGACTTACCGCATCCGGAAGGTCCTACGAAAATAATGAACTCCTGGTCTGCGATCTGAAGGTTAAAATCTTTAACTGCTTCAAATCCGTTAGGGTACACCTTACAAACATTTGTCAAAGATAAGCTTGCCATAAAAAACTCCTTTCATTATTAAAATTACCCATCTTTTATTTCACGGCATGATACCGCTTAATTTAAAAACAGTATATCTGAAAATCATATTCAAAGCCATACCACTATTTCACAAAGTTTTGATGGCAGATTGTAAAATTTGCTTACAATCCCATCATTTTTTTTGACTGCCTGTCAACTTGCCCAAAAAAACAGTCCCCGTGTTAGTAAAAATTTACAGCCCGTTAAGTTACGTCCTTTTCTGTCAGCGCCGGATCCAGCTCGTCCTTAAAGATCCTTTCGTCCTCCTGGCCGTCTTCCTCTTCCGCCGGGGGATTTGCCGCCAGGACCTGATCCTCCAGTTTTTTGAAAAATTTGCTATACAGCTTTGCGGAGAGCCAGGCCGGAGCAGAAAGCCCGAACAGGATGCACAGCGGCATCACCTGGGGCACTGCAAAGAACAACACCGGCGGAGCTGCATATGCCACAAGCATGACAATGGTCTTGGGAAACTGCATCAGACTCATCATAAGCGCATTTTTTATCGTGCGGAATACGGTATTGTCAAATTTCGCCAATACCGGAAAAACATACAGAAACGCAGCCACCACAAGGAGAGCGACCGCCATGATGACCCCCCATAATACTTTTCCCGCTCCCGTCTCCGATCCGCCGCTCATAATGATAAAATCCGCTCCCAGAACAACTATCACAAGCAGAAAGATCAGCCAGATGATGGTAGCCTGTTTGAAATTTTCCCGAAAGGACTTAAAAAATCCCCTTGTAATATAACACTCCTCATTCCGCGCCATCTTCAGGGTCATGTAGTTCATCGCCGTCAGAGAGGCGCCGATGGTCACGACAGGCAGGCAGCAGATCAGGGTCAGCACATTCAGCCACATAAGGTCGGCAATTTTATTCAGCACCTGCATCAGCGGACTGTCCAGGCTAAAAAGTTTCATTTCAGCACCTGCTTTCTTTATTTATTTTCCTATCAATATCTTTTCCATAGCCGTCACCCGGATCCCGGAATACTCTTCCTCCGGCTTCACGGTCTGAAATCCCTGCTTCCTGTAAAAATTTACTGCATAGGGAGCCGCCTTCAGCGACATATAACACTCGCCCGCCTCCTCCTTCAGATAATCGCACAGCCCTGAAAGAAGCGCACTTCCGATCCCCCTGTGATGATACTCCTCGTCCACAAACAGCAGAGACAGATGATTTCTGCTCCGGATAGAGCCGGCCCCGATCACCCTTTCGCCGTCTAAGGCCACCATCATCCGGTAGTTCCCCTTCAGGAACGCAACATACAGATCGTCGTCCGTAATAAAATCAAAAAAGTTTTTGATGCCTTCCTGGGTGTAATCCTGACCTTCAAATTTCAGAAAGGTTTTCCATATCATCTTCATTGCAGGCGCCCATTCGGTCTCTCTGGCCCACCTGACGTCGTAGATCCCTCGTGTCTTTTTCGTCTCCATTATTTCTGCTGCTCCGCCCCGCCATCCAGCACTGTCTCCTCGATCCAGCGGAACACATCCTGCATGACCTCAGCTCTGTTTGTCTCATTCAACAGCTCATGCCTTCCGCCCTCATACAGCTTCAGCGAAATATTTTCAACGCCCACCGCTTTCAGGCTTTCATATGCTTTCTGCACGCCCCTGCCGTACTCGCCCACAGGGTCCGCGTCTCCGGATATCACAAGCACCGGAAGCTTGGCCGGGACACGCTCCAGATTCTCCCTGCTGTTCACTCTGGAGATCAGCTCAAACAGCGTCAGAAAACCGTTGGCAGTAAACACAAAACCGCACAGGGGGTCCGCAATATATTTCGCCACCCGCTCCCCATCCCTGCTGAGCCAGTCAAATGAGGTGGCGGGATTATCTATCCGTTTATTATAGCTGCCAAAGGCCAGCTTATCGATCAGTCCGCTGACGTGCTTCGGGCCGTAGACCGCCTTCTGGATATGAGCCACTGCCTTGGATATTTTCAGCAGCGCCGGGGACTGCATCCCCGTCCCCATGATGATCGCGGCGCTGATACCCGTACCGTACCGGAACATATAATTCCTGGTGATAAAGGATCCCATGCTGTGGCCCAAAATAACATACGGCACATCGGGATACAATGCCTGGGTCGCCTTTTTCAGCCGGTGTACATCCCGGACAAGGACCGTGGCCGGATCCTGCTCGCAGAAATATCCGTACTTTTCCGTCTTGCCCACGGATTTTCCATGGCCCATATGATCCTCGCCTGTGACCACACAGCCCCTGTCCGTGAGAAAACCTGCAAATTCCTCGTACCTCTCCACATACTCCGCCATGCCATGTACGATCTGCACCACGCAGCGGATATCCTCCGAATCGTCCGGCACATACCTGACGGCGTGCAGCTTGCTCTTGCCATCCCGTGAGTCATAATAAAATTCTTCTTTTACCATACGCGCACCTCTGAATCAGCATACTTCACTAAGGAGTATAACTCATTTTCGACAAAAAATTAAGCCCCTTTGTGCAAATTTTATACTTTTGTTATCCCTTCCCTGACTCAGCAGATCTCCGCTCCCGCAGGCATATCCTTTTCCGGCCTCACCAGGGCCAGATTTCCCGCCTCATCCTCCGCGCACAGCAGCATCCCCTCGGACACTACCCCCGCCAGCGTGGCAGGCTTTAAGTTCACAAGCACCATCACCTTTTTCCCCACCATTTCCTCCGGGGTATAATAAGCCTTGATGCCGGATACGATCTGCTTCACCTGACTCCCGATCTTCACCTTGCTGCACAGCAGCTTTTTGGATTTGGGCACCGCCTCGCAGGCAATGATCTCACCCACCTGGAACTGAAGCTTTGCAAAGTCATCATAGGTGATCTCCGGCTTCGCCTCCAAATCTATGACACTTGTGTCAACATTCTCCGCGTCATTTCTCCCTGCGCCATTTTCCGTCCCGGCGGCCTGGGCTTCCGCTCCTGCCGCTTCCCTTAAGGCAGCTGCCGCCATGGCTGCGGCGATCTCCTCCTCCCGCTTCTCCACTTCCTTCATATCCAGCCTTGCAAACAGGATCTCCGGCTGATCCGTGACCTTATTTCCACTGGGATAAAGCCCGAAAGTTCCCAGAGTATCGAACTCCCGCAAAGCGGTATTCAGCTGCTTTGCGATTTTTTCCGCCGTTTCCGGCATAAAAGGCTCCAGAAGGGAAGCGCCGATGCTGATCCCCTCCACCAGATTATAAAGGACGGTGGCCAGACGGTCAGACTTTGCCTCATCCTTGGCCAGCACCCAGGGCTCCGTCTCGTCAATATATTTGTTGCAGCGCTTGAATACGGCAAAGATCTCCGTCAAGGCGTCCGCCACCCGCAGCTCCGCCATTTTCCCCGCCGCCTTCGTATAAGCGCCGATCGCTGTCAGCCGCAGGTCCCTGTCAAATGCCTCGTCCTGCTCTGTCAGCGCAGTCTTTTTATCCGCCACCACGCCGCCGAAATATTTGTTGCTCATGGAGACGGTGCGGTTCACCAGATTCCCCAGTGTGTTTGCCAGGTCGGAGTTGGTACGCTCCGCGATCAGCTCCCAGGTGGCGTTGCCGTCGTTCTCATAGGGCATCTCATGAAGCATATAATAGCGGACCGCGTCCACGCCGAAAAAGTCCGCCAGATCATCCACATAAATGACATTTCCTTTGGACTTGCTCATCTTGCCGCCGTTCATCATCAGCCAGGGATGCCCGAATACCTGTTTCGGCAGGGGCTCCCCCAGCGCCATCAGGAAAATGGGCCAGTAAATGGTATGGAACCGGATGATGTCCTTGCCGATCAGGTGCAGATCCGCAGGCCACAGCTTTTTATACTGCTCCGTGCTGCCGCCCTCCGCATCATAGCCGACGCCGGTGATATAGTTGGACAGAGCATCCAGCCAGACATACACCACATGCTTATCGTCAAAATCCACGGGTATCCCCCACTTAAAAGAGGTCCTGGACACACACAGATCCTGGAGGCCGGGCAGCAGGAAATTGTTCATCATCTCATTCTTGCGGGACACAGGCTGAATGAACTCAGGGTGCTCATTGATATGGCGGATGAGTCTGTCCGCATATTTGCTCATGCGGAAGAAATAAGCCTCCTCCCTGGCAGGCTTCACCTCCCTGCCGCAGTCCGGGCACTTGCCGTCCACCAGCTGGCTCTCCGTCCAGAAAGACTCGCAGGGCGTACAATATAAGCCCTCGTAAGCTCCCTTGTAAATATCCCCCTGGTCATACAGGCGCTTAAATATCTTCTGCACCTGTTTTTCATGGTAATCGTCCGTGGTGCGGATGAATTTGTCATAGGAAATATTGAGCAGATCGCACATTCCGCAAATGACGCCCGCCACATTGTCCACAAATTCCCTGGGGGTCACTCCCGCCTCCTGGGCCTTCAGTTCGATCTTCTGTCCATGCTCGTCGGTTCCCGTCTGGAAAAAGACCTCATAGCCTTCTTTCCGCCTGAACCGGGCAATACTGTCCGCCATCACGATCTCATAGTTGTTGCCAATGTGAGGCTTACCTGATGTGTAAGCGATAGCCGTTGTCAAATAGTAGGGACCTTTGTTCTGCATATCTTTTTCTCCTTTTCCTATTATACAAAAAAGCCCGCCTTCTCCGCACATATCATGCGAAAAGACGAGCCTGTGCCCGTGGTACCACTTTTCTTCATCCGGCCTTCTCAAGCCGAATCTCTTCAAGTCAGGACATCCTAACTCTATCCGCTGTAACAGGCGGAACCTGTCGCAGCCTTGCCTCCGGAAAACGCTGTCCCCGGCTTTACCGTCCGGACATACAGACATCTCTCCATCGACTCGGTGCGCTGCTCAGAAGCCATGTTCCATTCCTCCCGTTCTGCCCTCTCAACCATATAGGCACGAGATCCGTTATCCTCCGCGCCGGGGCATTCTCTGTAAAACAGGTTCAGAATGTACTCTCTTCGTCACTGCCTTTCTCATCTGTAAAATGAGAGTATCACAATCCATAGCAGAATGTCAACCATTACTTTTTCGTGGTCAGCTGGCTGTACTCCCCATTTCTGTCATAGGAATCCATCAAATAGCTCTCATCCGTCAGTATACAGTCTATCTCCAATTCGTCCTTTCTATACTTGCTCCGCTTTCGCATATCCTCCTTAGGACGCTGCTCCGGCTTTGCCTGAAAGGAATTTTTCGCCTGAAACCGAAAAGATCTCCCCGGCAGCTTGCCTGCAAGCTTCTCCGCCCCGGCCACGATCTTTGCCCGGACCTTCTGGAAGGGCGTCATATGCGCGGCGTTTTTCTCCGGCATAGCCGCAAAATAAGGATTGCCCTGTATCGCCGCGCTATGCTCCGCAGCGGTCTGACCGTTCACCGTCCCGTGTCCGTTTGCCCCGCTGTCGCCCACCTGCGCCATGGTCTGCGCGCTGCCTGTCCTGTCCCCCGCAGTCCCGGCGGTATTGGTCTCATTGGTTCCCCAGATTCCCTTCAGAATACTTTTGCTGCGGTTCAGCGCCTGCTGCAGCCAGTTTGAAAGAGAGAACTGAGCATCCTGCTGCTCCTTCTGCATCTGCAGCTGGGTTGCCTGGGACATTGCACTCCCCCCGCCTGATTTCAGATTCCCCTGTTGGTAATGAGTATGACCATGCATACAGCCCGTCACCTGATGGGCGTCCGAATCATGACCGCTTCCTATTCCTCCGATAAGGTGCATATCCGCCTCCCTTTCCCGCAAAATCCGACGCTTCTGTCATTTTTATCAAGACGTTCCACGGCCGCTTATCCTATGCCCAGCCTTTTGATATTTTCCCCAATGCTTCCCCGAAACACGGCGGAACCCGCCACTATCACGTTAGCCCCCGCTTCCAGCGCAAGCCCCACATTATCTGCAGTGATGCCGCCGTCCACCTCTATATCAATATCCAGTCCCCTTTTCAGCGCCAGGCCGCGAAGCTCTCTTACCTTGTCAAGGCATTCCGGCATCAGCTTCTGTCCGCCGAAGCCCGGCTCCACAGTCATGACCAGTACCATGTCCACCAGCTCCAGATAAGGCTCCACCGCCTTTACAGGCGTGGCCGGTTTGATGGTGACGCCTGCCTTTTTGCCCAGGCTGCGGATCCCCGCTATGGTTCCTCTCACATCCTCCGCCGCCTCCAGATGAAAGTCGATCAGATCCGCCCCGCATTCCGCAAACTCCCGCAGATAACGCTCCGGCCTCTCGATCATCAGATGCACGTCAAAAAAGAGGTCTGTCTGCTTCCGTATGGTCTGGATCACAGGCATCCCAAAGGATATGGAGGGCACAAATATCCCGTCCATCACATCTATGTGCAGATACCGGGCTCCCGCCCTCTCCACTTCCTGAATCTGTTCCCCCAGCCGCCAGAAATCCGCAGCCAGAATGGACGGCGCCAAAATATTCATTGTCTTGTCGCAACCATACCTTTCCTTATCATCTTTTTCTTTGATCTTTATTTTCTCTTTATCTTTTCCGTATCTTTTTCTCATTTTAACAGATAAAAGTAAGTTTCGCAATATTTCGGTATGATTTTGGTGACTGTCCCTTTCTTATCAATACATCCCCAGAAGCTTCTCCTCCCAATCGCCGCCGTAGTAATCATAAACCATCTGGATATCCTCGATGTACCAGCCCTCCGGCGTGTAGGAGCAGTCGATGCACATACCGCTGTCTGTCTGCGCTTCCGCCAGCATGACCAGGCGGAGCATCGTCTTCCCGTCCTTCTCGATGATGGTCGCCCCGTAGTAACCTCCGTCCATAACGGTCGGCGGTTCCGCATAACTGCTGATGTCATCCTCCGGATAAGGATAGTCCTCCCAGCCGCCGATCCATTCTGGCTCCAGATCCGGATTCTGGATAAAGTTTCCAGGGTATTCTACCAGCTCGGGCTTTCCTGTCTCATCCGTCTCCACATGCAGCACGGTGACATCTCCCATACCATGCATACTGCCCCAGGCAATTTTTACCAGAACGATATCGGCGGCCCCGTTCCCGGTCAGGTCTCCCGTCACAACATAAGAGTCCCAGCGTTCCGGATAGCTTACCGACGCCCACCCGCCGTCGCCATTGTTCAGTCCCACGCTCAAAATGGTCAGCACAGAATCCCATTCGCCCAGATTGTTATCTGTTACGCGCACCCGGTCTGCCTCTCCGTCCCCATTGACATCCGTTCTCACTTCAATACCGTAATCAATGGGAATCTTCCTTGCCGCATATACGTTTCCGCCGCTCTGCACATGAAGAATACAGCCGATGAGCAGCACAAGGGCAACCGCGCCGCCCGCCAGAAGGACGCCGTTCTTCTTTCTCCCACCTCCGAAGATACTGTCAAATCTGCGCTTTAAGAATTTCACCCCATGGACATATCCGGTGGAAATCACGCTGCCCCGATACCTGCTCTGTTCCACCCAGGACATGATCACATCGCCGTATTCCTTCCGGTCTTCCCTGGACGCCTCGGACACCACCGCCTCGTCGCAGGCAATCTCCATATCCTGCTCCGCCGTCTTGCGCAAAAACCATACAAGAGGGTGAAACCAATAGATCACATTCACGGTCACGAAAAGAAGTCTCCAGAGAATATCCTTATTTTTACAGTGGGTCAATTCATGCTTTAAGATAAAACGCAGATCCTTTTCCTGCAGATTTTCATCCGGCAGTACGATAATATTTTTCAGCACTCCCGTCGTAAAAGGGCCTGCGGAAGAATCCATGATCCGCAGCTCCGGAATTCTTTTCAACCCGCACTCCGCTGCAAGCTCCGAAAAAATCTCCTGTACTCTTTTATCCCTGCATCTCCAGCTCCAGCGCCTGATCTTGCCTCGCATCCGCCGATAGCCTTCCGCAAAGTAAACCGCAAAAACCGCAGCCGCAATGAGCCACACAGCAAACAGGACGTCCGCTACGGTCAGGCTTGCCTTCTCCGCCGGTTTTGGGGAAGGCTGCGCTGCTTCATTCGGAGCGGACTGGCCCTGTCCGACCATCCCCGTACCGTCCGCTTTCCCGACGCTCCCCTCCTGATCCGTGACAACAAAATCTACACCGGGCGTAAAGCCGGTTTCCGCCGTCTGACGTTCAAACTCGCGCAGCACAACGTTGGGAACCTCCAGACTGTATGCTCTCGGAAAGCGGAACCAGGAAAACGGAACCAAAAACAGGACAGCCAGAAAAATCCAGATTCCTTTCCTGCACCTTGCGCTGTACTTCTTTCTGCTGACGAACAGCAGAACGCTGATCAGGACAATCCCCAGCCCCATTACCGCGGACGTATTCAACATACCGATTAACCATTTCTGTGTCATTTCTCTTCTCCTTCCACGGAATCAAGATAAGCCCTTAATTCCTTTATTTCTTCCTGTGAAATTTTACTTCCCCTGTAGAGATGGGCGATCATCTTCGCTGCGGAGTTGTCGTACAGCTTTTCCAGAAAGCTCTCGCTCTCCTGCATCTTATACGCGTCCTGGGACACCACAGCGGAATAATAGTTGGTCCGCGTCGTCCTGTCGCAGTACACATACCCCTTATCGACCATCCTTGCCAGAAACGTCATCAGCCCCGCCAGCTTCCAGTCATACCTGTCCCTGACGCCGTCCAGAATCTGGTTGGATGTCATCGGCCCGTCCCCGCTCCACAAAACTTTCATGATTTCAAACTCCGAATCTGATAATTTTTTCATTTTATACCTGTCCTTTCTTAATTATTTTCATGCATTTTCTGCTTCTGTTCTGTATTATACAATATGTTAATGATAATGTCAATGTTAATAATAAAAATTTTTTAATACTCCTTTCGGAGACGCAAAAAGGCGCATGGTTTACATTTTACTGTTTCCATGCGCCTTTACCAATGCGTCTTACAGACGCAATGTTATTTTGATATTAAATTGTTTTGTTTACTATGCTAACTGCATAGCCTCGGTTTCAAGTTCCCTAACGTCATTCTCAGGCAAATCGGGAAAACATTCTGATATTTCATTGACTTTTATTTTCCCTAATTTCAAAAGTCTGCGGGCATTGTCTTTTGTTGTTTTCTGTGCTTCTTCATAACGCTCACTTTTGATATAAGACCTTATAACTTCTTCCTCATTAAATAAACTCATCATAATTGACACAACCTCCTTTTCCCTGTCAAGCAGATACTCCCTTAACACATTTTTATCTTTACAGATACGAATTGTTTCCGTAACGGTTTTTC
>JAMPHT010000046.1 GCA_023663285.1 Bacillota bacterium
AGGCAGGAGTGGACGGCGGACAGGCATCTGTGCGGCCGGATCCGTGAGAGCACGGGATATGGGATATTTGTGGGAAAATATGGAGAAGATCGACATACAGGCGGAACGCAGGAAGGTACAGGAAGAGCGCAGGAAGGCCGACGAAGAGCGCAGGAAGGTACAGGAAGAGCGCAGGAAGGCCGACGAAGAGCGCCGGAAGGCCGACGAAGAGCGCAGGAAAGCGGAAGAAAATCGCAAAGAGGCGGAAGAGCAGCGCAGGAAAGCCGACGAAGAGCGCAGGAAAGCCGACGAGCAACGTAAAATAGCTGACGAGCAACGCATAAGAGCTGAAGCGGCGGAGGAAAAACTCCGACTTGCCGAAGAGATGATAAAACAGCTGCAGGAGAACAGGACTTAAGGCTGTATCAGCTCATACACCTTCTCCAGCGCTTTTTCCGGGGCGGTTTCCACGTCCGGCATGAGCGGTTCGCCTGCCTTTGTCCGATCCGTGCGATACCATTTCTTGTAAGAGACACTTATGGCCAATCCTGAATGTGGCATCTGAAAAGAAAGGCAATCTCCGTAACCGTCCGGCAGATTCCCGGAGGGCTGTCCGATGATGATGCCCAGATCGTTGTCTGCAATCAGCATGGCAAAGTCCATCGCCGAGCTGTATGTCCATGTGTCTGTCAATACATACAGGTTCCCGCTGAAAACCTGTTCCCTTTTTTGATTTTTATATGTAACGTTCTTGTTTTGGGCCAGATATCCGCCATAACGGACGGCACTGTCGAAGCCCCGGTATTCCGTTACGTCCAGATACCTGATAAATTCGTTTGCTACCCAGGAATTCCCGCCGCTGTTTCCGCGTAGATCGATAGCAATATTTTTGATGTTTTTCTCAAAAATTTCTTTGAAAAAGGAATCCAGAACCTGATAATATTCATCGTCACATACACAGGAGGTCAGGGTAAAGATTCCCAGGCTGTTTTCCGCGTCGATCTGATAAGACACCCAACTGACTGTTTCACTGTCAGGTTCCCGGCCCTTTACCTTATCAAGGGTGACGAAGTCAAAATGCCGTTTAGAATTGGTTCCATCCTCATAAAATTCCATTATGATTCCCTCAGAGGTATCTACTCCGCACAGCTGCAGGGTCTGTTCACATTGGATGACATTTTTCCGGAATGAGGCTTCAACATAATAATCAGTTTCATAGGAGCAGACTTTCTTGTAGGCAGCCAGCAGCTCCTCACAGGGAATGCCGTTAATGGTCAGCGGATCTCCGTATGTGGGGATGGCGGTAAAGTCATCGATATACCGATACTTAGGACTGCACCAGTTTATGTAGGTATGCCCGTCATGAAGCGCCGCTGCGATCCTGGAAGCCGACTGCCAGAGTTCCAGTACGGAAAGCTGATCTTCCATGGCGGCCAGCTCCTGTTCATATTGCTGTTCTGCCAATGCATTTTTGCCGGAACCATCCAGCCAGGCAGGATGCCGTTCTCTGAGGCACTCCATAAGATATGACAGGTCATCCGAAGCCTCTTCCCTGCTCAGCAGCTCATCCAGATTTCGGGAGAGGGCAATTTCCGCTGCTGTTCCCCGGTAAGGATCCATGCGCAGTTTGTAGTATCCATACAGCGCAGCTGCCAAAAGCAGCAATACTACGATCGTAATTAAACCCGCCTTTAAAAGTTTTTTGCGCATATCTGCTCCTCCAGTGCGAATCTACACTCGAAAGCCCGCGCTGACGCGCTTCTCTGCCTGCTGGCGCAGGCGGCTTTCTCGTTAATGGTGCAGGAAAAACAAATGCCTCCTGCGGAGTCGCTTGTTTTCCTTTGCACACATTATATCATGATGCCCAAAATCGCTCAATCGCTTTTTGGGTTGTCTTTTCAGAGAGTTTTGAGTAAAATGAATGGTATCAGTAATACATTTTAAATGTTTGTCGGTACGGGAAACGGGGAGCGGATGGTGAAGGACATCAGGATGAAAAACAATATGGCGGCAGAAAGTAAGCCACAGGATAATAACAGTAGTATTTTCCGTCCCCGGCTGACACGGGATTTTTTTGCCAGAGATGGTATCACCGTGGCAAAAGAGCTTCTTGGTAAGATACTGGTGCATGAGACGAAGGCGGGAACGGTGAGAGGGATCATTACGGAAGTAGAGAGTTACATGGGAGAGACCGATAAAGGGTCTCATACCTACGGCGGCAGGCGTACAGAGCGCACGGAGCCTATGTACCATGCCGGAGGAACCTCCTATGTCTATCTGATCTACGGTATGTACAGCTGTATGAACATTGCGGCTATGACGGAGGGGATCCCTCAGGCGGTTCTGCTGAGGAGCGTGATCCCGGCGGATGAGGAGTCAAAGAAAAGAATGGTACGGCTGCGCATGGAAGCTGCTAAACAGCGGAAACGAAAGAAGCCTGAGGCGGAGGCGGCCGGCGTGGCAGGCGGCGAAGATCCGTCCTTTGGCAAGCATCTTGCAGACGGTCCCGGAAAGCTCTGTATTGCTATGGGTATCACCAGGGCGGACAATGATGTGGACATGACTAAGAGCACCGATTTTTATGTGACGGAGGGTATCAGGATAAAGCCGTCAGAGATCCTTGCCGCCAAACGTATCGGTATTGACTATGCAGAGGAAGCGGCGGATTATCTGTGGCGCTTCTATATTTAAGAAGGGTAATGTCATATGAGCTTGAGATTTGTATTCGGCCCCTCCGGAGCGGGCAAGAGCCGCTGTCTTTATGAAGAGATCATTTGCAGGGCGGGAGAGAACAGGGAAAAGAATTTTTTCATTATTGTGCCCGATCAGTTTACCATGCAGACCCAGAAGGATCTGGTACTGCTGAGTGACAGGGGAGGCATTATGAATATCGATGTGCTGAGCTTCGGACGGCTGAACCACCGCATCATGGAGGAGGTGGGGGGACAGGATATTCCCGTGTTGGACGATACGGGCAAGAGCCTGGTGCTGCAGACCATCGCAGCGGACTTAAAGAAGGAACTGCCGGTGCTTGGCAGCTTCCTTTCCAGACAGGGTTATATTCATGAGGTAAAGAGCGCCATATCAGAATTCATGCAGTATGGGATCAGTGTGGAGGATGTAAGCGGACTCATTGCATTTGCCGAAAAGCGTGGTGCGCTGGTACAGAAGCTGAAAGATCTGCAGACCCTTTACAGGGGGTTCAGGGAGTACATAGAGGGAAATTTTATCACTACGGAGGAAACCCTGGATGTGCTTTGCCGCTCTCTCCCAAAGTCCCGGCTGCTGCCAGACAGCGTGGTGGTATTTGACGGCTTTACAGGCTTTACTCCCATTCAGAACAGGGTGATTAGGGAACTGATGCGGCTCTGCGGGGAAGTCATCGTCACGGTGACCTTCGGGGAAGGGGAGAATCCCTATGAGTCTGACGGGGAGCAGAGGCTCTTTCACCTGAGCAGAAAGACAGTGGCGGATCTGAGCAGACTGGCGGAGGCGGCAGGGGTGCGGCGGGGACAGGATTCCTTTGTCCTGCCCGGCGATGTCCGAACGGAAAAACGGTGGGAGGAGGGGCTGAAGGGCAGGTGCGATGTGGTTTTCAGGGACAGATACCGCTATGAGGATGCCCCTGCCCTGCGGCATCTGGAGCGAAACCTGTTTCGGTACAGTGTGCAGCCCTATCGGCAGGAACAGCATGAGATCCGCATTTTTGAAACCACCACGCCTCGTGATGAGGTACACCAGACAGGGCTGAAGATTCGGGAGCTTGTCAGGGAAGAAGGGCTGGCTTACCGTGACATTGCCGTTATTACGGGGGATCTGGCGGGCTATGCGCCCTATGTGGAGACGGAGTTTTCCCAGATGGAGATTCCCTGCTTTCTGGACAGGACCAGAGGGATCGTGCTGAATCCTATGGTAGAGTATATCAAAAGCGCCTTGGAGCTATATTTAAAGGATTTTTCCTATGAGGCGGTGTTTCATTATCTTCGCAGCGGACTGGCGGATATGGAGCAGTCTGAGGTCGATGTGTTGGAAAATTATGTGATCCGGACAGGTATTCGGGGATTTCGCAGGTACAGCCGTCTGTTTACCCATAAGACAGCTGAAATGGGAGAGGACGGGGAGGAGCTGGCGGTACTGAACGGGCTGAGGGAGCGTTTTCTGGCACAGGTTGAGATGCTGCACATGGAGCCACGGGAGCCGGTTCGGCATTATGTGGACAAGCTGTATGACTTTCTGATGCAGGCAAAGGTGCAGAATAAGCTGGCGGTCTATGAGGCGGAATTTGAGAGCGGCGGCCAGCTTTCTAGGGCCAGGGAATATGCCCAGATCTACCGCCTGATCATGGAACTGCTGGAGCAGATCTACGAGCTTCTTGGAGACGAGGTGATCTCCCTGCAGGAATTTGCTGATATTTTGGAGGCCGGTTTTGGTGAGATCCAGGTGGGCACCATTCCTCAGAACGTGGACCGTGTGGTGGTGGGAGATATGGAGCGCACCCGATTAAAGCAGGTGAAGGCCCTGTTCTTTTTAGGAGTCAACGATGGGAACATTCCTAAGAACGCCTCAAAGGGCGGTATCATATCCGACATGGACAGGGAGTTTTTGCGGGAATCCCAGGTGGAGCTGGCGCCCAGCCCCAGGCAGCAGATGTTCATTCAGAGGCTGTATCTGTATCTGAATATGACAAAACCCTCCGAGAAGCTGTATCTGGCTTATTCCAAGGTCAACAGCGCAGGCAGATCCATGCGCCCGGCATACCTGATAGACACAGTGAAGAAACTGTTTCCGGACATAAGGACGGAGTATCCGGAGCTGCGCAGCCCGCTGGAGCAGATCGTCACGGGACAGGAGGGGGCAGGTTACCTGGCGGCAGGGCTGCGGGAGTATGCGGCGGGAGTGTTGTCGCAGGAAAAGGAGAGAGAGGTTTTCACCCTGTACCGGGCTTTTGAGGATGAAAAGCTGTGTCGGGAACGGGATCTTTTGAAGGAGGCGGCGTTTTGGAGTTACCGGGACAGCGGTCTTTCCGCAGTGGTGGCGGAGGCTCTTTACGGAAGACATCTGGAGAACAGTGTCTCCCGTCTGGAAACTTATGCCGCCTGTGCTTACAGGCATTTTCTGCAGTATGGGCTTATGCTGCAGGAGAGGCAGGAGTTTTCCTTTGAAAATGTAGATATGGGAAATGTGTACCACGGGGTTCTTGAGTTGTTTGCCGGGAAGCTGGAGGAACAGCATTATACCTGGTTTGACTTTCCGGAGGAGTTTGCGGCATCCGCAGTGCAGGAAGCTCTGGAGTTTTATGCGGCCTCCTACGGGGATACCGTACTATACAGCAGCGCCAGAAACGAATATGCCATCACCAGGATGGGAAGGATACTGACCCGGACGGTGCTGACGCTGCAGCGGCAGCTGAAAAGGGGAAGCTTTCAGCCGGACGCCTACGAGCTGTCTTTCAGGTTTACCGAGGACCTGGAGAGTGTCAATGTGCGCCTGTCTGATAAGGAGAAAATGCGGCTCCGGGGCAGGATCGACCGTATTGACGTGGCGGAGGATGGGGAAAGGATCTATGTGAAGGTAGTGGATTACAAATCAGGAGACAGGCATTTTGACCTTGCCGCCCTGTATTACGGACTGCAGCTGCAGCTGGTGGTGTATATGAATGCGGCGCTGGAGGTGGAGGCGAAGAAGCATCCGGATAAGGAGATCGTTCCCGCGGCGCTCCTGTATTATCACATTGAGGACCCTGCGGTGGAAGCTCCGGTGGAACTCTCGGAGGAGGAGATCGAGGAGCAGATCGGGGCACAGCTGCGAATGAAAGGCATTGTCAGCAGCGAGCCGGGGATCGTGGAGCGTCTGGACAGAGGGGACTGGAGCAAATCGGATGTGATTCCCGTGGAGCGGAAGAAGGACGGTACTTTCAGCGCACGCTCCTCGGTGCTAAGCGGCCGGGATTTGAAAACAGTGTCCGATTATGTCTCCAAAAAAGTGGCGGGGATCGGCAGGGAGATATTGGATGGAAGGATCTCCCTGGATCCCTATGAAAAGGGAAACGAGGAGGCGTGTACCTGGTGTGCCTTCAAGCGGGTATGCGGCTTTGAGACTTCCCTGCCCGGCTGCGAAAAACGGAAGCTGGAGGACATGGGGAAAGAGGAAGCCCTGGAAAGGATGCAGAGTTAAAAATATGGCGATGGCATTTACCACGGAACAGCAAA
The DNA here is from genome assembly GCA_023663285.1 of Bacillota bacterium. Taxonomy (GTDB): domain Bacteria; phylum Bacillota; class Clostridia; order Lachnospirales; family Lachnospiraceae; genus Acetatifactor. The sequence goes on from JAMPHT010000046.1 coordinate 6,189, forward strand.
ATGTTATAGATCTGCGTAACTGCAATATTCTGGTGTCGGCGGCGGCGGGCAGCGGTAAGACGGCAGTGCTGGTGGAGAGGATCGTGAAGATGGTCTGCGATGAGGAGCGACCGGTAGACATTGACAGGCTGCTGGTGGTGACCTTTACCAACGCGGCGGCCGCTGAGATGCGGGAACGTATCGCGGCGGGAATTGCCGAAATGCTGGCCCGGCATCCTGATTCCGAGCATATTCAGAGACAGGCTGCGTTGCTGCACAATGCGCAGATCACCACTATTGACAGCTTCTGCCTGTTCCTGCTGAGGAATCATTTCAATGAGATCGGGCTTGATCCGGCCTTCCGCATCGGGGACGAAGGGGAGATCAAACTGATGCAGCAGGATGTGCTGCAGGAGCTGATCGAGGAGTCCTACGCATCGGGGAGTGAGGCATTCCGGTATTGTGTGGAGTTCTTTTGTCCGGGAGGCAGGGAGAGCGTTCTGGAGCAGCACATACTGAATCTTTCTCTCTATGCTTCCGGTTTCCCCTGGCCGGAGGAATGGCTGAAAGAGAGGCGGGAGGATTATGGAGCAGGAGACGTGGCGGCTCTGTGCGGGAGCAGCTGCGGCAGGTATCTCACCGGACATCTATCGGCTATGGTGCAGGGCTGGATACAGAAGCTGGAGCGTGTGCAGGCGCTCTGCCTGGAGCCGGACGGTCCTTATATGTACGGGGAGCTGGTGGAGAAAGAGCTGGAGCAGCTGGAAAGGCTGGGAAAGTGTACCGGTTTGGAGGAATATGCGGCAAAGCTTCCCGCAGTGCAGTTCGGGCGGCTTTCGTCCAAAAAGGACGAAAGCGTGAACGGGGTGAAGCGGGAGCTTGCGGCGGATCTCAGAGCCGAAGTGAAAAAGAGCATCCAGGCCGCGGCGGAAAAGTTTTTTGCCACACCTCTGGAACTGGCCGCAGCCCAGGCCGCGGACTGTCGGAAGCCGGTCTGCACGCTGATCGACCTGGCGCTGGAATTCAGGAGAAGAATGGCGGAGAAAAAGCAGGAAAGAAAGGTTGTTGACTTCACGGACATGGAGCATTTTGCCCTGGATATTCTTCTGGAAAGAGAGAATGGGGAGACAAGGCCCAGCCGGGTGGCGTTGGAGTACCGGCAGCACTTTTCGGAGATCCTCATAGACGAATACCAGGACAGCAATCTGGTACAGGAAATTCTGCTGGGAGCCGTATCGGGGGAAGAGGACGGGCATTTCAATCGCTTCATGGTGGGAGACGTAAAACAGAGTATTTATAAATTTCGGCTGGCCAGGCCGGAGCTTTTTCTGGAGAAATACCATACCTACGTCCCGCTGCCGATCCAGGCAGATGAGGCTTCAGATTCCGGTCAGGGCAGCCGGAACAGTGATCCGCAGCCTGGGTATTCAGATCGGCTGAGGATCGATCTGACAAAAAATTTTCGCAGCCGCGTCCAGGTGGTGGAGGCAGTGAATGACGTGTTTTCGCGCCTTATGAATGAGCAGACGGGAGGACTTGCCTATGATGATAAGGCGGCGCTTTATCCCGGAGCGGTATATCCGGAAAATGCAGGAAACGAGAGTGAATTGCTTCTGGTGGAGAAGCCTCGTGAAGATACAGGACTGAACGCCAGGCAGGCGGAGGCAAGAGCCATAGCGGCAAAAATCAGGGAGCTGCGCGCCGGCTATATGGTGACGGACAGGGCCTCCGGCGGGCTGCGCCCGGCGGAATATAGGGATATGGTCATCCTGCTTCGGGCTACAAGCGGTTGGGATGAGGAATTCAAGGAAGTGCTGGAGGAAGAGGGCATTCCGGTTTATATTACATCCAAAACAGGTTACTTTGGAGCAACGGAGGTGCAGGAGCTTCTGCAGCTTCTGCGGGTGCTGGACAATCCCCGTCAGGATATTCCGCTGTTTGGCGTGATGAAGTCTGTTTTTGGAGGGTTTACGGAGGAAGAGATCGCACTGATTCGGAGCGGCAGCAGGAAAGGCACACTTTTCGAGGCAGTGGAGCATTTTGCCGCAGATGTCATAACAGAATCGGCAGAGAAGATGGAGAAATCTGCAGAAGAGAGGACGGAAGCAGCAGAGGAGAATGCTGAGTACCACAAAAATAGCTGTCTGCGCGGCAAGGCAGCAGCTTTTCTGCGCAGGATAGAAGAATATCGCCGCTGCACCGTATATATGCCGGTGCGGGAGCTCCTGACGAAGCTGATAACGGAACATGACTACCTGAACTATGTGACGGCGCTGCCGGCAGGCGGAAAGCGGCGGGCAAATGTGGAAATGCTGCTGACCAGAGCATCGGATTTTGAAAAAACCAGCTATTTCGGGCTGTTTCACTTTATCCGCTATATGGAGCAGCTGGAAAAATATGATGTGGACTACGGCGAGGCGGAGCTTTTGGACGAGAATGCCAATGTGGTGAGGATCATGAGTATCCACAAGAGCAAAGGGCTGGAGTTTCCCATTACCTTTGTGGCAGGTCTTAGTAAGCATTTTAATATGCAGGATGTGAACCGTTCCCTGATCCTGGATATGGATCTGGGACTTGCCACGGATTATGTGAATCCGGAAAAGCGCATCAAGAACAGAACCTTGCGCAGGAATGTGCTGGCGCGGAAGTCAAGGGAGGAAAGCCTGGCGGAAGAGCTGCGCGTCTTTTACGTCGCCATGACCCGTGCCAGGGAGAAGCTGATCCTGACAGCTTCCATGGAGAATGCGGCGGAAAAGTGGGAGCTGTTAAGGACAGGCGGAAGCGAAAGCCTGCTGTACCCGGATTTCATAGAGAGCGGAAGCTATCTGGATTTCCTGATGCCCATTGTAGGCGGCACCTGCATCCGGGTCACGGTCCTGGGAGACGAGGAGCTTGCCGCAGGGGAGCTGAAGGAGCAGCTGGAGCTGGGAGACAGGGCAAGACGGCTGGAGCGGGCTGGAGATCTGGCGGATGAGGAAGCGCTGGAGCGGCTTCAAAAGCGTCTTAAAGACAGATATCCCTATGAAAATCTGGCAGGGCTTTATACCAAGACTACAGTGTCAGAACTGAAAATTGCCGCCATGGCTGACAGGGACGAGGCGGCATACCATACCTTTGAGGAAAAGGAAGTACAGCCTTATATTCCGACATTCCGAAGGCAGGAGGAAAAGGTCAGCGGCACGGTCAGAGGAAATGCATATCACAGGGTCATGGAGCTGCTGGACTTTGGACGTATACTGAGTTCGGGAGCGCCGGAAGGCGGAGGGAATACAGACGTTTTTGAAACCTACGCGGCATATAGGAGCCGTCTGGATCCGGTCCATATGGCAGAGCAGTTGAGGGGATTCCTAAAGGCGGAGGTGGAGAGCAGACGGCTCAAGGAGGAGTATGCCGAGGCGGTGAACGAGAAAAAAGTACTCATATTTTTGGAGTCAGAGCTGGCATACCGTATGTGGCGGGCGGAGAGAAGCGGCAGGCTTTATCGGGAACAGCCCTTTGTCATGGGAGTCAGCGCGTCTAAGCTGGGGCAGGATTTTCCGGACTCGGAGAGTGTGCTGATCCAGGGGATCATAGATGTATTTTTTGAGGAGAAAGACGGGATCGTCCTGCTGGATTATAAGACGGATACCGTCTCCTCCCTGAAAGAGCTGTGGAACCGCTATGAGACCCAGCTGGATTATTACAGCCAGGCTCTTTCAAAGCTTACGGGAAAGCCGGTGAAGGAGAAGATATTGTACTCCTTCCACCTGAATCAATATGAGTGACAGGTACTTATTCCGGCAGGATGATCAGCTTTTTGGTCTGTGGGGCCGTCAACAGGGCCGCTGCGCCTGCGAGTGTCAGGACAAGCTCCGGCAGCATATAGCAGCCGTTGTAGAGGAAGCTGTAAAGATAAGTGTTATCCGTGGAGAAGCCCTTCCACAGCTCTCCTACGCTGTGCCAGATGACAACGCCGCTCAAAAAGTGGAAGAGGAAGCGCAGGCATACCGCAAGGGTGATGCCGCCCATCCAGCCGGGGAAATTCTTTTTGCGGAAGATACCGGCGAGCCCCAGTACGAAAAACGCCCCGATATAATCCAGAAAAATGCAGGCGATGAGCATACCGGGGGTCAGTCCCCAGCCGAACAGCCCTTTCATGGCACCCTGGGCAAATTGGATCAGGGCATACAGAAAGGAAACTGCCAGTCCCGGTCTGATACCCCTGCGGATGGAGAAAATGGCGATGGGAAGCATGGAAAGAAGGGTGACGGTGCCTCCCCAGGGCAGCTGGATGATCGGAATGAAGCTGAGTGCGGTGGCAAGAGCGACCATAACGGCGCCTTCCACCATGATCTTGGTTTTTGTGTCACGCATAAAAAAATCCTCCTTATGTTGGCTAAGGAGGGGACATCGGCCCCGCAGATCTGCGGGTGCGGCAGGATAGACCTGCTGCTTTGCTTCCATACGCCGGTATTGACCGGATCATGTAGTGAGGGTTAGAAACGGACAGGGCCGTTTCAATCTCAGCGATGTGCTCCCCTAGCGTTTATGTATTTTGTAATACTATACGGGGAAATGGTGTCGTTGTCAAGGAAAATTTCAGGCTGCTGTTTGCGTAAACGCTACTGCGTGAATCATCCGTAACGACTATGAAAGAAAGGAATTCGAGGATATGCAGGGTTCAAAAATAGTTGTGGGCATTCTTGCCCATGTGGACGCGGGAAAGACCACGCTTTCAGAGGGACTGCTCTATACGGCGGGAGTGCTGCGGAAGCTGGGCAGGGTAGACCACAGAGACTCATTTCTGGACAATTTTGCCCTGGAGAGGGAACGGGGCATCACCATTTTCTCCAAACAGGCCAACCTTTCCTGGAAGGGTCTGGAGCTGGTGCTGCTGGATACGCCGGGGCATGTGGACTTTTCGGCGGAGACAGAGAGGACCCTGCAGGTTTTGGACTACTGCCTGCTGGTGGTCAGCGGCCCGGACGGCGTCCAGGGACACACGGAAACATTGTGGAGACTGCTTAAAAAGTATGAGATCCCCGTATTCCTGTTTATCAACAAGATGGATCAGCCGGGTACGGACAGACAGGCGCTGATGAGAGAGATCCAAGGCAGACTGGGCAGCGAATGTGTGGAGTTTGGTGAGGACCCTGATCGATTCGAGGATCTCGCCCGGCGAGAGAATCTTGCCGTGTGTTGCGAAGCGTTGCTGGAGGAATATCTGGAGACAGGGAGGATGAGCGATGAGTCCGTTGCCAAAGCGGTGGCGAAACGGCAGGTGTTTCCCTGTTATTTCGGGTCGGCCCTGCATCTTGAAGGGATCGAGGAGCTTCTGGAGGGACTGCGCCGTTTTACTGTGGACAAAGAATATCCGAACGAGTTTGGGGCAAGAGTCTACAAAATATCCAGAGATGCTGCGGGAAACCGACTGACCCATTTGAAAGTGACCGGAGGGGAGCTTCGGGTAAAAATGCCGGTGAGCAATGGCGCCAGTGCATTAGACCCCGGTGACGTTTGGGAGGAAAAGGCGGATATTCTGAGAATTTACGACGGCGGTGGATTCCGGACTGTGGACCGGGTGGAAGCGGGGGAGATCTGCGCAGTGACAGGACTCAGCCGAACCTTTGCGGGGCAGGGATTGGGCTGTGAGGGTGTAAGCGGACAGCCGGTGCTGGAGCCGGTTCTGACCTATCGGCTGGTGCTGCCGGAGGGGACGGATGCGGTGAAGGCGCTGGAGCAGCTGCGGCGTCTGGAGGAGGAGACGCCGGAGATCCATGTGGTTTGGCGGGAAAGCATACGAGAGATCCATCTTCAGGTAATGGGCGAGGTGCAGACGGAAGTCTTAAGGAGTCTGATACAACAGCGCTTCGGCATGGAGGTAAGTTTTGACAGCGGGCGGCTGCTGTACAGGGAAACCATCGCCTCGCCTGCGGAGGGGATCGGACACTTTGAGCCCCTGCGCCATTATGCGGAGGTACACTTGCTGCTGGAGCCGGGAGAGCCGGGCAGCGGCCTGGAGTTTACCACAAAATGCAGCGAGGATGAACTGGACAGGAACTGGCAGCGGCTGGTGCTTACCCATTTGGAGGAAAAGACCCATCCGGGAGTGCTGACAGGCTCCCCCATAACGGATATGAAAATAACGCTGTTATCAGGCAGGGCCCATTTGAAGCATACGGAGGGCGGCGATTTCAGACAGGCCACCTACAGGGCTCTGCGGCAGGGCCTGATGCAGTGTGAAAGTGTCCTGCTGGAGCCGGTATTTTCCTTTGTCCTGGAAGTACCGTTGGAACAGATGGGGCGTGCCATGTCTGATATCCGGCGGATGTGCGGCAGCTTTGAACCTCCGGTGACGCAAGGGAATACGGCGGTTTTTACAGGGAGCGCTCCGGTAGCCACCATGAGGGATTACCAGCGGGAGGTCAACGCCTACACCAAAGGGAGAGGCAGACTTGCCTGTGTGCTGAAGGGATACGAACCCTGCCACAATGAGGCAGAGGTGGTGGAGTCGATCGGCTATGATGCGGAAGCTGACACGGAGAACCCTTCCGCTTCCGTATTCTGCGCTCACGGAGCCGGGTTTCTGGTGGGCTGGAAGGAGGTGCCCACCTATGCGCATATAGAGAGCGGATGGAGCCGGGAGCAGCCGGAGGGCGGAGGGGAAAAGCCGGATATGGGCAGAACGGGGCGGCAGGAGAGCGCTAAGGAAGGCCGCTCTGACTATATCACCCAGGAGGAAATCGAGGAGATATTTCAGCGGACCTATGGGAAAAGCCCGCAGTCCTACGCGCCCTACCGCTATCATCGGCAGAATACGGGAGGGACGGGACAAAGGCAGCCGGAGGAAGAAACGCAGGCGGACAGCGGTGGAGAAGGTGCTCCTGGCCGGTCAGCGGCGGCCGGAAGAGACGGAAAATATGGAGGCAAGCGACTTTCGGGGCGGCCAGAAGAATATTTCCAGGAAGTGATCCTTGTGGATGGCTACAACATTATTTTTGCCTGGGAAGAGCTGCGCAGCCTGGCGGAGGTGAATATCGACAGCGCCAGGGACAGGTTGATGGATATATGCTGTAATTTTCAGGGCTATAGCGGAGCGACGCTGATCCTGGTCTATGATGCCTATAAGGTCAAGGGAAATCCCGGATCCGTGCAGAGGTATCACAACATCTATGTGGTGTATACGAAGGAGGCGGAAACGGCGGACCAGTATATTGAAAAAACAGTCCATAAAATCGGAAAAAAGTATCGCGTGACGGTGGCGACCTCCGATGCGCTGGAGCAGATGATCATCTGGGGAGAGGGAGCGGTGCGGCTGTCGGCTAAGGGCTTTTATGAGGCGGTACAGGAAGCGGGGCGGCGTATCCGGGAGGAGCATCAGGAGGGCAGAAAGCTTTCCCACAGGATCAATATCCCGGAACAATAGGCTGAGGCAATTCGCAGTTGAGGCAATTCGGCTCCAAAAGAAAAATAGATGGAGAAATTTTCCTGTGTCTGTGGTATAATGACTCTATCAAAACGACGGGGGGCGGAGATGAACGCAAATATGATTCCTTTTTACAATAACTGGACTTTTCTGCGGACGGACTTGAATGTCACCATGGGAGAGATAGAGAACCAAAAGACCCGGTTTGTCCCTGTGGAGCTGCCGCACGACTGGCTGATCTATGATGCGAAGGATCTGTATCATGACGGTTGCGGCTGGTATCGCAAGGAATTTGAACTGTCAACAGGAGAGATAGAGGATCTGGGCGGAGAGCTTGGGGCGGGGAATGCCGTTCAGACTGCAGGCGATCAGGAGATGATCACTGCCCGCATCCACAGAGGGGAACGGGTCATCCTTCGCTTTGACGGTGTGTATATGGATTCTACGGTGTATGTCAACGGCGCTAAGATCGGCGACTGGAAGTATGGTTACTCCTCCTTTGATATGGATGTGACTCCGGCGCTGATATCCGGAAAAAATCTTTTGACGGTGCAGGTGCGCTTTCAGTCGCCAAACAGCAGATGGTATTCGGGAGCGGGTATTTACCGGAAGGTATGGCTGAAGGTCTGTCCTGCGGTGTATCTGCCTCTGGACGGGACCTATGTGAAAACCGATAAGACAGAGGGCGGATTTGAACTGGAGGCCGAGACCGAGGCGGCGGGCAAGCTGGATCTTGATGTGGGATGCCGCTACCGTCTCTGGCAGGGAGATGACCTGGTGCAGGAGCTGGGCTGGGCGCCTGTAAAGGTATCTGCCGAAGATACCGGGACCGTACAGGGGCAGGACGCCGGGGCGGCAGGAGAAGGCTTTTGTATACAGGGAAAAGCTAAGATACGCACCCTGATTCCTGCCCCCCTGCTGTGGGATATCGATGATCCCCTGTGCTACCGCCTGTCGGTGGAGCTCTGCCTTCAGGGGCATGATGCTGTGATCGACAGACAGGATATCACCGTAGGCTTCCGCACCATTGAACTTACCACGGACAGGGGGCTGTTTCTGAACGGGAGGCATATGAAGATACACGGCGCCTGCGAGCATCATGATCTGGGCTGTCTGGGTGCGGCGTTTCATGCGCCGGCCATGGAGAGGAAGCTTAGAATGCTTAAGAAGATGGGAGTCAACGCCATCCGCACCAGCCATAATATGCCGGCCCCGGAGTTGATGGAGCTTGCCGACAGGATGGGCATACTCATCTTAAGCGAAGGCTTTGATATGTGGGAGCTTCCCAAGACAGAATATGACTATGCCAGATTCTTCAGAGAGTGGTGCGAGCGGGACGTGCGCAGCTGGGTGCGCCGGGACAGGAATCATCCCAGTCTGCTGCTCTGGTCCATCGGAAATGAGATCTACGATACCCATGCGGACGAGCACGGGCAGGATATTACCCGGAGGCTGATGAAGGCTGTGCGGGAGCACGACCCGAAGGGGAACGCCCTGATTACCATCGGCTCCAATTATATGCCCTGGGAAAATGCCAGGAAGTGTGCCGACATTGTAAAGGTGGCGGGTTACAATTACGCAGAGAAATATTATGAAGAGCATCACAAAGAGCATCCGGACTGGATGATGTACGGCAGCGAGACTGCCTCCGTGGTGCAGAGCCGGGGAATTTACCATTTTCCTCTAAAACAGGAGATCCTGTCCGATGAGGACGAGCAGTGCTCGTCCCTGGGCAATTCCAACACCAGCTGGGGCGCCAGAAGCTGGGAGAAATGTATCGCGGACGACAGGGACCCGGAATATATCTGGGGACAGTTCATCTGGACAGGCTTTGACTATATCGGGGAGCCCACTCCTTACCATACTAAGAATTCCTATTTCGGGCAGATCGATACAGCGGGCTTTCCCAAGGATTCCTACTATGTTTTCCAGGCGGAGTGGACGGACGTGGAGAAAGCGCCTATGGTGCATCTGTTCCCTTACTGGGACTTTAACAGGGGACAGCTGATCGACCTGCGGGTATGCAGCAACGCGCCCCAGGTGGAGCTGTTTGTAAATGGAGTGTCCCAGGGCAGAAAAAACATTGACCACGCCCATGGACAGAAGCTGGTAGCCGACTGGCAGGCGCCTTACGAGCCGGGTACTATCACGGCGGTGGCATACGATAAGAGCGGCAGGGAAGTGGCAAGAGACAGTCACACCTCCTTTGGCGACAGTAAAAGGCTTATACTTTCCGCAGACAGGCAGGAGATCGCCGCAGACTGTGAGGATATGTGCTTCGTCACGGTTTCAACGGTGGATGAGAATGGAAATCCGGTGGAGAATGCAGCGGACTATGTGAAGGCACAGCTTAGCGGTCCGGGCAGGATCCTGGGGATGGATAACGGGGACAGCACGGATCAGGATAATTACAAGACGACGGTGAGAAAGCTGTTTTCCGGCAAGCTGTTGATAGTGGTGGGCAGTACGGCGGAAGCAGGAGAGATCGTGCTGAAGGTGGAGGGCAGGAACCTTGAGCCGGCAATTCTTCACCTGACGGCGGTAAAGGCGGCGGGGGATGTGGTGCTAAAGCCTTTCCTGGAGGATTGCGGGAGAGGACACAGCGAGGAACTGCCCGGCAGAGTGCCCGTCAGAAAGCTGGAGCTTTGCAGCAGGGACAGTCATGTGCTCACTCCCGAAAGACAGGAGGCCGCTCTGGAGGCGCTGCTGTACCCCCAGGATACTACCGACAGGACCCTTGTCTGGAAAGCGGTGAATGCGGGGGGGATCGAAGTGAATTTTGCCAAGATCCGGGGCTATACCGATGATCAGGGCAGGAATCTGGCGACGGTCAGGGCTTTGGGCGACGGGGAGTTCTATGTTCGCTGTACGGTAAAGGACGGAACGCGGACGGTTCTCATATCCCAGCTGGAATATCGGGCGGAAGGGCTTGGACAGGCAAACTTAGATCCCTATGAGTTTGTGTCCGCCGGATTGTATTCAAAGGCCATCGGAGACATTGGCAGCGGAAACGAGAAGGGGATCGCAACAGCCGCGGACGGGGCCAGCGGCGTGGTGTTTACCGGCGTGGACTTTGGAGAGTACGGCTCCGATGAGATCACTCTGCCCATTTTTGCCCTTTCAGGGGATCAGTACCTGATCGATATTTGGGTGGGAACGCCTTATGAGGAGGGAAGCAGGCTGATCGACACGGTGGCTTACCGGAAACCGTCCATCTGGAATGTCTATCAGGAGCAGACCTATATACTGTCCGAGCGCATCAGGGGCGTGGCGGATATCGGATTTATCCTGCATGACAAGGTTCATGTCAAAGGGTTTGTGTTCAGTAAGCAGGAGAAGGCGTACGGCAAGCTGTACGGAGGCGAAGCAAACGCCGTCTACGGCGATACTTTTATCCGGGACGGGAATATTGTGCGGGGCATTGGCAACAATGTGGCAGTGGTGTATGAAAATATGGACTTTGGCCCGGAAGGAGCGGGAAGCGTCACTATCTGCGGGCGGACGCCTTTAACGGCTAATACCATACACATCCACTTTACGGACGAATCGGGAGAGACTGTGAACCGCATTGTGGAATTTGCGGGGGACGGCGGTGAGACGCAGACCTTCTCCATTGAGAGGCTTCGGGGAAAGGGAAAGGTGGAACTGATCTTCCTGCCCGGCAGCAGCTTCGATCTGGAGTCCGTGCAGTTTACACGTCGACCCGTTTAAAGGGAGCGTCCACTAAAATGACAGGATGGGAGAAAAAATATGTTGCATTTCCGGATACCGGATACTTATGATTCACTGTTGGCGCTTGTGGGCATTATTTTTGCCTTTGGCGCCACGGTGTTTGCGACCCACAGGCTGCAGGGCTGTCTGCCAAAGGATGCGGGGCGGGAGTTTGCTCACGACGGAAAGCTTTCCGCCGGGAAGCCCAGAGGGGCGGGAATCATATTTGTACTCTGTTTTGTGGCGGCTGCCCTGCTGTTTGCGCCCTTGAAAGCGGAGATCGTCATTTACCTGATACTGATGGTTATCTGCATGATGACAGGCTTTCTGGACGACGCGTCCAAGATGCCCTGGGGTGAGTACAGGAAAGGCTTTCTTGACCTCTGTGTGGCTGCGCTGGTGGCAATGACCTATTTGCGGTATAACCCCAGCACCATAGAGCTGGCGTTGTTTCAAATACAGCTGACGATCCCGCCTGCGCTGTTTGCGGTCCTGATCATGGTGCTGGTGTGGACTTCCGTGAATGTGACCAACTGTGCGGATGGTGTGGACGGGCTTTCGGGGACCCTGGCAATCATCTCCGTTATGACTGTTTATTCGATAGACAGGCTTTTGGGGAGAGGCGAGGACTTCTCTCTGCTGATTCTGCTGTTTGCGGTGTGTATCCTGGGGTATCTCTGGTACAATGCCACTCCCAGCAGGCTGTTGATGGGCGATGCAGGGTCCCGCTCCATGGGGCTGTTTATCAGCATTGCAGTGCTGAAAACAGGCTGTCCGGTGCTGTACATTCCCATTGCACTGGTGCTGATCCTGGACGGCGGCCTGGGGCTTGTGAAGGTGGCGCTGCTGCGCTTTCTGAAGATCCATATTTTGAAAAATACCAGAACACCCCTGCACGATCATGTGAGAAAGGCATGGGGCTGGTCTAACACCCAGACCGTGTTCCGCTTTGCCATCATCCAGATCATTCTGTCGGTGGCGTTGATCTACGGGCTGCAGCAGGGCAGGAGTGTCTTTTGAATCAAAAAATTTTACGCGCCGTCCGATGGCGGCAGAATGAGAGGAATCATGTACGATGAATTGACAGCCGGAGATATCAAGAAGATGGAGGAAGAAATCGAGTACCGCAAGCTGGTGGTACGCCCCAAAGCCCTGGAGGACGTGAAGGAAGCCAGGGCTCACGGCGATCTCAGCGAGAACTTTGAATATCATGCGGCGAAAAAGGTCAAGAACCAGAATGAGAGCCGCATCCGTTATCTGGAGAGGATGATCAGGACAGCAAAGGTGATCTCCGAGGATTCCGCCGAGGATGAGGTGGGCATGAACAATACGGTGACGGTAGAGTTCGTGGACGACAAAACGGTGGAAAGCTATAAGATAGTGACCACCGTTCGGGGGAATTCCCTGGAAAACCTTATCAGCAACAAAAGCCCTCTGGGGGAGGCGCTGCTGGGGAAAAAGGAAGGGGACACCGTCCATGTGAAGGTGAACGATACGATAAGCTATGATGTCAGGATCTTGAAAATAGAAAATACAGCGGACGACGGAAGCGACAGGCTTCGCAGCTATTAGGAGACGAATATGAAAAATTATCTGCTCTTTGACCTGGACGGAACTTTGACTGATCCCAAGGTGGGGATCTGCACCTGCGTGCAGTATGCGCTGGCTTCCTTCGGTATAGAGGAGCCGGACATCGATAAGCTGACGCCCTTCATCGGTCCGCCGCTGAAGGACAGCTTCATGGAATTTTATGATATGGATGAGAGCCAGGCGGAGAGCGCCGTGGCAAAGTACAGGGAGCGTTTTCAGGATACGGGCATCTTTGAAAATGCGCTTTACGACGGCGTCCCGAAAATGCTTGAGGCGCTGAACTCCAAGGGAATGCACCTGGCGGTGGCGTCTAGTAAGCCCACCGTGTTCGTGGAGCGCATTCTGGAGCATTTTCATATCAAAAAGTATTTCAGAGTCATTGTAGGAAGCGAACTGGACGGGAGCAGAGTGAACAAGGACGAGGTGGTGGCGGAGGCCCTGCGGCAGATGTTCGGTGACAAGCCCATAGAAAAGGAAAAGGTGTATATGATCGGCGACCGCAGATTCGATGTGGAAGGCGCCAGAGCTATGGGTGTAGAGAGCGTGGGCGTGACCTATGGCTATGGAGCTATGGAAGAGCTGCGGGAGGCAAAGGCGGATTATATCGTCCGGTCTGTGGAGGAGCTGCAGAGCTTTCTGCTGCGGGGTACAGAGGACGCAAAGAAGGGTCTGACCTTTCAGATCATCTGGCAGATGGTATACTCTTTTTTGATGTTTGTCCTTGTCAGAACCATCGCCCTGTCCCTTACCATGAATCTGTATCTGTTGATCGCAAAGTATGTACCGGGATTTCCACTTTTATTTTATGGCGAGGCGGGCGAGGTCACGGGAGTCACCGGAAACGGGTCTGCTATTGCCCAGGTCGTGGCTTTTATCGCGGGCGCTGCCATGATATTCCGGACGGCAAGGGTCATGATCCGAAAAGCGGCAAAGGAATCCAGGCTGCTGCATATCAAAAAGGAACCGGTGCAGAACTATCTGTTTCTAGGCGCTGCCACTCTGGGAGCCATGCTGGGACTGAATATGCTGCTGGATCTGGTGGGGATAACGGACACCTCCGCCGCATATCAGAAGGTTGTGGAGCAGCAGTATGCCGCAAGTATCTGGACAGGTCTGATTCTCTTTGTGCTGGCGGCGCCGCTTGCGGAGGAATTACTGTTTCGGGGCATTATCTATAACAGTCTGAAAGGTCCGGTGAAAACGCTGCCTGCAATGCTGATGGCAGCAGTGTTTTTCGGCATTTATCACGGCAACTGGGTACAGGGTATCTATGGGTTCTGCATGGGATGCCTGCTGATATACGGTTATGAATACTTCGGAGATTTCAGGGTGCCGGTGGTGATGCACGGAGCAGTGAATCTGGTTTCCTATCTGCTGGGCAATACGCCTCTTGCCGCATCCGGCTTTGTCTGCTGGCCCGTGTGCGTGATCTGCCTCTGTCTGGCGGCTGTGAGCCTGGTGCTGCTTGGCAGGCAGAGAAAGGTATTGTCATGAGATTTTCCATTGTCACGGTAGCGTTGAATCCGGGGAAAAAACTGCAGACTACCCTAGACAGTGTGTTCCGCCAGACCTGTACAGACTATGAGGTCATCTTAAAGGACGGAGGCAGCACCGACGGCTCCATGGACAGGTGGAAGGACACTCCGAAGGACATAGCAGAGGTTTGGGGGCGCGTCCGCTTCTTTGAAAAGCCGGACAGGGGCATTTATGATGCCATGAACCAGGGGGTGCAGGAGGCTAAGGGAGAGTATGTCCTGTTCCTGAACTGCGGCGATGTGCTGGCGGATGAGAAGGTGCTGGAACGGGCGGCGGAGTACATTGACAGCAAAGAGCCGCCTATGGTGCTCTACGGGGATACCTTCAGGGCAGGGACAAAGGTACGGATCGCCTCGCCGCCGAGGATAACAGGCTTTACCTGTTACCGCAACATTCCCTGTCACCAGTCCTGCTTTTACAGCATGGAGCTGTGCCGGAAGAAGCCCTATGACCTGCGGTATAAGATACGGGCGGATTATGACCATTTCCTCTGGTGCTTTTACCGGGCGGGAGCAAGCTTTCGATATATGGAATTCCCGGTATCCTCCTACGAAGGCGGAGGGTATTCCGAGAGCAGGGAGAATGGGACCCAGGACAGACGGGAGCACAGGGCCATCGTCCGGGAATATATGTCCGGGCCGGAATTGTTCCGCTATCGGGCGGCCATGGCGCTGACCCTTGCCCCACTGCGGCGGAAGATGGCGGAGAGCAGGCTGTTTGCGGGATCATATCACCGCCTGAAAAAGGCGGTGTATGGGAACCGGAAGTAAGTTTCCCTCATTTTTTTGTAAATATACGGCCGGATTCGCTCATAAAAGTGTAAATTACAAAAAAGATTCACTCATTTTTTTGCAAAAAAGTTGTAATCCTTGGATAAATTGCATATAAAATCAGGAGGAATCGATATGAACACATTAGACGTAATCAAATCCCGTCGCAGCATCCGTAAATATGATCCTGCGGCTGCCGTACCCAGGGAGCATATCACACAGCTTTTGGAGGCAGCTATGATGGCACCCAGCGCCTGCAACACAAGACCTTGGGAATTTGTGGTGGTGGAAAGCAGGGAGGTAAAGGAGAAAATCATGAAAGCCATGCCCTACACCCAGATGCTTGTCACTGCGCCCCTGGCTATTGTCATCTGCGGCAGACCCGATCTGCAGGAAAATATCTGTGATGGCTTCTGGCCCCAGGACTGCGGCGCTGCCGCTCAGAATATCCTGTTGGCGGCAAAGGAGCTGGGATATGGAACCTGTTGGTGCGGCTGTTATCCATTGGAGCACCGGGTACAGGAAATGCAGAAGGTTCTGGCTGTCAGCAGTATCCCCTTTGCGGTCATTGCCGTGGGAAAAGCTGAAGAAGCACCGGCTGCCAGAGGATTTCTGGATGAGACAAGGGTAAAATATCTGTAAACATTGCATTAAAATCTTGGGTGGCTTTTAATGAGAATTGAGCCATAGAAATAACATATTCGTGCAATTGTTAGAAAACAGATGTCAAAGTGTGAAGCTATCAGATTATCTGACAACTTTGAAAAAAGTAGTTATTTACAAACAGCCGAAAGTATTGTATAGTGTTTTAAATGAGAGCGCAATGGAGCGTAGTATGGCTTCTTTGCGCTCTTTTGCCGTGCGCGTCATGGGCGTATGTTTCTGACTGGAAGGAGGAAAATAGTATGTTTGATGTGAAAAAGGAGGTTCCGGAAGCGCCTCTTTACCGTGAGGAATTTGAGCATGATAACTGCGGTATCGGCGCCTGTGTGAATATTAAGGGTGAAAAGAGCAGGGAGACCGTTGAAAACGCGCTGAAGATCGTGGAGAACCTGGAGCACAGGGCAGGGAAGGACGCCGAGGGCAAGACCGGCGACGGCGTGGGCATCCTGACCCAGATCCCCCACAAATTCTTTGCCAGGGTGACAAAGCCCCTGGGGATAGAGCTTGGCAGGGAGAGAGAGTATGGCGTGGGTATGTTCTTCTTTCCCCAGGAGGAACTGCGCCGTAACCAGGCGAAGAAAATGTTTGAGATCATCGTGGAAAAGGAAGGGCTGGAATTCCTGGGCTGGCGGGAAGTGCCTACTTTTCCCAATGTGCTGGGACACAAGGCGGTGGAGTGTATGCCCCATATCATGCAGGGCTTTGTAAAGAAGCCTGCCAATGTGGAGAAGGGGCTGGAGTTTGACCGCAGCCTCTACATTGCCAGACGCCTGTTCGAGCAGTCCTCGGAGGACACCTATGTGGTATCCTTCTCCAGCCGCACCATCGTGTACAAGGGTATGTTCCTGGTGGGACAGCTGCGCACCTTCTTTGCGGATCTGCAGAGCGAGGATTATGTGTCCGCTATCGCCATGGTGCATTCCCGCTTTTCCACCAACACCAACCCCAGCTGGGAGCGGGCTCATCCCAATCGCTTTATGGTACATAACGGAGAGATCAATACCATACGGGGCAATGCGGACAAGATGCTGGCCAGGGAGGAAAACATGGAGTCCGAGTATCTGAAAGGCCAGATGCACAAGGTGCTGCCCGCCATCAGCAAGACCGGCTCCGATTCCGCCATGCTGGACAATACCCTGGAGTTCCTGGTGATGAGCGGTATGGATCTGCCCCTGGCGGTGATGATCGCCATCCCTGAGCCCTGGGCAAATGATAAGGCCATGTCACAGACGAAAAAGGATTTCTACCAGTATTATGCCACCATGATGGAGCCCTGGGACGGACCTGCATCCATCCTGTTTTCCGACGGGGATATCATGGGGGCGGTGCTGGATCGGAACGGGCTGCGCCCTTCCCGCTATCTGATCACCGACGACGATACCCTGATCCTGTCCTCGGAGGTAGGTGTACTGGATATCGACCCTGCCAGGATCAGGACAAAGGAACGGCTGCGCCCCGGCAAGATGCTGTTGGTGGACACAGTGCAGGGCAAGGTGGTCTCTGACGAGGAGCTGAAGGAGACCTATGCCGCCCGCCAGCCCTATGGCGAATGGCTGGACAGCAATCTGGTGTTTTTGAAGGATCTGACCATTCCGAACCAGCGGGTGCCGGAGTATACCAGCGAGGAGCGCCAGAGGATGCAGAAGGCATTCGGCTACACCTACGACGAGCTGAAAACCAGCATTCTGCCCATGGCAAAGAACGGCGGCGAGGCTATCGCGGCCATGGGAGTGGACACGCCTCTGCCTGTGCTCAGCAGGACTTACCATCCCCTGTTCCATTATTTCAAGCAGATGTTTGCCCAGGTGACCAATCCCCCCATCGACGCTATCCGGGAGGAGATCGTCACCTCCACCACAGTGTACATCGGGCCGGAGGGCAATATTTTGCAGGAGACCCCCAAGAACTGCAATGTTCTCAGGGTAAATAATCCCATCCTGACAAATACGGACCTGCTGAAGATCAAGAGCATGAAGGCGGAGGGCTTCCATGTGGAGGTGATTCCCATCACCTATTATAAAAATACCAGCCTGGAGCGGGCCATCGACAGACTGTTTGTGGAGGCTGACCGGGCTTATCGGGACGGCGTAAACATTCTGATCCTCTCCGACAGAGGTGTGGACGAGAACCACGTGCCCATTCCCTCCCTGCTGGCAGTGTCCGCCCTGAACCAGTACCTGGTACATACGAAGAAGCGCACAAGGGTGGCGCTGATCTTAGAGTCCGGGGAACCCAGGGAGGTACACCATTTTGCAACCCTTTTGGGCTACGGCGCCTGCGCTATCAACCCCTATCTGGCACAGGATTCCATCAGGGAGCTGATCGACAGCCATATGCTGGATAAGGATTACTATGCTGCGGTGAACGATTATAATAACGCGGTGCTTCACGGCATTGTGAAAATTGCCTCCAAGATGGGCATCAGCACCATCCAGTCCTATCAGGGCTCTCAGATCTTTGAGGCGATCGGTATCGACAGTGAGGTGATCAGTAAATATTTCAGCAATACGGTATGCCGCGTGGGGGGAATCACTCTTAAAAGTATTGAGAAACAGGTAGATCTGCTGCACTCCATGGCCTTTGATCCGCTGGGGCTGGGCAGCGACCTGACCCTTGACAGTCCGGGGCATCACAAGATGCGCAGCGGCGGGGAGGAGCATCTCTACAATCCCGCCACCATCCATATGCTTCAGGAGTCCACCAGGCGGGGAGATTATGAGATGTTCAAGCAGTACACCGCCATGGTGAATGATGAGACAAAGGTCAGGAATCTGAGGGGACTGATGGATTTCAACTACCCGAAAAAGGGAATCCCCCTGGAGCAGGTGGAGCCGGTGGAATCCATTGTGACCCGGTTCAAGACAGGTGCCATGTCCTACGGTTCCATCTCCAGGGAGGCTCATGAAACCATGGCGATCGCCATGAACAGGCTTCACGGAAAGAGCAATTCCGGCGAGGGCGGAGAGGATCTGGAAAGGCTGACAGTGGGCCCCGACGGGCTGGACCGGTGCTCTGCCATCAAACAGGTGGCCAGCGGCAGATTCGGCGTTACCAGCCGTTACCTGGTCAGCGCCAGAGAGATCCAGATCAAGATGGCCCAGGGAGCAAAGCCCGGCGAAGGCGGGCATCTGCCGGGGGGAAAGGTGTATCCCTGGATCGCCAAGACCAGGCATTCTACTCCGGGGGTAGCGTTGATTTCCCCGCCGCCTCACCATGACATTTATTCCATTGAGGACCTGGCACAGCTGATCTATGATTTGAAAAACGCCAACAAGGAGGCCAGGATCTCCGTCAAGCTGGTATCCGAGGCAGGCGTTGGAACGGTGGCGGCAGGAGTTGCCAAGGCGGGAGCCCAGGTCATTCTGGTGTCAGGGTACGACGGGGGCACCGGGGCTGCTCCCAGAAGCTCTATCCACAACGCGGGACTGCCCTGGGAGCTGGGGCTGGCGGAGACCCACCAGACTCTGATCATGAACGGGCTGAGAAATAAGGTGCGCATCGAGACGGACGGCAAGCTTATGAGCGGCAGGGACGTGGCTATCGCAGCGATCCTGGGGGCGGAGGAATTCGGCTTTGCCACGGCCCCCCTGGTGACTATGGGCTGCGTCATGATGCGGGTATGCAATCTGGACACCTGCCCTGTGGGAGTTGCCACCCAGAATCCGGAGCTTCGGAAGAATTTTAAGGGCAAACCGGAATATGTGGAGAATTTCATGCGGTTTATCGCCCAGGAGCTCAGGGAGTATATGGCTGCTCTGGGTGTGAAAACGGTAGATGAGCTGGTGGGCCGCACAGATCTGCTGAAGCGGAAGGAAGGCATGACGGAAAAATATGCCCAGGTGGATCTGACCCGGATCCTGGAGAACCCCTATCAGGCATCCCGGCAGAAATACACCTTTGACCCGAAGCAGGTATATGATTTTGAACTGGAAAAGACCCTGGATGAAAAGGTGCTGCTGAAGCATCTGGGCAAGGCGCTGGAGAATGGGCAGAAAAAGAGCATAGAGGTGGATGTATCCAACACGGACAGAGCCTTCGGCACCATTTTCGGCAGTGAGATCACCAGAAAGTTGGGGGACGACGTGGAGGAGGATACCTACCGTGTGCTGTGCAGCGGCGCAGGCGGACAGTCCTTCGGGGCATTTATCCCCAAGGGCCTGACCCTGGAGCTGGTGGGAGAATCCAATGATTATTTCGGAAAGGGACTCTCCGGCGGCAAGCTGATTGTCTATCCTCCGGCAGGAAGCAGCTTTGAGGCATCCGAGAATATCATTATCGGAAATGTGGCGCTATACGGGGCCACCAGCGGCAAGGCGTTCATTGCGGGAGTGGCAGGGGAGAGGTTCTGCGTCCGCAATTCCGGTGCAAGCGCGGTGGTAGAGGGCGTGGGAGACCACGGCTGCGAGTACATGACCGGCGGGCGCGTGGTGGTGCTGGGGCCCACAGGCAAGAACTTTGCCGCGGGCATGAGCGGCGGTATCGCCTATGTGCTGGACGAAAATAACGATCTTTACAGGCGGCTGAACAAAGAGATGGTTTCCTCCAGCGAGATCACTTCCAAGTATGATGTGCTGGAATTGAAGAATATGATACAGGAGCACGTGGCGCTGACCAACTCTGAGAAGGGAAAGAGGATCCTGGACGATTTTGAGAAGTATCTGCCGAAGTTCAAGAAGATCATTCCCCATGATTACGAGAGGGTGCTGAAAACCATCGTACAGATGGAGGAGAAAGGATTAAGTGCAGAGCAGGCTCAGATCGAGGCGTTTTATGCAAATGTAAAAGTGTGAGAAGAATTTCTAATTGCCTTCGGCAATTTTCGCTCACAGCATAGGCTGTTTCGCGAAGAAATTCTACGGCGCAAGGAAGCGCCTGCTCACACTGAAGAATGCCAAGGGCGGGCATTCTTCTCGGAGTCGTAGACTCCGTGGGATTGGTTTGTGCCTGCTGCGCAGGCGGATTCTTCCGGTCTTGCGGCAGTTTATTGATTGTTCTTGACAATAGGATCAGCCTTGTATGTGCCCAAGAGGGGGCATAGCCCACCTCAAAGAGGGTGTATAACACACCTCAAAGAGGGTGTATAACACACCTCAAA
>JAMPHT010000047.1 GCA_023663285.1 Bacillota bacterium
GGCTTTCCCTTGGATGGCAACTTGAAAATCTCCTGCTTTTTTGTAGATTTGAATTCAAAAGCATAGATTTTCCGATCGTTCTGATTGATTTGACAGAAATTGACTGAAAATTAGAAACAGTTATGCTTTGTATCAATGATAACACATCAGCGGAGTATCTGCAAGAAATATTTTCTTTTGGGCCAGAATCGCAGGGACGGCGGACGAAAAAATGCTGGCGGAAGAGGTGTCACATCACGATCTTCTTGTAGCTCTTTTTGCCCCGGCGGACCACAATACCATCCCCTGCAAAGACCTCCGGTGCATAAGCGGTCTTGATATCCGTCACCTTCTCGTTGTCCACAGTGACGCCGCCCTGCTCCACCGCCCGCCTTGCCTCAGAGCGGGAAGCGGTAAGTCCTGCTTTCACCAGCACACCTAAAATATCTATGGTTCCGTTCAGGAAATCTCCCTCCTCCAATTTACAGGTAGGTATGTTGGAGGCGTCTCCGCCGCCTGCAAACAAAGCCTTTGCGCTTTTCTGTGCCTTGTCTGCCTCCTCGGTTCCGTGTACCAGCTGGGTCAACTCATAGGCAAGGATCTCCTTGGCCTGATTCAACTGGCTGCCCTCCCATTTATCCATCTCCTCGATCTGCTCTATGGGCAGGAAGGTCAGCATCCGCAGGCATTTCAGCACATCCGCGTCCGCCACGTTCCGCCAGTACTGATAGAACTCAAAGGGCGAGGTCTTGTTGGGATCGAGCCATACAGCGCCCTTTTGGGTCTTGCCCATCTTCTTGCCCTCGGAGTTCAACAGCAGTGTAATGGTCATAGCATAGGCATCCTTGCCCAGCTTCCTGCGGATCAGCTCCGTACCTCCCAGCATATTGCTCCACTGGTCGTCGCCGCCAAACTGCATATTACAGCCGTACTTCTCATACAGACACAGAAAATCATAGCTCTGCATGATCATGTAGTTAAACTCCAGAAAGCTCAGGCCCTTCTCCATCCGCTGTTTGTAGCACTCCGCCGTCAGCATACGGTTCACGGAAAAGTGAACGCCCACATCCCGAATAAACTCAATATAATTCAAATCTCTGAGCCAGTCCGCATTGTTTACCATGATAGCTGCGGAGTGGTCCGCCTCCGTCCCCTCTCCGAACTGAATAAAGCGGCTCATCTGCTTCTTAAAGCACTCGCAGTTATGGTCGATCTGCTCCGTTGTCATCATGGTGCGCAGATCGCTTCTGCCGGAGGGGTCGCCTATCATACCCGTTCCGCCTCCGATCAGCGCAATGGGCTTGTTTCCCGCCATCTGAAGTCTTTTCATCAGGCACAGCGCCATAAAATGTCCCACATGAAGGCTGTCCGCAGTAGGGTCAAAACCGATATAAAAGGTGGCCTTCCCATTGTTGATCAGCTCCTTGATCTCCTCCTCGTCCGTCAGCTGCGCCAGCAGTCCTCTTGCCTTCAGTTCTTCAAATACTGTCATCTCTTTCTCTCCTTTATTATTTGTCAGCGAGCTGACATCAACTTCGTCATTGCCTGGTTCAAACCGTCTACTGTCAGCTTGTACATAGGAAACAGTTCCTTCACCGCCGTCTCCGCCTCCCGCCAGGGCGCCCGTCCCGGCGCCATTTTGGGATTCAGCCATACCACCTTTTTGTATCTTTTCTTCACCAGGTTCAGCCACTCCCAGCCTGACAGCCCGCCGTTTGGCCCCCGGTAATTCCCGGTGTCCGAATACAGCTCCTCCGGCGCCATAGCCGCGTCTCCTACGATGATCACCTTATAATCGCTGTCCACATTGCGGAACATCCACTCCGTGTCGATCCAGTCCCCGTTCTCGCACTCCGGCGTTTTATACAGCTTGCTGTAAATGCAGTTATGAAAATAATAGGTTTTCACGTCTTTATAGTGGTTAGACTTATGCACCGCCTGAAACAAATCATTGAGCAGACTGCTGAAGGGAATCATCGTCCCCCCTGAATCCATGAGCAGCAACAGCTTTACCGCGTTTTTCCTGGGCTTCTGCATCACGATCTGAAGGCAGCCCCCGTTATTGCAGGTCTTGTTCACAGTGCCGTCGATATCCAGCTCCGTCTCCGGTATATCCAGCCTGGAAGAAAATTGCCTGAGCTTCCTGAATGCCATCTGGAACTGCCTGTTGTCCAAGACCCGATCGTCCCTGAAATCCCGATACTTCCTTGCCCCCACTACGGAAAATGCCGACTGATAGCCGGTCTGGCCGCCCACCCGGACGCCTCCCACATTGCCGCCCATATTGCCGAAGGAGGTCTTTCCCATGGTGCCGATCCAGAAGCTGCCGCCATTGTGTTCTTCATTTTGATCCTTTAACCGCTGCTTGAAGGTCTCTTCCACGTCCTCCTTGTCCACCTGGATGTCCTCCATCTGGTTCAGGTGGGCCCTTGCCTCCTCATGGGCAAGCTCCAGCATATCCGACTTGTCCAGCCAGCGCAGCATCTCTTTCCCCACCTCTGTCTCCCTCTGGGCAGGCTTGAAGCACTCTTCAAAGGCCATATCAAATTTATCGAAATCCGTCTCACTCTTCACCAGGATCATCCGGGCCACATAATAAAACCGGGTCAGGGAGCTGCCGCACAGCCCCTTGTCCAGCGCTTCCTGAAGGGTCAGGAACTCTCCCAACGTAACGCGCAGACCCTTTTCCCGCAGGGTCTCAAAGAATTTTATGAACATAACTTCCTCCATGCCTAGATCATATATCATATACTACTTTTCATTTTATTACATCACACGATTGCATTCATCTATTCGTCTGGAATAACCCGGTCTATGCTTTAATGATTCCGGCTTACCCGTTCCCTGCATTGCTCCGTTTCGCCTTATATCCTCCAAAAGACTGTTTATTTTCTTTAATGTTTTACGGTCTTGTGTCTGCCAATGAAGATAATCGCGAAATCCCTTCTCCGTAAATGTAAAGTCATTCATTGGCCATTTTCTCCATAAAGTCTATGACCTTTTGTGTCGGCTTCCAGTCGTCAGCTTCCATATCCCTTAATTCTTCCATTGTAAATGATATCGTTTTGCCTTGTTCCAGCTGCTCTCTGCTTCTATCCAGCTTGGCAAGATACTCGGCATCCCTTTTCGCTTTTTGCATTTCATTGTATTCTTTTTCTGACACAATTACTACATTTTCATTCTTAGGTCTTGAAACGATCAATGTTTCCCCATTGATTACCTGATTGCACCATTCCTTAAAATTGTCCCTTACATCCATGCTTTTCACTGCTACCATCATATTCCTCCCGCCAAAAAATCGTACGTTTTTTCGTACTTGTATTATATGATGTTATTATAACGATGTCAAATAAATTCTATTCTTTATTCCCACGAACAATATTGTCATTGATCAGCTTCAGGCAAGCACTCATTCATACAAATACAATCCCTCCATGCCTGTTTTACAAGCAGATAACCGAATTTACATGGGTTCCTGCCTTACCAGCTGCAAGTCCTCGTCCTTCTTCACCACAACGCCGATAAAGGGAAGCGCCTGCTTGATCCTGTCGGCGGAAATCCCCCCGATCTGCAAAGCGTTGATCCAGTCGATCAGCTCTGAGGTGCTTGGCTTCTTGCGGATGTCACGGATGCTTCGTATATTGTAGAAAACATCCATTGCGTTCTGCAGCAGATTTGCCTCCACATCCGGAAAATGCACCCTCACGATCTCCTCCATCAACTCCTTGTCCGGGAAGTCGATATAGTGAAAGATGCAGCGGCGCAGAAACGCATCCGGCAGCTCCTTCTCCGCGTTGGAGGTAATGATGACAACCGGCCGCTGCTTTGCCTTTACGGTTCGCTTGGTCTCATTGATATAAAATTCCATCTGATCCAGCTCCCACAGCAGATCGTTTGGGAACTCCAGATCCGCCTTGTCGATCTCGTCGATCAGAAGCACTACCTGCTCATCGCTGTCAAATGCCTCTCCCAGCTTGCCCAGCTTGATATAACGGGCAATGTCGTTTACGCCCTCCTCGCCGAACTGCCCGTCGTAAAGGCGCTGTATGGTATCATAGACATAGAGACCCTCCTGGGCCTTGGTGGTGGACTTGATATTCCAGATGATCAGCCGTTTGCCAAGGGCCTTTGCCACCGCTTCCGCCAGCATGGTCTTGCCGGTGCCCGGCTCTCCCTTGATCAAAAGGGGCTTTTTCAGCGCCATTGCAATATTGACGCTGTCCATCAGCTCCTGACTTGCCACATATTCTCCCGTTCCCTGAAAATTTTGATTTTCCAAGCTTATACCCCCTTGCGCTCTAACGCGTACACCAATCAATATCCGCTTTTCATGGCGCAAATTACTGTTTCCTGTCATTTTCCCAAATGCATATTTCATGTTACACTATTTGGATCAGAATTGCAAGGAAAGGAAATGCCCTTATTCCTCAAAGTCGCTGTTTTCTTCCCGAAAGAAATCCTCCCGGAACTCCTCGAACGTCACCTGGTTCTGCTCCAGGGATTCCAGATAGAGCAGCAGCCGCACAAACCCCTGGCGGATCTCCTTTTCTTTCCCAAAGGAAAGCAGACTTTTATACCACCGGATCTCCTGTTCCAGGCTCTCCCGCACCTGACCGGTGCTCTCCATATACATCCTCTGGGCCCGTTCGATCAGCAGACGGTCCCGCTCTTTTCCCTTGGGGTACATGGCCATATGGTTCAGCTCCTGCAGTTTTTCCTTCAGCTGCTCCTCGTTCAGCCCGATATTCCGGTTCAGGATCACCTTATGAACCGATTGCCCCTGTCTTTCCACATGAATATCCAAAATTCCGTTTATATCATAGAGAAACGTTGCCACGGCGCTCACTTCGCCGGCCTTCATCTTAGGCAGGCCCTCGATTGCCAGCGTCCCCAGCAGCAGATTATCTTTGACCATGACATTTTCTCCCTGATAGATCCTGAACTCCATACCCTCCTGAAAATCCGTGGTTGTGGAGTAGATCCGGCTGCGGCTGCAGGGCAGGGTGTCATTGCGCTCGATAATAGGTGAAAACGTCCCGTCATACAGCTCCACACCCAGGGAAAAGGGGCAGATATCCGACAGGACCATATCCCGGATGTCTCCCATTCTGGCTTTGATTGCCGCCGCCAGTCCCACTCCCAGCGCAATGCTCTCGTCCGGCCGGTCATCCACCACCACGGAAGCCTCTGCAACACTTTGGATATACTGGCGCACCACAGGCATTTTGGAAGAACCTCCCGCCAGAATGACCTGATCGATCTCATCCCAGGTCATGCCGCTGTCGTTCAGCACTCTCTTCATGGGCAAAGTCATGCGCTTGAAAAGCTCAGCGGAGATGTGGATCAGCTGCTGATTGCTCATCTTCATAGTGTACTCTGTGCCTCCCAGCCGGAATGTCCTGTCCGCCTGATTCCGGCGGCTCAGCATCCGCTTCAGCTGCTCCGCCTCCTGCAGCACGATACCCTGCTCCTCCGGGGAAAATTGTACCTTTTCCAACCCGTTTTCCCTGTAAAAGGCTTCCGCTATCAGTTCGTTGAAATCCTTTCCTCCCAGATAGTTGTCCCCGGATACCGCCCGGATCTCCACCATATTGTCAAATGCCTCCACCATGGATACATCCAGTGTGCCGCCGCCAAAGTCAAAAATGAGAAAATTCTCCATACTCTCATTTTCCATATGATGCTTCAGTGCAACGGCGGAGGGCTCGTTGATCAGCCTCTCCACTGTAAAGCCTGCCAATGCTCCCGCATTTTTTGTGGCGCAGCGCTTGTCGTCATTGAAATAGGCTGGCACACTGATGACAGCTTCATTCACCGGCTCTCTCAGAAAGCGCTCCGCATCCTCCTTCAGGCTGCGCAGTACCAGCGCGGACAGCTCCTCCGCCCGATATTCCCTGCCGTGAGCCAGGTAGACATGATCTGTCCCCATATTCCGCTTGAATTCCTGAAAGGTACACTCCGGCCTGGTGATCAGCATTTCCTTTGCGATCTTCCCCACATATACCTGGCCATCCTCCCCAATACTCACCACAGAAGGAGTCAAAAATTCTCCCAGGGAATTGGGGATAAGCTCCACCCTGCCGTTCCGGTAAACCGCCGCCAGACTGTTAGTTGTTCCCAAATCAATTCCAATGATCGCCATACTGTTGTATCTCCTTTTCCATTCCCGCCTTTGACTCAGCCGTTATTCCTGCTGCTCCATCCAGTCCCGATACTGCTCCTGCATCGTTTCAAAGCGTTGTTCCAGCTCCCGCTGCCATTCCTCCTGCTCCCGCTGCTGCTCCTCCTGCTCACGGATCTCCTGCTCCAGCCTTTCCTGTTCGCGGCTCTCCTGCAGGATCGCCTCTTCTTCCTTTCTTTTCGCCTCATTCAATACGGGCCTTACCACCAGTACCAGTATCAGTACGATTCCCAGAAGCAGCAACAGGACAGACGACTTTATCCAGCGTTTCAGAAACCTTCTGCTGCGGAATCTCCTATGGTACTCCAGCCAGTATTCATTATCCTGCAGAAACGCCCTGTAATATTTTAAATATACCGCGGCGGAGGTCACATTCATCAGGCTTTCATCCACGCCGCGATCCTTCATGCTCTGCAAGATCTCATAATGCTTCCTGCGCTGCTCCCAGGAAGCCACCTGCTCCGGTATAAAAGAAGTAAATTTACTGCGCCATTTCTTCCTGCTCCATGCTCTTGCGGCAGCCTGCATCCCGCGCCTGTCTCCCTGCTCCTTTTTATCATCCTCATCATAAAGCTTCAGCCACTGTTCAAAAAATTCCAGCGTCTCCGTATACCACCCGGAAACACCACAAATCTCCCGCAGAAGCTTCTGTAAAAAGTCCGTATGGCTATATAGATCGCCAAAGTCCGGCTTAAGCAGAAAATAATTCCAGACAGCCTTTTTGTTCTGCAGAAAGGGATTCCAGGCAATCTGATGAAACTCCTTAAAAAAAAGCTCTTCCACCTCTTTCTGATAAAAGGAAGAGACATCCTCATAAGAAAATTTGGGCTGGGCTTCTTCCTCCTGTTCCGCCTGCTGCGCCCCGGACTCTGCTCTCCCCTCTGCGAACTGTGATCCGAATTCCGCTCTCCCCTCTGTGAACTGAGGACCGGGCGCTTCCGCCTGCTCTGTCCCAGGCAGCTTTATGCCGGAACCCATGTTTGCAGCCACACCGCTTTTGGCCAGCTTCACTGCAGTCTGATATGCGTTCCTCAGACGTTTGAACTCCTCCGGATACTCTTCCGGATGCCACTTTTTTGCCCGGTCCGCATAAGCCCTTTTGATCGCAGTCACATCCGTTGTAGGCGGGATTCCCAGAATCTCCCATATATTCATTTTGATCCTCCATACCCGCCCGGAACGGCGCCGTTTTCCGTGGGGATCAGTGTTTCGGGCCATTCCTCAGCCTCATACCACTCTCTGATATGACCGCCCATGCCTGTTCCTGTATCAAAGCCGATCTCACGCAGGACACTGCCTGCAGCATCTGTACAGAGCAGCCTTTTTAGCTTGCTCCCCTCATATTCCAGCAGTATCCGGGTGCCGCCCTGCAGCTCTTCCTCCAGGCTTTCTCCCGAAAATCCGTATTCATAGCGCTCAGCTAATGTGCCGTCCTCGTTGTAAACATATCGTTTTAAAGTCGTGATGCAGATCCCTCCGTCCACCGAACACTCCAGCTCCCTGACCTTCTTCCCTTCCTCATACCAGCAGGCACAATAGGAATGTATCCTGTCATAGCTGCAATTTAAAGCGGATATTTCATCATCACCGCTGTATGTCTGCCAGAGTCCTTCCCAAAATTTCAGTTCACTGTTCCATACAGCTCCTTCCTGGCCGAGGATATATATTTCATCCCCGCCGCTTTCCCCGCTGTAGCCTGCCAGATAATACAGCTCCGCTTTGGTGCTGCCCTCCACACTTGCATAATGCACCGAATTAAGATGCCCCAGCGGTTCATAGGAGATCCTGACCGTCTCATCCTCCCCATACTCCGTGATGACTTCTCTTAAGGGAGTAGTACCCTCGTCCCCCTTATTGTAATAAATATAATAGATCTGCCGCCCCTCCTCATCATAGCGGTACATACCGCAGCGCGTCACCTGTCCCTCGGCATCATAATAATACTCGCATACCGGGTCGTCATTTTCGTTGAAGATCGTAGTAGACCAGGTGCTTTTCCGCCCCTCCTCATCATAATTCTGTACGACGGAATATGTGGTCTGATCCGGCATATACCGGAAATAATATTCGCTGTGCAACACATCGCCGTCATAATCCTGTTCCAGTATCAGCCGATTTTCCTCATCATAAGTACAGACAGAACGTACTTCTTTGCCGCTGCCCCAGCCGGCGGCGGAAGATGTGGACTCTTCCAGAATACAATTCCCCTGTGCATCATAATCATAGGTATAATGTCTGTATCCGGAAAGGACTCCAAAGGAATCATATTCGTCTATGGCGGTACATTGTCCCTGAGGATCATAGGAATAGCGGGTCACCTTCGTAAGCTGAAAAGCATCCTGGTCTCCCCGCCCCGCCCTGTCATCGTCAGCCACCTCGATCTGCTCAGCCACCTCGATCTGCTCCTCCGCTTCGCTGCTCCGTTCCTGTTCCTTCGTTTCCTCTGCTTCTGCAGCCGCTTCCGTCCTTTTCCCCTCCTGCCATTTCTCAAGCAGCGAAAAGGGCAGACCGGTCATCGCCAAATAAGTCAACACCACAACGAGAAAACAGCCCACTATGAAAGATGCTTTCACCGGTTCCTTTTGATTCATTCTCCGTTTCTCCTGCGAAATGTGATTCAAATGCCATAACAAATTATACACTGTCAAAAATTGTCTTGTAAACCTAATTTTAAAATGATAAAATAGACGGCATCAATTACACCTGTCGCTGCAGGCAATAGAATTCATTTTAGAAAGGATAATATACCATGATCCGGAACATATTTGAAAATAAGCATACCCTCTCCTTTGAGGTATTTCCGCCGAAAAAGGACGGGGAATTTGAAAAGGCATTTGAGGTGCTGGACGCCCTGGGAGCGCTTTCCCCCGACTTTATCAGCGTGACCTACGGCGCGGGGGGCAGCCGTTCCGGGCAGACCACAGAGATCGCCTCCTACATACAAAATAAACTTGGTATCGACGCCGTGGCGCACATGACCTGTGTGGGCAGCCGCAGAGAACAGCTTTTAAATGTTTACGGGGAATTAAAAAAGCACAATGTGAAGTATGTGCTGGCTCTGCGGGGCGACCGGCCCAGGGATATGACAGACGAGCAGTTTGCAGCCCGTGATTTCGCCCATGCCAGCGATATGATGACATTCTTAAGAGAACAGACAGATCTGACGCTGGCCGGAGCTTGCTACCCGGAAAAGCACTTTGAAGCCTTCAGTATGGAATCGGACTTAAGTAATCTGCGAAGAAAACAGGAAGCAGGCGCAAAATTTTTCATCAGCCAGCTCTTTTTTGACAATGATTTCTATTACAGCTTTCTGGAAAAGGCGGCCAAAAAGGGAATCACCGTTCCCATCTGCGCCGGCGTCATGCCCATCACCTCATCCAAGCAGATCGGAACCACCATCACCCTGGCAGGCTCCAGCGTGCCAAAGGCTCTGGCGGACATCATCGCCTCCCACGGCGATAACCCTGAGGAAATGCGAAAGGCCGGGATCGACTATGCCATCCGCCAGATTCGCGACCTGCAGGAAAACGGCGTAAACGACATTCATCTCTACACCATGAACAAGCCGAAGGTGGCGAAGGAGATCGCGGAGGCAATTTATCGCTGATCATTGTACTAGTCCGGGAATGGGAAGGCGGGAACCTCCACCTTCTTATCCCGGAGCATCAGATCCTTAACCGCGCTATCTGCTGGCTTGCCCTCAAATAAAATAGCGTTCACCTGTTCGATGATGGGCAGCTGCACATCATATTTTCTTGCCAGGCCCATAGCTGCTTTGGCGGAATAAACTCCCTCTACCACCATCTGTACCTGGTCCATGGCTTCCTTCATGGTCTTGCCCTGGCCTATCAGGATACCCGCCCGTCGGTTCCTGGAATGCATACTGGCGCAGGTCACGATCAGATCCCCGATCCCCGTAAGGCCACAGAAGGTCTCAAAGCGGCCGCCCATAGCAGTGCCCAGACGGGCGATCTCCGTGATGCCTCTGGTGATCAGAGCGGCCTTGGTATTATCCCCATAACCCAAACCATCCGCGATGCCGGCGGCAAGGGCCACCACATTTTTCAGGGCGCCGCCCAGCTCCATGCCCAGAATATCCGGGCTGATATAGACCCGGAAAACTTCGTTCATAAACAGGTTCTGGATATACTCCGCCGTGGCCTTTGACTTTGCGCCCACAACGATAGTGGTAGGTATCCCCCGCCCCACTTCCTCTGCATGGGAGGGACCGGACAGCACCGCCACATCCGCCTGAGGGATCTCCTGCTCTATGATCTCCGAAAGGGTCATCAGGCTTTCATCCTCGATGCCCTTTGCCACATTCAGAATCTTCTGCCCGGCAGCCACAAGCTTCGCCAGACGATTTGCAGTCCTTCTGGTAAAGGAACTTGCCACCGCCATCACCAGCAGATCCTGTCCCTCCACCGCTTCCCTGTCGTCCGTGGTAAACAGGGTATCCTCCGACAGCCTGACGCCGGGAAGCATCTTATGCTCATGGTTACTTTGAAGCATCTCTATCTCCGCTTCCAGCGCAGACCACACCGTCACCCTATGCCCGTTCTTATGCAGCAGTACCGCCAGGGCGATCCCCCAGCTGCCTCCGCCCAATATACTTACCTTTGCCATGACCCCTCTTTTCCGGCATCTTCATGCCTGCCATTATTCCACCTGATTTTTTTTGAGCAGATAGGTCTTCCGCTCATTTCCGTGCAGCAGCCTTTTGATGTTCTCTCTGTGCTTCCAGTATGCCATCACCAGCAGGCAGCCGAATACTATGTACATCTCGATCAGCTGCCCCTGGGTCATCTCCTGAAACAGCCAGCCGTTCTGCCCCACCACCACCAGCTGTATCATCAGCCCCGCATAGACCAGCAGGGACCCCAGGGATACATAGTGCAGGGTAAAAAAGGGTATGAAAAACAACAGCACACCCGTGATGATGAACCAGGGATGAAAGGAAAGAACCATGCCTGCCGTGGCAGCGATCCCCTTGCCCCCCTTGAAATTCAGGTAAAAGGGATAATTATGTCCCAGAATGGCCCCCGCGCCGGTATACAGGCAAAGCAGGTAAATGATGTCATGATAGGTATTGCCGAACACCAGCCGCACCAGCCACACCGCCGCCATACATTTTAAGCAGTCCCCCGCAAAGACGATAAGACCCGCCTTCGTTCCCAGCACCCGCAGAGTATTGGTGGTTCCCGCATTGCCGCTGCCGTGCTGCCTGATATCGATCCCATGGGCTTTTCCATAAAAATACGCCGTCTGAATCAGTCCAAACACATATCCGATCGCTAAGCATATGATCCTTACCATTGCCCTACTGCTCCTTTTCGTTTCTTTCTCTTATGATGAACTTAAGAGGCGTCCCCCTGAACCCAAAGGTTTCGCGAATCTGGTTCTCGATATATCTGGTATAGGAAAAGTGCATCAATTCCTTACTGTTCACAAAGATCACAAAGGTGGGAGGCTTTACCGCCACCTGGGTAATATAATAAAGTCTGAGCCGCTTCCCCTTGTCGGAAGGGGGCTGCTGCAGAGCCACTGCCTCCGACATGATCTCATTCAGCACACCGGTGGCCACCCGCATTGCGTGGTTCTCACTCACCATATCAATGATATCGAACAGCTTATTCAGGCGCTGCCCTGTCTTTGCAGACACAAACAGTATCTCCGCATAGGGCATATAGGACAGGGTATTACGCACCTTCTCCGTCATGCGGTAAATGGTCTTGTCATCCTTCTCCAGGGCGTCCCACTTATTTACCGCAATGATGACCGCTTTCCCGCGGTCATGAGCGATCCCTGCGATCTTCGCATCCTGCTCCGTGACGCCCTCCACCGCGTCGATGACCAGCACCACGATATCCGCCCGCTCCACGGCGCTTACTGTTCTTAGTATCATATAGTGTTCCAAATCCTCTTTGACCTTGTTCTTACGCCGCAGTCCCGCCGTGTCGATAAACACATACTCTCTGCCGTCATGAAGGATCTCCGTATCCACCGCGTCCCTGGTTGTGCCTGCAATGTCAGACACGATCAGCCGCTCCTCTCCCAGCAGCTTATTGATCAGAGAGGACTTTCCCACATTCGGCTTGCCCACAATGGCGATCCTGGGTCTCTCGTCCTCTTCCTCTTCCTCCGCCCCTTCCGGAAGCAGAGCGATCACCTGATCCAGCAGATCTCCCAGCCCAAGCTTATTGGCTGCGGAAACAGGATAAGGCTCCCCAATGCCAAGGTTATAAAATTCATAGACATCCGGCATATATTTTTCCTGGTCATCCACCTTATTTACCACCAGCAGAACAGGCTTGTGTGAGCGTCTGAGCATATCTGCCACCTTGGAATCCGCGTCCACCAGTCCCTGCTTCACATCCACCAGAAAGAGGATCACATCCGCCGTATCAATGGCGATCTGGGCCTGGGTACGCATCTGGGACAAAATCACGTCCCTGCTGTCCGGCTCGATGCCCCCCGTGTCGATCAGCGTAAAGGTTCTGTCCAGCCAGCTTATATCCGCATAGATGCGGTCCCTTGTGATACCGGGCGTATCCTTTACAATGGATATCCTCTCCCCCGCCAGCATATTAAACAGCGTTGACTTTCCCACGTTTGGCCGTCCCACCACCGCCACAATGGGCTTTGCCGCCTTTTTCGCCATATCCTGCCTCACTTTCCCAATATTGTACTTACAAAGTCACATCCGCTTGATTTTACAATATCCACCGGAACTTGTAAAGCTTTTTCAACTTCTCTTAAGGTAATATCATCCAAAAAGATCCCGGCGTCCACCCTCACCATATTTTCCGGCAGAAGCAATACTTCGCCCAAGTCCTTCCCCTTCAGCTGTCCCAGCAGATCCTGCCCGGTGATCAGCCCGGAAACCGTGATCTGCTCTCCAAAAAAGAAATTCGTGATGGGATACACGTGGATCACGATATTGGGATAGCATTCTGTCACTCTGTCCGCCATCCGTTTGATATAGGGGTAGGCCAGCAGCCCCGTGGCCATGGACAGCTCCCTCCGGCGGGTCTTACAGGGAAAAGCGTCCTGCTCTTTTCTCCGGGCCAGGGCTTCTTCAAATTCATTCAAAAGCAGCCGCAGCATACCAACGCCGTTTTCCAGCTGCAGATAGCCGTCATAGCGCTCTTCCTCCGGCACCTCCCGCCCTGCCAGAATATACCACTCGTCGCTGGCATGGACAAAGTGGATCCCATGCTTTTCAAAGCATTCCTTCTGATAGCCCTCAATGGCGTCAATGACCGCCGCCGCATCCTCCTTTGTAAAGGGTTCAAGGGGATACAGTCCCTCCCGGTACTTTGTCAGCCCCACAGGCACCACGGACAGGCTCTCCAGGACGGGGATATATTTCATCAGCTGTTCTATGCTGAAGCTTAATTCCTTTCCGTCATTCAGCCCCTTGCACAGAACGATCTGCCCGTTCATGTGGATGTCAGCTTCAAACAGTGTGTCAACCTTCTTCAGCGCCTCCCCTGCAAACCGGTTGTTCAGCATTTTGCACCTAAGCTCCGGATTCATGGTCTGAAAGGAAATGTTGATGGGAGACAGACGGTATCTGCAGATCCTGTCAATATCATGGTCTGACATATTCGTCAGGGTCACATAATTTCCCTGCAGAAAGGAAAGCCTGGAATCGTCGTCCTTAAAATACAGATTTTCCCGCATACCGGGCGGCATCTGGTCGATAAAGCAGAACACGCATTTATTATGGCAGTGCCGGTATTCGTCCATAAGCCCGTTTTCAAACTCGATCCCTAAATCCTCCCCGAACTCCTTGTCCACCTCAAGAAGCCACTGCTCACCGTCCGGCTTTTCCACCAGCACCTCGATAAAGGTATCCTGCACCAGGAACTGATAATCAAATATATCCTCTATTTCCGTATCGTCTATGGACAATATCCTGTCCCCCGGTTCTATCTCAAGCTCCTCCGCGATACTTCCCGGAAGGACCTTTTTTATCACGTGAGTCCTTTTCATGAAAATGTCCCTTTCCGTAAAATTATTATACAAACAATCTCTTGACGTGTCACTGGCATAATGATATAAATTTAGTGTGAGGAGAAAAAAATATGCCTAACCTACAAAAGCTCGAAAACGCAATGCCTGTGGCTCCCTTAAAGCTGATCGCCCTGCCTTCCGCAGAGCAGATGGGGCGCAGGATCAACAAATATCTGGTGGAATTCCGCAAAAGCATCCACAACGACAAGGTAAAAAGCGACCCGGCCTTTCACGGCTATATTGAAAACGATTATCTGGTAAGTATCTCCACCCCCCGGTTCGGCTCCGGGGAAGCCAAGGCAATACTGGGTGAAAGCATCCGTGGAAAGGACTTATTTCTGCTGGCGGACGTATGTAATCACAGCATCACCTATAGCATGAACGGCTACACCAACCATATGTCTCCCGATGACCACTATCAGGACTTAAAACGGGTGATCGCAGCCTGCAACGGCAAGGCCCGCCGCATCAACGTCATCATGCCCTTTCTCTACGAGAGCAGGCAGCACAAGAGAAACGGCCGCGAATCCCTGGACTGCGCTTATGCGCTGAGAGAGTTGAAAGGCATGGGCATCCACAATCTCATTACCTTTGACGCCCATGACCCCAGGGTGCAAAATGCCACGCCCTTAAACGGCTTTGATAACTTCATTCCCCACGACCAGTTCATAAAAGCCCTTCTGAACGCGGAGGACGACCTTATCGTGGACAAGGAGCATCTGGTGGTCATCAGCCCCGACGAGGGTGCGCTGGACCGTGCCATCTATTTTGCAAGCGTCCTGGGTGTGGATACGGGAATGTTCTACAAGCGCAGGGATTATTCCACCATTGTTGGCGGCAAGAATCCCATTGTGGCCCATGAATTCTTAGGCGACAGCGTGGACGGCAGGGACGTCATCATCATCGACGATATGATATCCTCCGGCGGCAGCATGATCGACACCGCAAAGCAGCTGAAAAAGCGCAACGCAAGGCGTGTGTTCATCTGCTGCACCTTCGGACTGTTTACCGAGGGTCTGAATGCCTTTGACAACGCATATGAGCAGGGATATTTTGACAAGGTGGTGACCACGGACCTGACCTGGCTGCCCCCTGAGCTTTACACCCGGCCCTACTTCATCGAGGCGGACATGAGCAAATTTATCGCCTCCCTCATCGACTTTATGAACCATGCCGCTTCCTTAAGCGGCGTCATGGAGACCACGGAAAAAATGCACAGCATCCTGGACGCATACAACGAGCGCAGGGATGTGGATGTGAATCCCGATTAATCCTCCTGCTCATTGTAGCAGGGAAAATCCAGAGTGATTTTAAACAGATCGCCGTCCAGATAGATGGTGAACTCTCCTCCCTGGACCCTTGTCAGGCTCTGGGCGATGGAGAGTCCCAGCCCGCTTCCCTCAGTGCTTCTCGCCAGATCTCCGCGGATAAAACGTTCCGTCAGTTCCTCCGGTCTGATATTCATCTGCTGCTTGGAAATATTTTTCACAGATGCGCAGACTCTCCCGTTTTCCGTATTCACATCAAAATAAACTCTGGTTCCCTCCAGCGCATATTTGCAGATATTGTTCAGCAGGTTTTCCACCACTCTCCACATACGCCTGCTGTCCGCCAGAATATCCGCCGCCGGGCCGCTCTCTTCAAATACCACCTGAAGCCTGCTCTCCGTAAACTTCTCGGAAAATTCTCCGATCCCCTGGTTCAGCAGTTCAGTCAGGTTTACCTTTTCCATATTCAGTTCAATGTTTCCGGAAGATATCTTGGACGCCTCCACCAGATCATCCGTCAACTGCTTCAGGCGCTGCGCCTTGCTGTCCAGAATGTCGATATACCCTTTGGCAGGCTCCTCCGTTATCCCCGTCCGTTTCAGCAGGTCTACATAATTAATAATGGAGGTGAGGGGGGTCTTGATGTCATGGGACACATTGGTGATCAGATCCGCCTTCAGCTGTTCGTCCCGCATACTGGTCTTTACCGCTTTTTTGATGCCCTCACCGATATTGTTCACCGCGTCCGCCAGCTCCCTGTTAGAGCCGTGCAGGCTTCCGGCTTCCAGCTTATAATCCACCTCTCCGCTTCGTATCCGGTTGATGCCGTCCACGATCTCATTCTGCTCGCCGCCCCGTCGGAATATTATCACGCCGACAAAGCCGTCAAAGAGTACGATACATACTACGGCAATAATTCCCAGGACCTGGCTCTCCCTCAGCCTGTACACCGTTACCAGTGCCACAAGATTGATAAACAAATAGAAATTATAAGGCAGCAATACGCTGATCACGGAATTTTTGTGGCTGAAAATAAACCGGACCGCCTTTTCAATACCGATACAGACATAATGCAGCAGGCTGCCCTTCCACAGGCTTTTGGATCTGATCCTGCGCACAAAGCTGTAAAACACGATTCCTGCGGTAACGCTCAAATAGACTCCGTAAACTGCAAATACTGCGTACTGATACACTCTGGACAGCTGAAGCCCCAATACCTGGGTGGTTGTTACCGCAGTATTTTCCGCGATCTCAGTCAATCTCTGAAAGCCATATCTGCCGCCGAATACAAAAGCGGCTGCAAGCAAAACGAGAGCCTCCGTCCACAGATGGTCAAACCGCTTCAAATAGCAGATCTTCTCTCCATTTTCAGTCAACGCCACTCCCGCCGTGACAGACAGATAGATCCCAAGGCCAAACCACAAAACCAGCAACGTAACAAACACCGCCAAATAGCGCCCCATATTAGGCACGATCCTGTCATACACCGCATTTGCATTGTAAAATGCATCCGTAGCAATGTAATCCGTATCCACTCCCAGCCAGATATGAGTAGTGTCCGGGTAAGCATAATCATAGGCGCTGATATACCCGTATATCTCTTCCTCGCTCATCACGGTGTTTCCCATAAAGATCAAACTGTCCGGATAATAGATCAGATATCTTCTGTACTCGGAAAAAAGCTCCGTCACCTCCTCCACGGAAGCATTCTGCAGATTCGGCAAATTGGTGTAGGTGCGTATCCCTGTGTCCGTCATCATACGCACCACATATTTCACATTGCTTTTTCCCGCTTCATAGGCGCTGTTGCAGATCTGATAGCTCTCGTAATGCCCCGCCAGGGACTCGATGGTAGCCACCACGTTACTCTGAAGCCTGAGATAATCCACCCAGTTATCCGCATAACGTATCAGCTGCTTTTCTCCGTCCACGGTTGCGTAGCGGCAATTCAGGACCGGAACCTTCACGCGGATCACACCATCCTCCCTAAACGCTTCGATCCCCTCAAGACCCTGGGCCATAATATATGCAAAGGCAAGGTCCTCCAGCTGCCCTCTGCTTTGTCTGGTGCTTTCTATCTTGTCACTGATAGCAGCCACCTCTTCAGCGCTTTTCCCGTAATATGCCGGCTCAGCTCCTTCCACAGGCAGCCCGTCCGCCCCAAACGGCACCTCTCCCGTACCTAAAGTATCTTCGCCTCTTCTGTAAAATCCGTCAAAGCAAAGCTGTTGATACTCATCCAGGGTAAAATTTTCCGGATAAATGATATCGCCGAAATAATTGACAAAATCCGATATACTCATAATGTGCTTCGTGTCCGAAACGCCATACTTCCCCCACTTGATGAGATCGTCCAGGTCATAGACAGCGGACACCAAACAGCCCTGATCCACCCCGATCTTAGCGGCATATTCCGTGACGTTGATCTTCTTTAAAGGGTCCAGCACACCATCTGTCTCAAACAGGTCCTTGATGGCAACCAGCTGCGTAATGTCATGTACCGCGCTTCTGAACAGAGCCAGATATACCTCCGACTCTTCAAATTCCTGCCTGCTATTGACAGGAAACACCCTGTAGCTTTTCGTGCCGTCAATGGTATCCACCTCAATATAAGAATTTAAAAGAATCCCTGCAACAGCAAGCAAAATACCTGCCGCAACCAGATGCTGCACCAGTCCTGCCAGTATTCTCTTTATTTTCGGCTTCTTCATATACCCTCGTTTCCAGCGTTACTGCTTGTCAATTTTATATCCGACGCCCCATACCACTTTCAGGTAGCGCGGCTCTCTGGGGTTGATCTCTATCTTTTCGCGAATGTGCCGTATATGCACGGCAACCGTATTGTCTGCGCCGATGGCGTCCTCGTTCCATATACTTTCGTAGATCTGGTCGATGGAAAATACCCTGCCCTGGTTTTTTACCAGCAGAAGCAGAATATTATACTCTATCGGCGTCAGCTTCACCGGCTCGTCGTCCACAGTGACCTGCTTGTTATCGTCGTTGATGACCAGCCCCCCCACCTGGTAGACCGCCTTGCTGTCAGCGTTCAGGCTTCCCAGAGAGGTATAGCGCCTTAAGTTTGATTTCACTCTCGCCACAAGCTCCAGCGGATTAAAAGGCTTTGTGATATAATCATCCGCACCGATATTCAATCCCAATATCTTATCCGTGTCCTCGGATTTTGCAGAAAGCATAATGATGGGAATGCTGCTGTACTCTCTGATCTTCAGCGTTGCCCTGATGCCGTCCAGCTTCGGCATCATCACATCCATGATCAGCAGCTGGATGTCCTCTTTCTTTAAAAGCTCAATTGCCTGCTCGCCGTCATAAGCCTTAAAAATGCGATAGCCGTCCTGGCTCAGATAGATCTCTATCGCATCCACGATCTCCCTGTCATCGTCACACACAAGTATATTTGCATTTGCCATTTGTACTCCTCCGCCTTTCCCACAAATCACCTCAGACACAAAAAAGCGCCCATATTTCCTCTTTTTCCCCGGCTGGCCCGATGAGAAAACAGATAGCTGTCGTTACAGCAGGTGCAGATATCCGTCACCGCGATCTCTTCCTTTCTCACTCCGGCCTCCACCAGGATCTGCCTGTTGGCTTCCCACAGATCCAGCTGATATTTGCCCGGCTCCTTTCCCGGCGTCACCACTCCCTGAAACCTGCCAAACTGCTCCGCCACCTCTTCTCCCACCTCATAGCATCCGGCACAGATAGAGGGTCCGATGGCTGCCCTAAGCTGCCCAGGCTGTGTGCCATAAGCCTCTCCCATGGCGCGCACCATACAGCTTCCCATTCCTGCCACGGTTCCACGCCAGCCGGAATGTGCCAGCCCAATGGCCCTGTGGACCGTATCCACAAAAAACAAAGGTACACAGTCTGCGAAATAAGTCACCAGTACGATTCCTGACGCATCTGTCATAAGCCCGTCTATCTCTTCATAGTCCCTGGGGCGTGTGATTCCCTTTCCCCTATCCTCCAAGCCAACCCGGCGGATATTCGTGGTATGGGTCTGGTGGGATGCAACCATATCCTCCGGCACACACCCCAGCGCCTCCCCTATCCGTCTGTAATTCTCAGCCACACAGGCAGACCGGTCGCCACGGGTAAAGCTTAAGTTCATGGTGGAAAATTCTCCATGGCTGACGCCTCCCAGCCTGGTGGTAAACAGGTGCTTTACCAGTCCCGTTTCCTCCAGTGACGGGAATGTCAGAAACTCCATTTCCTCTCCGTCGCCCATGTCAAGTCTGTTTTGCTTCAGCACCGGACCCTTCGCCCGTGCCATTCGCTTTATTGCATACATTCCCTGCCCCTTCCGCATCGTGTCCTTCAACGCCGCCCCGCATAAATATGGGGAAACGCATTTTTCAGCCATTCTATCCTGTCCCCCTGTATGGCAATCACGTCATACCGCACCGCCGTGTTCTCGCCCAGACCGTGAGTATATCTGTAATAATCCGCAACTCGGCATATCTTCCGCTGCTTTCCCGGCGTCACTGCCTCTGCCGCATACCCGTTGGCGGTACTGCTGCGGTATTTTACCTCCACAAATACCAGATACCCGTCATGATACCCTATCATATCTATCTCGCCCCGGCTGTTCCGATAATTTCGTTCCACCAGCTTCATTCCCGAAGCTTCCAGATACTCCGCCGCTTTCTGTTCCCGATCCGCCCCTGTGGCTCTTTTGTTCATACCGCTCCCTTACAGCTTCTTCTTCAGCTTATCCATGGAATCCACGAAAATCAATATCTCCGCCACCACCTCATAAAGCTCCGGCGGTATCATCTCCCCGATCTCCAGTCTGGAAAGCGTATCCGCCAGCTTATCATCCCGATGAATGGGAACGTCGCTCTCCTTCGCCTTCTCGATGATCTTCTCCGCCAGCAGTCCCCGGCCGCTGGCCACTACCCGCGGGGCCTCGTCGGATGGATCATATTCCAGCGCAATGGCCTGTTTTACTTTATCCCTTTTACTGTCCTTTTCCATTTTTCCGGCAGACCTCTCTTCTCATTTTTCCCGCCAAGCCTATGCATCACAGATGTATTGTCCTTTGCAGCGGAGTCAGTGGCTAAGTACGCACGTCAAAGGCATACTGTGACAAAAGGATCCCTTTCTCCTGCTGCAGCAGCGGCGCCAGAGCGCCTCCCTCCTGCTCTTCCTTCTGCCCTCTGACGGTCATGGAGGCGCTGCAGCTGTAGCCGCGCTTTTCCAGTCTTTTGGTAAGTATATCCATATGTGCCTCAATGAAATCAAGGATCTCGTCATCCGCCACATAAAATTTCGTGCTTACCTTGCTTTCCTGCAGCGTCACATAGACGTCCAGGGGCCCCAGATGCTCCATGTCAAGATGGAGCAGGGCGCTCACCTGGCCGTCGCTGTGCGCCAGGCTCCGCTTATTGGTATAGACGTACAGATCGCCGTGGGCCTCGGAATGCTGCAGATGCAGCGGCAGCTGCACATAGGTGTACATCTGGTTCAGCTGGTTCATAAAATCCACATTCTGGGATACATTTGCCGCCGCCCTGTATGCCGTACTGCTTTCCTGTCCCCCGGCCTCCAGCGCCTGAAGCAGTCCCTTCAGCTGCCTATCGACCCGCCGATACAGCTCCTCGACCTTTTCCGGCCTGGAAACCTCCTCCGGACGAATCGTCCACAGCTCCTTCAGCTGTGACGTGAGTATATTCTGAAACGCCTTCCCGCCAAACAGCCTCTGCAGCTGCTGCACTCCGCCTTCCGTATGCATGGCGGAATCCAGCATTTGCGCCGCCGTCCTGAAAAACGCACCTGATGACAGCTCTCCGCTGCCAAAGCGCTGTACCGCCTCTGAGAGCGCTGCTCCCTGTTCCGGAGACAACGGCAGCTCCCGCAATGCCTGCAGCATATTATCGGCCAGCTCTTTGCGTGCCTCCGGCGAGGCAGACAGGACCTCCCCGCTTCCGCCGGACAACTCCGGCAGCCCGCCCGTAGACAGCACTGCCTTGCCCGGCGCTTCGTCCTGGGCGGTTCCCGCCGCAGCAGCTCCTGTGTTTCCCGGCACAGCTGCCCCTTCAGCCTCTGCGGGGCTTCCCGCCGCCTGACCGTCCCCTTCTCCCTGCAAAACACCGCCTGCAGCCTCCTGCGCTCCCTCCATACCTTCCCTGACGACAGCATCTGCAGCGCTCTCCGTCCCTGCAGCGCCATCCTGAAGCAGAGAGAAAAGCTCTCTGTACAGCTCTGCGGCTTCCCTGTGGTTTCCTGCCGCCAGCATACCGTTTACCGCCTCAGGAAGCGCATCCAGCACCGATGTCAGTCCCTTGATAAGCTGATGGGTCAGATTGCGGTAGGACGCCATCTGCTGCATATTCGCCTCGTTTACGGGCAGCTGCAGCTTATGCAGATCCACTACATCCGACACCCTTCCGCCGCCTTCCGAAGCTTCCCCCGCCTCGGAAAATGCATTGATCTCCCTGTAGATCTGCTGAAGGGAGCTCCTGTTTACAGGCAGTCCGGCCTTCATCAGCTGCTC
Source organism: Bacillota bacterium (assembly GCA_023663285.1). GTDB lineage: Bacteria > Bacillota > Clostridia > Lachnospirales > Lachnospiraceae > Acetatifactor. Next base: position 21,962 of record JAMPHT010000047.1, read on the forward strand.
CGTCATCAGCACAGAGGTATCATTCACAGGCAGTCCCGCCATATCCAACGCTTTCAGCACATTGGCGTCCGCCGCAACATTCGTAAACAGGGGGCTTAAGGAAAGTGTGCCGCCGTTGCTCTTTACCTCGAAGGTCACATTTTTCCCCAGTTCCAGATTGATGCTCTGGTCCACTCTTGCATTCATCACCAGGTCATCCGACAGACGGATCTGCACTTCACTGCCGTTTCTGGACACGATCTCTCCCCGGATCGTCTGCCCCGGCACCAGAGAATGGATCTGGCGGTTCAAATCAGCCGTGCGCGCATACTGAGACTGGGGCGTACGCCCGTTCTCCTCCACATGGTTCTCCGCCTGGGAACGCCCCGTGAATAGCTGCGAAAGTTTCATTTCTAATTTCCTTTCCTCGAAAACACTGTCCGGTTTTGATTCGTCACAGATTTTTGATAAAGCTTTTCCGATGTATGGGAGTCGGCCCGTATTTTTTCAACGCCTCGATATGCGCCGCGCTTCCATACCCCTTGTTCGCTGCAAAGCCATACTCCGGGAATACCTTATCATATTCCGCCATCAGCCGGTCTCTGGTCACCTTTGCAATGATGCTGGCGGCGCCGATGGTAATACTTTTGGCGTCCCCCTTGATAATGGGGACCTGCCTGATATCCACTCCGGGAATCGTCACCGCGTCATTTAAGAGGATATCCGGCTGTGGCACGAGCTTTCCTATTGCCTCCCGCATTGCCTCATAGGTGGCCTGCAGGATATTGATCTCATCGATCCGCTCCGGAGAGACAGACCCAAGCCCGCAGCATACTGCCTTCTCCATGATGATATCAAAAAGCTCCTCTCTCTTTTTTTCGGTCAGCTGCTTGGAATCGTTTATATACAAAATACGGCAGTCCCTCGGCAGGATCACGGCCCCCGCAACCACCGGCCCCGCCAGCGGCCCTCTGCCCACCTCGTCGATCCCGCAGATAAATTCATACTCCCTGTACTTTTCTTCATAAGCCCGGAGTCCTTCAATACGCTGTTTTTCCTTCTCCAGGGCCTGTATCTTACGCTCGGCGGACTCGATCAGCTTCCCCACGCCGTTTCGCCCATCCGATCCATATCGCTTTATAAGTTCAGGCAGCTCTTCCGCTGAAGCTGCCTGAAACTGTTCTTTTATCTCCCCGATGCTTAGCATGATCTGACCTCCGGCTTTCTACTGATGCTTTAAGATCCCGAACCTCTTCAGGGGCCAGATGCGGATCCACGCCCTGCCGATAATATCTTCCCGTTTGATATTTCCCACTATTTCCGTCCTGCTGTCACTGCTGTTGTTCCGGTTGTCACCCAGGACAAAATATTCATCCTCGCCCAGCGTGATCGGTTCCCATGCACGCCCTGTATTCTCCGGCCTGATCACCTCTCTGCCGTAGCCTTCCATAAGCACCTCGCCGTCAATGTAAATATTTCCCTGCTCGTCGATCCGGACCGTCTCTCCCGGCAGGCCGATGATCCGCTTTATGTAAAAGACCCCCTCTTTGTATTGAAAGGGAAAGACAATGATATCAAAGCGCTCCGGATCACGAAAACGATATGAGATCTTATCCACGATCAGATTGTCACCATTATACAACGTGGGCTCCATGGAAGCCCCGTCCACCTCCGTCCGCTGTCCCACAAACTGAATGACGACCCAGGTGAGGCAGAGCACTGCCAAAAGATACAGCAGCGTACTAATCATTTCCTTCATTGCTTTTTTCATTGTCAATTCTCCCGTCCTCAGGGATGCTCCAGGGTCATGCGCCCCATGCGTCCGCTTCTGAAATCATCCAGCAGTATATCCGCCGCTTTCTTCAGATCGAGGTTTTCTCCTTTTATATAACATCCCCTGCTGCGTGCAAGCTCTTCCAGCGTCTCCTCGAAATTCTCCTGCCATTGTATACCGTACCGCCCGCAGACGGCGTCCGGATACAGCTCCTTCAGGCAGCCCAGCAATTCGCAGGCCAGCTCCTCCCTGATGATGACCTCATCGTTCATGGATCCTATAAATGCCAGCCGCATTCCCACTTCCCTGTCCTCAAACTTAGGCCACAGGATCCCCGGCGTATCCAGAAGCTCCAGACTCTTATTCAGGCGTATCCACTGCTTCCCCTTTGTGACTCCCGGCTTATTGCCTGTTTTGGCACAGGCCCTGCCTGCAAAGGAATTGATAAAGGTAGATTTTCCCACATTGGGAATGCCCACCACCATAGCCCGCACAGGACGGTTTACAATGCCCCTCTTCCTGTCCCGCTCCAGCTTTTCCCGGCAGGCCTCCTGAACAAGGCTGTTGATCCCCTTCACGCCCGCGCCGCTTCTGGAATTTATCTCCAGGGCATAACTTCCCTGTCTCTTAAAATATGCCATCCACTGCTCATTATATGCGGGATCCGCCAGATCCGCCTTGTTCAGCAGCACCACGCGGGATTTATTTTTACCCAGCCCATCGATATCCGGATTGCGGCTGCTCAGGGGGATCCTGGCATCCACAAGCTCGATCAGCAGATCTATCAGCTTTATATTCTCCTGCATCATACGCATTGCCTTTGTCATATGACCGGGATACCATTGATAATTCATCCTTTATTTCACAAAGCCCATGCCCTGCTCTGCGCATTTGGCACGGAACCACGCCTTTCCTATAATGTCCGCTTCCTTTACCGGGCCGATATTGGCAGAGCGGCTGTCCTCGCTGTTGCCGGGATTGTCACCGATGCAGAAAAACTCTCCGCTTTCCAGCGTCAGCTCATTTTCAGCGATACCGGGATCCGAAATATAACTCGTCACCCACTCGCTTTCGACTCCGTTTACATAAAGTATCCCATCCTGTATCACCAGATGGTCTCCGGGGGTAGCCACCACCCGCTTTACATAATAATGGGCATTCTCATTGCCATTGGGGAGAAATATCACCACATCCCCCTTTTTCGGAGAAAACAGCACATACAGAAAGCGGTTTACAAATATCTGCTGTCCGTTATACAGCGCAGGCTCCATGGAAACGCCCACCACATTGGTGGTCATCCCGAAGAAAAAGACAAGCACTGTTGCAATAAATGCAGCTGCCAGAATACCAAATATCCAGGTAAAAATCTCCCTGATCATAGCCGAGCTTATTTTTTTCTTTCTTTTGTAAAAGCTTAAGCCCTTATTTTTTTTCGACATATACCTGCTTCCTTATGCTGCGGGCAGAGCCCCGAAAGATTATAAATGTATTTTACCATAAAAAGAATAAACAGAAAAGGGCAATTACACAAGTAATTGCCCCTTAAGCCTTTTTATTTCACAAGCTCTTTGACCTTGGCTTTCTTGCCGACGCGCCCTCTTAAGTAATTCAGCTTTGCACGCCTTACCTTACCTCTTCTGATGACCTCGATCTTCTCCACGTTGGGGGAATGCACGGGCCAGGTCTTTTCTACGCCGATACCGCCGGAAACCTTTCTCACGGTGAAAGTCTCCCTGTTGCTGCCGCCCTGTCTCTTCAGGACAATGCCTTCAAACACCTGGATCCTCTCACGGTTTCCCTCCTTGATCTTACCATAGACCCTTACGGTATCACCTACGTTGAACTCATCCACGGTCTCCTTCAGCTGTTCAGCCTCGATCTCTCTGATAATGTCACTCATAACGAGCCTCCTTTATAAAATTCGACGTTCTTAATACAATACGCACGACGCAGTGCCTGTAACAGAGGACCGTCTCAATAATCGCAACAGTCAGATTTTACCACAACGGGAAAGGAAATGCAAGTGTTTTTTATCGGCTGCCAGGGTTGTTTCACGAAGCTTTTTAATAAGCGTGTGGTCAAATTTTTATCCCTGG
>JAMPHT010000048.1 GCA_023663285.1 Bacillota bacterium
TCGCTGAATTCTATATTCTTCCACTTATTTATTTTTCTTCGTGAAACAACCCTATCAATTCATGAAGCTTCTTCATCGCACTGTTGATTCCGCCCACCTCGTCTATGATTCCATGCTTTACCGCCTCCTCGCCTACAAGTATAGTTCCCACGTCCTTGGTCAGCACTCCGGTTTCCATCATCAGCTGCTCCAGCTTCTGCTTATCCGCCCTGCAGTGACTGCATATAAAGCCTGTGATCCTGTCCTGGATCAGCTTGAAATAGTCAAAGGTCTGGGGGACCCCGATGACCATGCCGCTCATACGCACCGGATGGATCACCATGGTGCCTGTAGGCACAATATAAGAATAATCCGTACTCACCGCAATGGGGATCCCTATGGAGTGACTGCCCCCCAGCACCAGCGAGACCGTGGGCTTGCTTAAGGACGCAATCATCTCCGCAATGGCAAGCCCGGCCTCCACGTCGCCGCCCATGGTGTTCAGCAGCACCAGCACACCCTGAATGTCACTACTGTCCTCAATGGCTGCAAGACTTGGCAGAATATGCTCATACTTAGTAGTTTTGGAATTGCTGTTCAGATTGTCGTGACCTTCTATTTCACCGATAATGGAGATCAGATGAATATTTTCCAGCTGATTGTTCTCATCCAGGGTAGCCTGTCCCGTCTTTTCGATTCTTTCGTCCCGGTGCTGCTCCTTCTCCATCTTTGTGTCCTTTTTTTCTTCCGACATATAGCCCTCCTTTTCTTCTCTTTGAGCACATGGATATTGACCCTCGCGGGAATAAAATAACAGGGGAGCGCATTGCACTCCCCTGTTAGCATTTCCCTATTCACAAAAAAAATTCGTATTTCAGCGCACAGTTATCATGTCAGATATCAAAATCGTCCTTCTCGTCCACCTCCAGGTCAAAATCATCCTTGCCGGCCGGCACAGCCACGCCGTAATCCAGCGTTCGCTTTACATGCTTTTTCGGAAGGGGCAGAGGATTCTCGATCAACTTGACCGTCTTAGGCTGTGGTGCAGGCTCCCCGTCCGACTGTACAGCAGCCGTCGTCTCGCTGACCGGCTCTGACACAACAGCCCTCTCCTTACTGTGCGGCTGAGAGTCAGCCCCCTTATCCGTCTGCTCCGCCGGGGAGTCAGCCCTTCTATCCGTCCGCTCTGCCGGGGAGTCGGCCCCTCTATCCGTCCGCTCCACCGTTGCCCCCATGGCGTTCCTTGCAGTCGCCGGCTTTACTTCCCGTATACACTCTTCCACGGCAATTCCCGCCATGATTGTCAACACCAGATACAGATAAAGTCCCATAGGCACCTCCTCCGTGAAAATGCCAAAGCACCCTGCAGACAGCAGGACAAGCAGCAGCAATATCCACCCTTTTTGGTAATCCCTTTGTCTGTTCCTCCAAAACGAAAACATTCCCAGCGTCAGAACACAGAACAAAACAATATATTCCGCCAGGGCAAAGGCCATGGTTTCCGGCGCAGCCACCGAGACCGGCAGCTGAAAGCTCTGTGGACGGTACATCTGAAACCATCCTGTCAGCACCCCGGCAAACTTATCCTTCTGTATCAGCGCATCCGCCAGTACACAGCCGAAAAAACCCGCTCCCGTCCCCAGAATACACCCCAAAAGACACTTTCTGTTTCTTCCCTTTTCCGCTCTTTCCCACTCCTCGCAGAAAATAACCGCCACAGCGACCAAAAACAAAAGCCATCCCGATACGTCCAGATAAGCAGTAAACGAAATCACCAGACCCACCATCAGAAATTCCCACATACCCTTGGCTGTGCCTGCCGCCGTCACCGTCAAAAGTAAAGCTGCCGCCCACAAAAAAAGATACAGCATGGCCGGTGACAGACAAAGAGCCTCTTCCCGCAGATAAGAGGAAAACATACCAAATCCCAGCATTACCATTGCCGCCGCTCTGCCTGCAAACCGGCGGACGGCGAAATATAACAGCAGCATAGCGCCCAACTGCAGCAGGATCTGCACCCAAACCGCCGCCGTCAGTTTATTTCCCAAAAAGTAAAACAGTCCGTGAAGCATCTCTGTATAAATGCCTTCCGCTCCATGGGAAAACCGGGGAATCTCCTCTCCTGATACCATGGCAGCCAGCTCATAGTAGGCGTTTCCCTCCACTGCGTTTCCCATCCCCCTGACTCTCAACGCAAGCCCGACTGCCAGAAAAAAAAGTACTGCCCCCGTTTCCGTCGGGATTCTCCGAGAATGACTTTTTTTACCCGCCCCTGAATATTTCGCTGCAAAACGGTGTATCAGCCAGACCCCCAGCCCCGCCGCCATTATGTACAGGGCGCAGGCAACTGTCCCTATATATATTTCCATTCCCATGGAATCGCATACCGCATCTGCCAGGCATACCAGCCCCACCTCTGCCGTCACCGCGTATAGGATCCAAAGCAGATAGCTGAATCCGTTTTTCTTCCAACTCATACCCATAGTCCTACTTTTCACCAGAGGCGAAAATTTCATCGGAAATCATCTTTTCACCTTTAGTGGAAGCCTCACCGGAAGTCAGTATCTTCTCAATATTATACCGGGGTCTGTGCTTCACCTCAATATAGATCTTTCCTATATACTGCCCCACCATGCCGATGGCCAGCAGCTGCAGTCCTCCCAAAAACCAGATGGACAGGATCAATGATGTCCAGCCCGGCACCACATGGCCGGTGCAGTAGGAAATCAGGGCATACACAAGCGCAAGCGCGGACATAAGAATAATAAACAGCCCCAGTCCCATTATCAGGCTGATCGGCTTTACGCTGAAAGAAGAAATACCGTTAAAGGCCAGCGCCAGCATTTTCTTCAAAGGGTATTTAGACTCTCCCGCCACCCGCTCCTTACGGTCATAATATACACTGTCCGTCTGATACCCGATCAGGGGCATCATACCTCTCAAAAACAGATTTGTCTCCTTATACTTGGAAAACTCCTCTACCGCCCGCCTGGACATCAGCCTAAAATCCGCATGGTTATATACCGTTTTTACCCCCATGAGGCTCATAAGCTTATAGAACATCTGGGCGGTGGTACGTTTAAAAAAGGTGTCCGTCTTTCTCTCCCGCCTGACGCCGTACACAATATCGCAGCCCACATGGAATTTGTCAAGCATTTCCTCAATGACATCCACGTCATCCTGGAGATCCGCATCAATAGACACCGTCACGTCACACATATCCTTTGCGGTCACAAGTCCTGCCGTCAGCGCAAACTGATGCCCCACATTTCCCGCGAGCTTGACGCCCCGGACCTTATCCGGATAAGCCTTATGTTCTTCTTCGATCAGCTCCCAGGTCCTGTCCTTACTGCCGTCGTCGACAAACAATATAAAGCTGTCCTCCGAGATCTTTCCCTTGCGGCTCAGATCCTCCAGCACGTCCCGAAGAGCCTTTGACGCTATTTTTAAAACCTCTTCCTCGTTATAGCAGGGCACTACGATCGCCAGCCTGTCCATATATCCGTTCCTTTCCTCTCGCACATAAAAAGTGCAAAGCACCACCTTAAACGGTGGTGCCGTCAGATTGTCCTTTTCCCTGCGGGCATTGCCGCCCCTTTACTCGTCCCAATTGTGGTAGACCGCCTGAACATCGTCATCCTCTTCCAGCAGATCTAGCGTCCTCTGCAGATTCTTAACGGCTGTCTCGTCCGTCAGGCTCACATAATTTTGGGGAATCATTGTCACCTCTGCGCTCAGCATGGGTATCCCCGCCTTTTCCAGCGCCGCCCGGACCTCCTCGAAGCTGTCGGGGTCGGTAAGCACCTCAAAGCTGTCCTCCTCCTCGCTGAAATCCTCAGCGCCCGCGTCCAGCGCCGTCATCATCAGGTCATCCGCTTCCAGATCGCACTCTTCCCTGTCGATGATGATCTGTCCTTTCTTATCAAACATAAAAGATACACAGCCGGGAGTGCCCACATTCCCCTGTCCCTTGGTAAACGCGCTCCTCACATTTGCCGCAGTACGGTTTTTATTGTCCGTAAGGGCGTCTACGATAATTGCGATCCCATTGGGGCCATACCCCTCATAGGTGACATATTCGTAAGTGACGTTTCCCACGTCTCCCGCCGCCTTCTTGATGCCTCTCTCTATGGTGTCGTTAGGCATATTGTTTGCCTTCGCCTTGGCAATGACCGTAGCCAGCTTGAAATTATTGGCAGGGTCGGGGCCGCCCTCTTTCACCGCAACGGCGATCTCTCTTCCGATAATGGTAAATATCTTGCCCTTGGCGGCGTCGTTCTTTTCCTTCTTATGCTTGATATTTGCAAATTTTGAATGTCCAGACATACTGTTTGATCCTCTCTTCTTCTGATTTATCCTTCTTAAATTTACCTTTCTGATTGTATCACAGCCTGATTCCATATTCAAGGCTAACTTACGCGTGTATACTTTGCTCCGGCTGTTCCTCTTCCGCCGACAGCTTTGTCACCAGCACGCTCTGTATCATCTTGTTTTCCACCCGAAGGACCTTAAAGTGATATCCGCTGTGATCTATATCGAACTGCTCGTCCGGCTCAGGGATCCTGTCCATTCTGGAGATCAGGAATCCGTTCAGCGTCTCAAACTCTTCCTCCTCAAAAGAAATGCCGAAACGCTCCTCCAACTCCTCCAGAGGCGTTATGCCCTCAATGACATACTCGTCATTTCCCTTCTCCTCAATATATTCGCTCTCTACATCATACTCATCCAGGATATTGCCAACGATCTCCTCCAGAATATCCTCCATAGCCACCAGGCCGTCCGTCTGACCGTACTCGTCCACCACGATGACCATCTGCAGCTTCTGGGCCTGCATCTCCCGAAACAGCTCATCCACATTTTTGGTCTGGGGCACAAAGTACGGCTCCCTCATCAACCCCTCCAGCGCTTTGAGCGGCACGTCCTGCTTTTCGCCGGAGCCGTGGAAACGCATGGCGTCCTTTAAGTGCAGAATTCCTATGATATGGTCCAGGTTCTCCTCATATACCGGATAGCGGCTGTTTGTCCCTGCCAGCATGAAGGCAATGGCGTCCTTCAGCAGGGTATCCGCGTCAATAGCCACCACATTATTGCGGTGGGTCATGATGTTCTGGGCCTCCTTGTCGCCAAGCTCGAAGATATTGGAAATCATCTTAGCCTCACTGGCCTGGATGATCCCCTGCTCATGGCCCTCATTCACCATATGAATGATCTCCTCCTCCGTCACATCCCCTTCATTTGCATCGCTGCCCACGCCAAACAGCTTTAAGATCCCCTTCACCGTCACCGTCACCAGCCCTGTAAAGGGAGAGAGCAGCTTTGTCACAAAATAAACAGGCGTAATACAGGTATAAGCCCACTTTTCCGGCACTCTGGCGGCGATCCTCTTCGGCAGAAGGACGCCCAGAGTCAGCGTTATGTATAAAATCAGCAGCGTGGACAATATAGCCGCAGCCACCAGAAACACCTGCACCGTTACCACCTTCAGCCCCATCTGCTTCTCCACAAGAAAAAGAAGCCCGTTTCGTATGGAGCGGAGCAAGATCCCAAAGTGGGTGGCGCCGATGATCACATTGATCAGCGTGGTTATCAGCTGTACCGTATTTACATACTCTGCGGGGCTGCCGATTATCTTTTTAAGCTTGATGGACTTTTTGTCCTTCTCCTCCTCGGCTTTTCGTTCCACCTCCTTTTCATTCAGGGCGCTGATAGCCGCCCCGAACCCATAGAAAAACATATCGATCAGCAGTAAAACAACAAATAAAATTATACTGGCCGCAGAACCGTCGTCCATTTTTTTACTTTTTTCCTCCAGATTAAGTTTCTCATCCGTCAAGAGACCGGATTATCCATAAATATACCATCTTACTTATCGTTCGTCAAGAACTGCGTCTTACTTATGTATCCAGTTCCAGACTCACCATCAGCGCATGGTTTACTCTCCGCATGATCTCTCCGTCCAGATGACATACTTTGTCCTTTAACCGCTTCTTGTCAATGGTGCGCAGCTGCTCTAAGAGCACCACGGAATCTTTATCCATATCATATCTGGCTGCATTCAATTCAATGTGCGTAGGCAGCTTCGCCTTGTTCATCTTAGAGGTGATCGCCGCGCAGATGACCGTAGGACTGTGCTTGTTTCCCACATCGTTCTGGACGATCAGCACCGGCCTGATGCCTCCCTGCTCCGAACCGATGACCGGTCTCAAATCCGCGTAATATACATCTCCTCGTCTCATTTTCCCTCCAAATCACGATTATGTTCAGGAAAAAGTATTGCCGCTTTCCGGCACTTTATTCAGCGTATTTTCTTCCCCCCTGTAAATTCGTGGGATCCTCTTCCCAAAATCGCAGACCAGCTCATAATTGAACCGTCCGGACAGCTCTCCCAGCTCCTCTGCGCTGATGCGGGCTTCCCCGTCAGTGCCTAAAAGGACCACTCTTCCTCCCTCTTCCGCCTCCGGGATCTCAGACACATCCACCATAAACTGATCCATACAGATCCTTCCAAGAATGGGCGCTTTCTTTCCGCAGATCAGCACATAGCCCTTTCCCGACAGGCTTCTTGGATAACCGTCTCCATATCCTAACGGCACAGTGGCGATCCGCATATCCCGTCCCGCCGTAAAGGTGCCGCCGTAGCTGACAGACTGACCCCTATGAATGGTTTTGAGATAGACGATACGGCTGTATAGTGACAGTGCAGGCTTCAGCCCCAGCGCCTCCCCCCGCACCTCCTTAGAGGGACACAGGCCGTAAAGGGCGATCCCCGCCCGCACCAGGCCCATATCCGCCCGGCGCATTTCCAGAATGCTGGCGCTGTTGGAGCAATGCTTCAGAGGGATGGGACGGCCCAGCCGCTCTTCCGCCCTTTCCGCAAAATGCCGGAATACCTCCAGCTGCCGCTCCGCGCTTGTTTTATCCGCCTCATCCGCTCTTGCAAAATGAGTAAAGATTCCCTCCACCAGGATTTCTTCCCGCTTCCCTATATCTTCGATCAGCTTCAGTCCTTCTTCGTCCGGCGTGATACCGATCCTGCTCATGCCCGTGTCTACCTTGACATGGACCTTTATGGGCCTGCCCGTCCGCTTTGCCGCTTCCTGCAGCTGTTCCAGGCTGTCCCTGCGGAATACCGCCGGACGGATCTCTTTCTCTGCCAGCTGCTCATAGCAATAGGGGAAGGTGTAACCCAGGATCAATATGGGCTTCTGTATGCCCGCCAGCCGCAGTTCGTATGCCTCCTCCGCTGTGGCTACCGCAAATCCCCACATATACTCCTGCTTTTCAAGCTTTTTTGCAATGGGTACGCTTCCATGTCCGTAACCGTCCGTCTTGATGACCCCCATGATCCGCGTCCCCTGTGTGAGCTGCTCCTGCATTGCCTGCACATTTCCGGCAATGGCGTCCAGATCCACCTCTATATAGCCTCTGCTGCAGTGATTCGGTATATTCTGTATTTCGCTCATTTCTTTTCTCCTGGATCTATCTTTCTTATCTTTCTCTTATCTTATGTCTTATGCAGGCGCGATACGTTCTCTTGCCTTTGCCCATCCCGACAGGCAGCTTTACTTCAACAGAATCTCCCGCCATGCAGGCGTGCTCTCCCCGCTCGGCGGCGGCCCTACTTCACCAAATCTCCCGCCATACAGGCGTACTCTCCCCGTTCGGCGGCAGCCCTGTCCCCTGCCAGACCGTGAAGATATACGCCCACGCAGGCCGCCCGGTATGCTTCCATCCCCTGTGCCATAAGGCCCGCGATACCCCCGGCAAGCACATCTCCGCTTCCCGCGGTGGCAAGCCCGCTGTTACCGCTTACATTCACGCAGACAGGCCCGCCGTCCTTGCAGATAAAGGTCCTTGCATCCTTTGCCGCCACCACAGCCTGAAGCTCCATGGCCAGATCCCTGCCCCAGGCGGCAACGTTTTCCTGAACCTCCGGTATCTCCTTTCCCACCAATCTGGCAAGCTCGCCCACATGGGGCGTCAGCACGATGCTTCTCCCGCCTGCCCCCTGCTTTGCCAGGCTCCCTCGAACAGCAGGATCCTCAGCCAGCAGGTTCAATCCGTCCCCGTCGATCAGAAGCGGCAGGGAACTGTCTGAGATCACTTTCTCCAGCATCCGCCGGGCTTCCGCGCTCTTCCCCAGGCCCGGTCCGATGGCGATCACATCCGCCCAGCCAAAGCAGGACGAAAGCTCCTCTTTCGTTCCCACCAGAGCCTCCGGCACGGAGATCTGCAGAATCTCCCTGTTCTCAGCCGGAGTCATCACCTTTACCATACCCGCTCCTGCCCGGTATGCCGCTTTTGCAGCCAGCACGGCGGCTCCTGCCATCCCTGGGCTCCCCGCCGCCAGCAGCACTTTCCCGAAGGTGCCTTTATTTCCCCAGGGACACCGCTTCGGCATCAGTTCTTCCGGGCTTTCGTCCAGGGCAAACAGCTCAGGCAGATCGCCGTCAAACGCCGATTCCGGAATCCCTATGTCTGCCGTGGTGACCTTTCCTGCCGCCAAAGCGCCGGGATAGAGTATAAGCCCTCTCTTGCAGAAGCCGAAGGTCACCGTCTCATCCGCCCGGACACTCATCCTTCCCAATATCCGGCCCGTGTCCGAATCCACGCCGCTGGGCATATCCAGGGCAAGCTTCCACCCCCGCAGACCGTTGAACTTTTCAACTGCATCCCCGTAAACGCCGGAAAGCTCTCTGGACAGTCCTACGCCGAACAATGCGTCGATTAAGATAGTATATTCACTTCTCCGCGGTTTGGAACAGAAAATCACCGAATAACGGTCTAAAATTTTTCGCTGCTGCCGCCACTGCTCCGATGCTTTCAGCTTCTGCCCCACGACCCATACTTCCGTATCAAATCCTGCTTCCGAAAGCATCCGTGCCAGTGCCAGCCCGTCTCCGCCGTTGTTTCCCACTCCTGCCATGACAAGCGCCGTCTTTCCTGCCTCCGGATGCTTCCGGCAATGACCCTCGGCCGCCTCAAAAGCTGCCAGCGCCGCCCGCTCCATAAGCACCATGGCGGGAATTCCGATCTCCTGTATGGTAAAGCTGTCCGCCCTGCGCATTTCCTCCGCAGTTACAAGATATTTCATAGCTTTCCTCCCCTGCGCGCTCCGGCACACATCTCATTACTTCCTATTCAACAATAGACTATGAAAAAAAGACCGCAGCCTCTGCAGCAGTCTTTTACTTCGGATGCTGTTCCTCCGGATCGTATGTCATATCAAAGAGCTCCAACACCTCTGCGCCGAAAATGTCATGCATATAGGAATAAATGGTATGGTTTTTCTGCTCCATCTCCTGCTTTCTCACCAACTGCTTTTTTAATTCAATGCGGACGTCCTTCACCCACTTCGAGATCTCCCGGATCCCCTCAGTGTTTTCCTGCATGGCAGTATAACAGCAGTCCATGGTTGCCAGCATCAGTTCAAAATTCAGCCTGTCGATCTCACGGGGAAGCTCGATCAGCTCGTCCTGATATTCCTCCAGGCGTTCATTGCATTCCTCCACCAGCTTCCTGTGCTGCTCCAGCTTCTTCGTCAGTCCGGCGTCTCCCGTCTGCTCCACCTCGTCCGCCATGGTCACGATCTCACCCATCAGCTTTTTTTTCAGTTTTTTGATGTCCTTTGTCTCCGTGTTCAGCTTTCCCTGCCTTTTCAGCAGGGCATTCAGCTGTTCCTCCGTCCCCGATATGCTCTTTCTGGTCTCCTCGTCCAGCAGTCGATACCACTTATTGTCCAGCGTAAGAATCGGGATCTTTTTCCCCTGAAGTGCCTCGGAAAACTGTTGTTTCATAATGCCCCTCCGGCCTGCTCATTCTCATAGCGGTTGATATTATAAGACAGTTTCATCAGGCTGTCGGAAAGATGTACATTTTCCACCTGTATCCCCTCCGGAACATTCAGATCCACATGGGCGAAATTCCAGATCGCTTTGATCCCGTTCTTCACCAGCTTTTCCGCGGCTGCCTCAGCACCGGCTTTGGGGATAGTCAGCACGGCAATGTCGATGTCATTCTCCCGCACAAAGGAATCCAGCCTCTCCATGGGCATGACCTCCACGCCCCGGACACGCTTTCCCACCAGCTCCGGATCCCGGTCGAACATCCCTTTGAAGATGAAGCCCCGGCGCTCAAAATTCATATAATTTCCCAGCGCGCGCCCCAGGTTTCCGGCTCCCACAATAATAAAATCATGCTTTCTGTTCAGTCCCAGTATCCTGCCGATCTCGTCATAAAGATATTCCACGTTATAGCCGTAGCCCTGCTGTCCGAAACCGCCGAAATTATTGAGATCCTGCCGGATCTGGGACGCCGTTACCTTCATAAGCCCGCTCAGATCCTGGGATGATATCCTCTCCACGCCCTCATCCTTCAGTTCACCCAGATACCTGAAATACCGGGGCAGCCTTCCGATGACGGCCTGGGAAATCTCTTTTTCTTCCATCGCTATCCATTCTCCATAATCCTATCATATCAGTTTGCCGGAAAAAGTCAACGGATTGCGGAATATTACTACAGCAGTCCCTCCAGCGTGGCGCGGATGGCGCGGATAAAATCCAGACTATTCAAAATGACAGGATTCTCGCAGGTGGAAATAAGAGACAGGCTCTTCGTCATTTTTCCGTCCTCCACCGTCTTGATGCAGGCTGTCTCCAGCTTCTGTGCAAATGCCTGCAGCCCGCTGTTTCCGTCCAACTCTCCGCGCTTCTTAAGCGCCCCCGTCCAGGCAAAGATCGTGGCAATAGAGTTGGTGGAGGTCTCCTCCCCCTTCAGATGCTTATAGAAATGTCGCTGCACCGTACCGTGAGCCGCCTCATATTCGTATACGCCGCTGGGAGACACCAGCACCGAGGTCATCATGGACAGATCGCCGTAGGCAGTGGCCACCATATCAGACATGACATCCCCGTCATAATTCTTGCAGGCCCAGATAAAGCCGCCCTCAGAGCGGATGACCCGCGCTACCGCATCATCGATCAGGGTATAAAAATATTCGATCCCCAGCTCTTCAAACTGCGGCCTGAACTCCCTGTCATAAATCTCCTGAAAGATATCCTTAAAGGTATGATCATACTTTTTGGATATGGTATCCTTGGTGGAAAACCACAGATCCTGCTTTGTGTCCACGGCATAGCTGAAGCAGGCTCTGGCAAAGCTGGAGATAGACTTCTCCGTATTATGGATGCCCTGAAGGATCCCCGCACCGTCAAACTCGTGGATCAACTCCCTCGTCTCTGTTCCGTCGGCCGCGGTAAACACCAACTCCGCCCTGCCCGCGCCCGGCACCCTGATCTCTGTATTTTTATACACATCGCCGTAAGCGTGGCGGGCAATGGTGATGGGCCTCGTCCAGTTTTTCACATAGGGTACGATACCCTTCACCAGGATAGGTGCCCGAAACACCGTGCCATCCAGAATGGCACGGATAGTTCCGTTGGGGCTCTTCCACATTTCCTTCAGGTCGTACTCCTTCATTCTTGCCCCGTTTGGCGTAATGGTGGCGCACTTTACAGCCACACCATACTTCAGGGTGGCATTGGCGGAGTCCACCGTCACTTGATCGTCTGTTGCATTTCGGTTCTCCAGCCCCAGGTCATAGTACTCGGTCTTTAAATCGATATAGGGCAGCAGCAGCTCCTCCTTGATCATCTGCCAGAGGATCCTGGTCATTTCGTCTCCGTCCATCTCCACGAGGGGGGTTGTCATTTTGATTTTTTCCATATCATTTATCCTTTCTATCTTTATCCAACTCATATATCTCATGCAGCCCGTTCTTTACCATGTTTTCATAGGCGTTTATCATATGCTGATGGGCCAGCTGTTCCGCAAGGTCCGCGTCTCCCGCCTTGATCGCCTCCATGATCCTCTTGTGCTCCTCATTGGACTTTGGCCCCCGGTTGGCATTTGCCAGGGTCTTTTTCCTGACCCGCAGCACATACTGGTGAAAATCCTTCAGCTGATGCTCCAGCATCTTACTGTCGCAGGCTTCGTAGAGGATATCGTGAAAACGGTTGTCCAGCTCCGCCAGCTGCTCCAGCTGTCCCTTCGCCGCATGAAACTCTCCAAGATAAACATTCTCCTCCATCTCGTCCATCTGTTCCTTTGTGATATGCTCCGTAGCCCAACGGGCACAAAGCCCCTCCAGATGTGAGCGGATCATATAGATATCCTTTACATCCTTCTCCGTGATGCCGGTGACATAGGCTCCCTTGTTCGGGATGATCTGGATCAGCCCCTCCAGCTCCAGCTGGCGGAACGCCTCCCGGACCGGCGTGCGGCTGACTCCCAGCTCCTCACCGATGGCCACTTCCCTCAGCTCCTCGTGTTCCTCGTATTTCCCGCTTAAAATATCCTCTCGCAGCTTGTGAAAGACCCTGCCCCGCAGGGAGTACTTGTCCGTGACCTCCTGCTTTACATCATAATGATTCATTTCTTATCCATCCTTATTACAAACTTTCAGACCCTTTTCCAGACAGACCCGGTTCACGCACGCTACGATCTCATCATCCGTCATGACCGTCACGCGCCCGTCCGCATATTCTCCGTCCACCCATTTCTTGATCTCCGTCACAAGCTCCGAATTTTTCTCCACCTGGCTGTCCCCCTGAAGCTTGTAATAGGTATTGATCCAGTGGGCAATGCCCGCCAGGCCGGAGGTGTTTGAAATAGCACAGAGCACCGGCCGCTTCAGGAATTTTTCCGTGTCAAATATATTGTAGATCTCCTCGTTTTTCAGCAGACCGTCCGCATGGATGCCCGCCCTCGTCACATTAAAGTTCTTGCCCACAAAAGGGGTCCTGGGGGGGATCTGATAGCCGATCTCCTTCTCGTAATACTCCGCCAGTTCCGTGATCACCGTGGTGTCCATGCCGTTTAAGTCTCCCTTCAGCTGGGCGTACTCGAACACCATAGCCTCCAGCGGCGTGTTGCCTGTCCTCTCGCCAATGCCAAAGAGGGAGGTGTTGACGCCGGAGCAGCCGTAGAGCCATGCGGTGGTGGAATTGCTCACCGCCTTGTAAAAATCATTATGTCCGTGCCACTCGATCAGCTCATGAGGCACGCCTGCATGGGTATGTATGGCATAAACGATTCCCTGGACGCTCCGGGGAATAACGGCTCCCGGAAAATTCACCCCATACCCCATGGTATCGCAGGCCCGGATCTTAATGGGTATTTGATACTCCTCCATCAGCTTCATCAGCTCCAGGCAGAACGGAACCACATAGCCGTAAATATCCGCTCTGGTGATATCCTCCAGATGGCAGCGGGGGCTGATGCCCTCCTCCAGGCATTCCCGGATGACACTTAAATAGTGATCCATGGCCTGTCGCCTTGTCATTTTCAATTTCAGGAAGATATGATAGTCGGAGCAGCTTACGAGGATCCCCGTCTCCTTCATGCCGATCTCCTTCACCAGCTTGAAATCCTCCTTGCTGGCACGTATCCAGCTGGTGACCTCCGGGAATTCATAGCCCCGCTCCATACACTTGTACACCGCATCCCTGTCCTTCTTGCTGTACAGGAAAAACTCGCTGGCGCGTATCATTCCGTTGGGGCCGCCAAGCTTATGCAAATAGTCAAAGATCGTGACGATCTGCTCCGTGGTATAGGGTGCCCTGGACTGCTGTCCGTCCCGGAAGGTCGTGTCCGTGATCCAGATGTTCTTCGGCATATTATGGGGCACGATCCTGTCATTGAAGGGAATCTTGGGTATCTCGGAGTAAGGGAACATATTGCGGAATACATTTGGCTTTTCCACATCATCCAAAATGTACATATGCTCTTCTATTTCCAGAAGGTTATTCTTCTGGTTCATTGTGATCGGACGATTCTGAAATGCTGAATTATCTCTCATAGTCTCTCTGCACCTTTCCGTAATAGTCATGGGCTTTGCACTGCCCTTGTATGATTGTATACAATTATACGAAATGTGTCAACTTTTTTGTTTCTAAAGCCAAAATAGATTTCACTCCAGCAGCCGCCTCACATTCACCATTCCCCAGCCCTGCTGGTTCCAGGGCAGATGCAGATCCGTGGCTGTATACAGCAGCTTCTGCCTGCACTCTTCGTTGGACATATAAGGATACCGCTGAAATGCAAGCGCCGCCGCTCCGGCCACAATGGGCGTCGCCATGGAGGTGCCGCTTTTTGCAACATAAGCATATCTTTTCCGATAATGCACGCTGCAGGATATGATATCCGTTCCCGGCGCAACGATATCCGGCTTGCGGGGGCTGCCGTTTCTGTGGCCCCGGCCGGAATAGGCGGCGCAGAGCCCCGGCTCATTCCGACGATATTCCCCGTCATGGCACCCCACTGTGATCACCTTGCCGCTTCCGCCCACATCGGAAATGGTTCCGTCTCCGGGGCCTTTGTTCCCCGCCGCGCAGACCACCAGAATACCGCTGTCCCAAACCTGCTCCACCTTCTGCCGAAGCGCCTGCTCCTTGACCTTTTCCTCCAGATTCCCGATACCCACGGAAATATTTAATATATGGATGCGGTATTTCCTGTGCATCTCCAGAATCCAGTCCAGCCCGGACAGCATGGCCTCCGCGGAGCCGTTCCCGCTTCTGTCCAGCACCTTGCCCACCACCAGCCCGGCTCCCGGCGCCATTCCCCGATATCTGCCGTCGGACAGCTTCCCGCTTCCACAGAGGATACCGCACACATGAGTCCCATGCCCGTTATCGTCATGGGGCATCCCCCAGTTCTCCACAAAATCCCGGAATTCATAAGTTTTCCTTTCCAGATCCGGATGCGCGCATATGCCGGAATCCAGTACCGCTATGGTAACGCCCGCACCGCCCGCCATCCCGTATTCAGGAAAAAGATCGATTTGTTTTCGCACCCGCTGCATAAAAGAAAGCGCCCCGGCATATCATTTACTGATATTCTATGCCCGAACGCTTACTGTTGTTCTATATTCAGGGAATGAAACCTGCTCCCCTTATCCTCTCCTCTTTCTCCGCAGCACCTCCGGCAGGCATAATACCATACCCGTAACCAATATAGCCGCTCCCAGGACAAATTTCAGGATCAGCATACTATTTTTACCGTTTTCTCCCGCTGCCGGGCTGCCCAGTCCAGCGCTCATGCTGCTTAAGGAGACATTCACTTCCCGGATCTCCTTCTCTCCGGGGCCAACGCCATACACCCCGAACAGGGACAGATGCGTTGTGCGGAACCGGAAGCATTCCACACCCTCCAGCATCACCCGCTCCACTCCCACTGCCTCCAGCTGCCCGTTCCGATCCAGGGTCACCAGCTTCAGCTCCTGGCCGGAAAGCGTCTCCGGCAAAGGCAGCGCTACATTCAGGCCGCTGCGTCCCAGCTTGGTCAGCGGTATACCGCTGTTGTCCGCAAGCTGCAGCTCATACACCGCCATGTTTTCCGGCATTTCACTGTTCATTGCCCGCTTCCAGGCGGCCTCCATCTCTGACAGCTCCGTCTTCTGCTCTACGTTCAATATATAGCTTCTGGCAGCTCCTTCCAGCCGCGCCGCAGAAGGCGCCGCCCCTGTCACCGTCACTCCCGGCTGCCCATTTTCCGGCATCACATCCCTGTATTGTTCATTGGAAAGTCTGGTAGCCGAAAGCTCATAGGTCTCCGTCGGTCTGTCTCCATTGTATATCACCTGGGCGTCCCCGAAGGCCAGCGCCCCTGTTTCCTGTACGGAAGCGGGCAGCTTTATGGCCTCAAGGCTGGTACAGCCCGCAAAGGCTCTGTCCTTAATCTGCTCCACACCCGCTCCCAGATTCACCTGCCGCAGGCCGGTACAGTTCTCAAAGGCAGCCTCACCCACCACAAGCACACTGTCCGGCAGGCGGACACTTTCTATTTCCTCATGCCCTGCAAATACCTCCGCGGCAATGACGCGGATCCCGCCCGGCACAAACACCTGACTGTCACTGCCGTTATAGGCAAGCAGCACCCCGCCGTTCACCAGAAAAGCCGTCCCGTCGTTCTTGAAATTATCCAGCATGGCGGTGAAATCAAACGCCTTCGGCTCCACATTCATCACGGAATCCGGCAGCGACACACTCTCCAGACCGTCGCAGTGATAAAAAGCGCCGTAACCGATATTTGTCACCCCGGCGGGAATCTCTATTTTTTTCAGCGTGCTTCTGGCAAACGCAAACTGGCCTATTTCCGTGATCCCCTGCTTCAGAGAGACCTCTTCAAGGGAATCGCTTCTGTAAAATGCCTGATCGGCCACTATCCGCCCGTCCACCACTGTGTATTTCGGAATACCGGACACCGGTCCTACCGTTATCATATTCCCCATCAGCTCTGCAAGGTCCGTCAGGGCAGAAGGCACCGAGACCTCCGGTGTAGGGATCGGCGCAGGCGTAGGCTCTAACACCTCCATTTCCTTTGAGGGCAGGAACACTACCGCCTGATTTCCCACCACACTTGTGCTGCCGATGGTCTCACCCTCTGTAGACGTCGGCGTGGGTGCAGGTGTGGGCGTTGACTCAGGCTCCGGGGTCGGTGTATTTCCCTGATTTACGTCATCCGGCTGATAATTCGGTACATCCTCATACTCCGGCATTTCTTTCTGTCTCTCATAAAAATCCTGGGCATAGGTATCCGCCACTGTCCCCTCGTCACAGTGGATCGTCAGCCTGGCGCATCCGTCAAAGGCGCTCTCGTGAATATACCGGGTCTCCGCGGGGATGGTGATATCTGTCATGTTCACACAGTCCGCAAATGCCTGCACGCCGATGGACGTCACATTAGAGGGAATCGACATCTGCTGCAGACCCTTGCACCCGGCAAAGGCATAATCGCCCACGTCCGTAAGCCCTCTTCCCAGCACCACTGTGTCCAGATCGTCGCAGCCCCAGAAGGCATAAGGTTCGATACGCACCACGGAGTTGGGAATCACCACCAGCTCTATATTGGTATTGTCCTCAAAGGCACTCTTCCCTATGACTTCCACGGTATCAGGAACAGACACGTTTTTCTCCGTGCCTCGATACCTTACCAGTGTGCTTCCCTCCATTACAAAATCGGAAGCAGCCGTCGCTGCGTCTGCCTCCGAAACGGGAAGTGTCATGATGACCAGTGCCACCGCAATCAGCAGGACACCAAAGAGTGTTTTTCTCTTTCTCATATGTCTTCCTTTTATACCTATGCTTTAAGCGCGTGCCTTTACTTTTACCTTTTCCTTCTTTCTGTTGTCCCTCTGCATAAACATGACGAAGGACAGGCACGCCAGACCGATGGACAGGAACCACTTGGGATGGATCCCATCGCCTGTTTTCGGTGTGCTGTCAGCCACCGCTTCATCTGACATCCTTGAAATATCCACATAGATCACATAGGGCGAGAAATGCTCCGCCGTAAACGTCACACAGGATACGCCGTCAATGGTGGTAAATCTGGGCGAAAGCTTATCCAGCCTGTCATTTACCACACCTGCCACCTTGTTGTTCCCCGCATAGGGGATCAGGGAATCCGGCAGAGGCAGCGTAATGCTGATCCTAAGTCCCGTGGTATCTGTGATTTTCGTGGTCCCTGTGGAATCGTAAAGAGAAATATCCATAGGGAAATACTTGATATTGCTCAAATCATTTCCGTACTCCGCAACCAGCGCCCTCAAAACCGCCTCCGTGGCCTCGCTGCTCTCGGAGATCTTGATGGTAAAGTTATCCGAGGAACCGTTCACTACCGCCGACACCACTCCCGTGTTGGACAGCCCGTTCTTATCGATCACCACCGTGGTGCCGCCGTTTGTCACCGTTCCCGTAGTGCCGTTGGGCCGGTTGGAATTATTGGTGGAGGAGTTTCCGCTTCCCGTACCGCTTCCGGTACCTGCCTTATAATTTGCCGTCACCGTCACATTGGCTGCAGGCATGGTGATCACCGACGCGGAAAGCGTGGTGCTGGCAATAGGCGTATTCGCCGGGGAAATGGTCCAATGGCTGAACACCTGTCCGGAGGCCGGATTATTGGCAATGATCACAGGCTGGGAGCCTGCCGCATAGCTGCCGGAACCGCTTCCGTTCTGCACCGTCAGGACATACAGGTTCGAGCTGTTACCGCTGGCAGTCCCGTTGCCGCTGGTAGTTCCGTTGCCGCTGGTAGTTCCGTTGCCGTTATTGGTGCCATTGCCCGTTCCGTTATTACCGCCCTGATTGTTATTATTTCCCTGGTTATTGTTGTTATCCCCTGTACCTGTGCCGCTGCCTGAAGTGCCCTTTTCATACTGAGCATAAATATCATAGGTCTGACCCGGCCTCATTTCCGGAATTTTGGTAAGAGCCGGTCTCCAGCCGGTAAAGGTGTAGCCCTCCCTGATGGGGCTCACCGGCTGTATGGCATTGTCTCCGGGCAGCACATACTGGGTACTCAGCACTGTATCGTTATAATCAATAAACCGTACCTCTGTTCTGGCTTCCGTAGTACTTAGGACTCTCCATCTGGGCCGGAACGTCATGTCGCTCTGGATATCCTTCATGTCAATGGTGGCGACATCCGTGCCATCCGGTAAAAGCTCCCAGGTCACAAAGCTGTAACCCTCCCGCTCCGGCTTAAGCTCCGGAACTCTGGCCGCCTCTCCGGCATTTACTACCTGATCCTCAATAAAGGGACTCCAATTGCCGTTATCGTCGCCGCCAGCCATAAATCTCACGGTGTAAGTCCTGGTAGAAGGCGCATTTACTCTCTTGATATTTTCATGGCCTTTCGCCTCAGCATACATAATTGGCACTCTGGCATCCACAGACGTCACAAACTCCAAGGGATCCACACAGGTTCCGTCATCAGCAGGATCTGCAAAAGTGTCAAATGCCTTATCATTGATGTAAGATACGCTGGCGGGCATCTCAATGGACCAGAGCTTACTGTTATGGAATGCGCCCACCTGTATGCTCTCACAGGTAGAGGGCAATGTTACCGTAACCTCTCCTGTCCCGCTAAAGGCATTTACGGGCACATCTGAAATGCTGCTGGCGGACAGATCCACCTTACGCAGATTTGTACACTCCATAAATGCTTCTTCTGCAAGACTTTTCACCCCCGTAAACAGGCTGGAGGAAAGGGTCCCCGCCTTGGACTCCAGACATTCCACCACAGAAGCCTTAGCTTCATTTTCCAAGCCGAAGATGATCCCGTTCTCACAGGTAAAATATGGACCTCCGGAAAAGCTGACGGTCTCCAGCTTTGGACAGTCTCTGAAAGGCCGCAGTCCAAGCTTTGTCACCTTGGGCGAAATGGTCACGCTGGTCAGCTTCTGGTTATTGTCAAAGGCATAATCTCCGATGGTGCCTCCGCCGTCACTCATATTGATCGCACTCAGCTGGTACTCATTTGTACCATACCGGGCGTCCTTGAGGGCAAAGGCGTACTCGTCGATCTGCGCGGCTCCGCCTCTAACGGTAATGGTTTTCAGTCCGGTACAGCCGTCAAACATATAGGGCGTATACTCCGACAGATCTTCAAAGGTGATGGTCTCCAGCTCCGTATCCGGCGCTGAAGCGGCTGCATTTCCGCCGCTGACACTGCTTCCCCTGTTCACCTCATAGGTGCCGTCCTCGTTTTTCGCGACAGAGGCTCCGTTGAACAGTCCGTCCGCCACTGCCTTGACGCCCTGGGGAATGACGGGGTTTAGGGTGGCGTTGATGATTGCCCACTGGTTCTCATCCACCTGGGTGCTCTTATCAGTCAGCCAGTCCGCATAATTTTCAAACGCCTTTGTGGCTGCCTCCTGCAGCTCCGTGGTTATATAGGGATAATTCGCCGCTGTATACTGGGACAGCCTGGAGCGGGCGGGATAACCCACCAGCGTGGCCACGCCTTTGTCCGGATTCATGGGATCTGAAACTACATAACGGATCTCCAGATTCTGAGGCCAGCCGCTGTAATAAGTAATATAGGTAAGGGGCTGCTGACCTGCGCTGATCTTCCCCGCAGCGCTCATGGCATAGTCAAAAGGCTTTACGCCTGCTCCCACCGTTCCCGTAAAGGTCAGGGTAGGGGGCTGGGTCAAAAAGCTGCCTCCATCGGTACAAGTTGCGGAATGGTTCGACACCACCTGGGTGGCAAATGCCTCGTCACCCACATAGGTAATGTTCTCCGCCTTCGTAAAGATAACATGCTTCAGGTTATGACAGCCCTTAAAGGCTCTGTCATTGATCCTGGTCACAGAGGCCGGAATCGTGATCTTTTTCAGAGAACAGTTGCCGCTAAAGCTGCCCTCGTCCAGAGCAGAAATACCATAAGGGCCCACTGTCGCCGGAATCTCCACATTCTCCACCGTTCCCTGCATTATCAGGAAATTATACAGCTTACCTTCCCCCTGCTCCCCCGGCGTCACCTGATAGCGCACCTTGGACTGGATTCCGCCGGAGTCAGTCCTCTCTATCACTACCAGCTCATAAATATTTTTCATTTCCTCAGGAGCCGAGTATTTAAAGGCAATGCCGTTGTCTGAGGTGAGCGTATGAGTCTGGGAGCTGTCCGCCCCCTCAAAGTAAAACCCCTGCGCCACATCCGCCTTGAAATCCTCCACCGTATAGCTGTCGGCGGCATCTGCGCCTGTATGCGGCACAAAGGAGGCGCTGTTATTCATCACCTGAATATGCTTCAGTGCCTCACAGTTTTCAAAATTATCCAGATGCACCGGCGTATTCATGGTATTAGGGAACTTGACCTCCGTCAGGCCGGTACAGTTCTTAAATACGGAACAGCCCAACTGATTCAGCGTAGTGACCGGCTGAACCATTTCTCCCGTCTCCTCATTCTTCACCGGATCCTGGGTCTCCCCCGTCAGGTCGATACTGACCAGACTGGTACATCCATCAAAGGCATGGTCATATATCTGAGTCACGCCTACAGGCAGGGTAAAGGTCTGCAGTCCCGACTGGGCAAAGGCCCTGTCGGAAATATAGGATAAATTAGAACCAAAGTCAAATCCCACGCCGTACATATTGGTACAAAGCTCAAAGGCGGACTTTCCCACCTCCTGCAGACCATTCCCGAACTTTACATAACTTAACAGCGCACAGTTATAAAAAGCATAATTGCCGATGCCTATCAGATCTTTTCCTACCGTCAGCCTCTGAATATTGCTCTGGTATGCGAAAACACCTTTGGACGGATCCGTGTTTGCCGTCTCCGCCGCGACCTTATACTCCCGCACCACCGTGCCATCCGGCGGAGTTGATCCCGCAGGATATACATACGGCACCAGATACTGATTGCCTATGTAAGCCACTGTCTGTCCGCGGATCCACTGATGCTCCTGTACCCTGGTCTGAATATAGACATATCCGTCGCTCCCCAGGAACGCACCTGAAGAGGTCAATGTGCTTTGCGCTGTGGTATCCTGCTTGATCAGGGCGTCAGCGCTTGTCGACGGGTTCTCCGTTTCATACTTTGCCTGAGTCCCGGAGTAACGGTAATAATAGTAGGTCTCCATATTCCCCTTTCTGTCCCAGTTTGTGTCCTCTTTTACACAGGGGCTGAAAGCGGGCAGGGTATAGCTGTCGATCACCGTGGTCGTGCTGACCACCGTAGTCCCATCCGGACCGTATTCCGGAACCTCGTGGGTCTTATCCGCTTTTCTCTCCGTCGACATATAATACAGGGGCTCTCTGCTCTGGCTCACCGCCACATAGCCGCCGTTGCTGCTGTCGTTGGACTGGTACTTGGCATAAGCGTCCACCGTTCCGTCGATCACCAGTTCATTGTTGTCAAGGGTCTTCCCCGTATATCCCAAGATCACGGCCACGCGATTAGCCGAGGTACTAGATTCCCTCACCCAGGCAAAGTTAAAAATGCCGTCCGCATCAGTATAAATATTTTCTTCCCCTTCACTTACCAGCGGAATCTTGGAGTTAGTCTGGGTCCATTGCAGCGCAGGATTCGTACTGCTGAAGTTCGTCTCCGCCAGAGGCGTCACGCCGCCGTCTGTCCCCGCCGCCTGAAGCCCTTCTGTGGGAATCGCCGCCACCACCAGCGCCGACACAAGAAACATGGTTCCCAGCGTCCTGCGAACCGATCTCTTTAATCTTCTGGATTTTTTCTTCTTTACAACGTCAGCCATTGCCATTACTCCTTTATCTTCTTTGCCACGACTACGAACCGTCCGTTCTTCTCCTGATAATCACAGGTAGACAGCGTCAGCAGCTGGTCGCCGTACTCCGCCGTCACCCCCGTATCATAGAGGGACATGGAAGCCATTTCTTCCATATAGGAATCAAATTCCTGTTTACTGTTCGCGTCTATGAACTGGTAATACTTAAATACTATCTCATTTTCATTATACACCCTGGAGCGGAAAACGTACATCACCTCATAGGTCCCTTTTTCATAAATGGTATCAAACCAGATGTACGGATGTTCCTCACAATACTCCTGCTTCTCATACAGATCCAGCTTGCCGAACATTCTGCCGCTCTTCATGTGATGCCCGTATACAATGAAATTAGTGCTGGGCTTCAGGATATCACAGTCCTTATCCAGAAAGATCGTGCCGTTCTTATCTTCCTCCTGGTCCATATTGTGTTTGAGGTAATATTCATTATCAGAAGTCTGCATCACGGGAAAACCCGATTCTCCGCCTATAGCTTTATCGTCAAAAATCAGCCATCCGATTAGCTTTTTATACTTAAGTAATAAATTTTTATATTCATCTAATACCTCCTTGGGCTCCGGCGCATCATCCAGCGTGTAGAGCGGGCCGTTTGGCTTGGCCGGCTCCACCTGATCCACGATGGGCTTGCTTCCCTTAAGCTCGCTGAGCTTGTCATAGTTGCTGTCCGTCCTGTAGATATACCAGGAGTATATGCCAAAGTACCCCAGGCAGCCCACCGCAGCCACGCTGCACAGCAGGATCGTCAGCCTTCTGCGCTTCTCCCGCCGTTTCAGCTCCTCCTGCACAATGGCCTCCAACTCCGGAGAGCCAGACTTTCCTCCGGTGTCTCCGGTCTTTCCTGTACCTGCTCCTGTCCTGCTTCCGGATACCTTTGCTCCCTGCCCTGCCGCTGCCTTGCCTTTTGGCTTCTTTCCCTGTTTCTGCTTTCCTGCTCCACGAACCGCCTGTTCCAGTGCCTCTTCCACTTCCTCCTGAAAGTCCTCGCCCAGCAGCGTGTTGAAAGGATATTTCCCCTCCTGCAGTTCTTTTTTCAGTTTTTCCAGCGCTGTTCGGTCCGTCATGTCAGTCCTGCTTCGCAGCGCATCTATGATCTTTTTATCCCGAAGCGCCCTGGCATAATCACTGCCCGTCCGAAACTGCCTGCCCTCTACCGTATAATCCTTTTCCGCCATAATATAATAACCCTTGCAGCTTTCTCTGCTCTCTATTTTACTACATATAGAAATTAATGCAAGTCAGTTTTTCTGGAAACATTGACAGGCCGGGGCGCATACAATAAACCATAAAAATTAAACTTTGGAGGCAATATCAATGAGCGATTTGACTGCTACCAACTGTGGCTGCAACGACTCCTGCGGATGTGTAAACGCACAGAATAACAACGGATTTGGCGGGTGCTTCTGGATCATCCTGCTTCTGCTCTTCTGCGGCAACGGCTCCAACGGGCTGTCCGGCAACAACGGATGTGGCTGCGGCAACGGCACCAGCGGACTGTTCGGCGGCAACGGCGGATGCTGCGAGTGGATCATCTGGATCCTGCTGCTCTCCTACTTCTGCGGCAATAACAGCAACGGCTGCGGATGCGGCTGCTAAGCTGTTCCCCGGAAAACAGGCTCCTTCGGGGGCCTGCTTTTCATTCCGGCGGCATACATCCTGTTTCCGCTGATGCGCTAAGCAGCCACAATGCATCAGACATTCCAAATCCGCTGATGTACTAAGCAGACGCAATGCTACATAGGATAGAAATAAAGCAGGCTGCGGAAAGGCGGTAGAAACAATGGAGGAAAAGGGAACAAGCCCGGTCACAGCATTTGACTCGCTCTTCACCACCAATAAAATTCAGATGCTGAAGGTTCTGCTGGCCTGGATCCCCTCCTCTCAGCAGGGTATATTCGCGGTCTACATAAAGTTTCTGGAACTGCAGCATACCCTTACTCTCCTGCAGCGCCCCGGCATCCTCTATGCCAACAGCAGACGCCTTTCCACAGACTTTTTCTCCGGAGACAATTCCGATACCATTGAACTGTTGGACGAACTGCTTCCCTACAGCAGCCAGATCGACCGGACCAGGATCGACAATATGAAGAATATGCTGCAAAATATGGGCAGGCTAAAGGAAATGATGGAGATGGCGGAAATGATGAAGGAACTGTTCCCCGATGGCTTCGGCGGCGAAAATCCCATGGGTATGCCATCTGCAGACGGAATGTCTCCCATGGATATTTTATCCGGTATGGCCGGGATGTCCGGCGCGGATATATCCGCCGCTTTCGGCAGCGACAGTTCCTGAACAGGCCGCTGTCAGAACGATTTGAAAGGAGGGCTTAAAATATGGATACAGCGCCAGCTTGGATGTCAGATTCTCTTGTAAAAGACATTCCCAGGAAAAAACTGGAATTTCTGGGACAGATGTTCACCGAAGGACATGGAAAAAGCCAGAAAGAAATGATGGCTTTCATGATGCCCATGCTGAAGAAAGCAAAACAGGAGAATCTGACCTTTACGCCCCAGGAAATGAGCGCCGCTATCGCGGCAATCAAAAAATACAGTTCCCCGGACGAACTGAAGCAGATCGATAAAATACTGGCGAAGGCAAAACAGTAAAAACGGCAAAAAAACGCCTGGAGTATGCGCATGGATCATAACAGAAATCAGGTACCGCGCTCTTGCAGCTGCCTGATTTTTTCCTCGGCAAGCCGAAGCTTTTCTTCCGCCTCATCGGCTCTTCTACACGCTTCTGCAACCTTTTTCTCTGCATCTTCGGCTCTTATGCGCTGCTCCTCCGTTTTCCTGCGCTCTTCGTCGGCCTTCCGGCGCTCTTCGTCGGCCTTCCTGCGCTCTTCCTGTACCTTCCTGCGTTCCGCCTGTATGTCGATCTTCTCCATATTTTCCCACAAATATCCCATATCCCGCGCTCTCACTTTCCGGACACATTGCAGCCTCTCCTCCGCCGATACGTTTATCCTAAAACACAGATTCTCCATGACTGTCACCAGAACCTCCAATATATGTTCCGGGCTGTCCCGGATGATCCGGTTTATCCTCTCCGGCGGGATCCTCATAAACCTCTCAAGATCTGCTGCGTCCTGTATTTTATTGATCAACATGATCAGGGACATCTCATTTCCACGTTCCAAAAGCTCTTCGTCGCTGTGATCGTGAAGCCGGACTACCTCATATCGAAAATCCGGGATCCAACCCATATACTCCGTGCTCTCACGGATCCGGCCGCACAGATGCCTGTCCGCCGTCCACTCCTGCCT
>JAMPHT010000049.1 GCA_023663285.1 Bacillota bacterium
TGAACATCTATACTTTCAATTTTTTTTGATGGCTTTTTCGACATAGCACGTCCATGGGCACCGCATAAGTGGAGAACTTGACGTTCAGCGAGGAATCAAAATTGTCGATTGCCTTGATGAGCCCCACGCAGCCTATCTGGAAGAGGTCGTCCACATTTTCATTGCTGGAGGAGAAGCGCTTGATGACGCTTAAGACCAGCCGCAGATTTCCTTCAATGTACGTTTCCCTTGCTTTCGTATCGCCTGCTTCGATCTGCCGAAACAGCTTTTCTTTTTCTTCCGCCTTCAGCAGCGGGAGCTTGGAGGTATTCACTCCGCAGATTTCAACCTTACCCTGTGCCATGTGCTTCCTCATTTCTGCGCCGTGCGCCTTAAACTTACTGTTTGCGATAGTGGTAGTATGTGCCTGACGGTGAAAATTATTCCAGGCAGGAGCAGGTTATTTTCCGTTCTGCCTGCAGAGGAAAAAACATATACTGTTTAAACGATATTCCCGGAAAGAAGGCATGAAATATGTTATTTTCCGAGTTGAAATGTAAAGACGTCATCAATACCAAAGATTGTAAAAAGCTGGGGAAGGTGTGCAATCTGGAGTTTGACCCCTGCAGCGGCTGCATCTGCAAGATCATGGTTCCGGGAGGCAACAAGATCCTGAATTTTTTAAATTGTGAGCCGGATATTGAGATTCCCTTCAAGGATATCTGTCAAATTGGTCCGGACATCATTTTAGTTGACATTCATTGCTGAATATGTTAAATTGAACTAAGGATTATAGCGTTTTTTGTGCAAAATTGTCAAAATAAGGAGAAAGACTATGAAGTGTCCCTTTTGTGGTCATGAA
Source organism: Bacillota bacterium (assembly GCA_023663285.1). GTDB lineage: Bacteria > Bacillota > Clostridia > Lachnospirales > Lachnospiraceae > Acetatifactor. The sequence goes on from JAMPHT010000049.1 coordinate 842, forward strand.
AATACGAGAGTGATTGATTCCAGACCGGCGGAGGATAACAATTCCATCCGGCGGAGGCGCGTCTGCGATGAATGTGAGAAGCGTTTTACCACCTATGAAAAAGTGGAGACCATCCCCCTGATCATTATCAAAAAGGACAATAACAGGGAGACCTATGACCGCTCCAAGATCGAGGCGGGCGTGCTTCGCGCCTGTCACAAGCGTCCTGTCAGCGCACAGCAGATCACCGGTCTGGTGGACGAGGTGGAGAACGAGGTCATGAATATGGGAGAAAAGGAGATCGCAAGCCAGGTGATCGGCGAGCTCCTGATGAATAAGCTCAAGACCGTGGACCCGGTGGCATATGTGCGTTTTGCTTCAGTCTATCGGGAGTTCAAGGATGTCAATACCTTTATGGACGAGCTGAAAAAGATGTTGAATTAGGTTAATTATCCGCGCAAAATGTCGATATATTTATTAGATTCGTGAGCGGATTTAGCAGCCGCTTTCCGAATAAGATTTTTGGATAAAAAAAGACAGGAGATGTGAGTGTGGGTACAGGCAGCGTCAGCAGGGGCAGTGCCGGTGATTATACCAGTATATTGCGGGACTATAAGGTCCCGGTCATACCGGGCACCGCTTTGAAGAAGCTTCAGGCACAGAATATTCTGGCACAGGCAAAGGCCATCGCCGATATGAAAAAGGATAAAATATTGCAGCGGTATCAGTATTTTGTGGGAAGCTCCCGTAATCTGTACGGAGCGGAGAATGCAGAAGGTACGCTGATACAGGAGTTTTAGAAGGATGGAAAAGGGAGGCTGCTGCTTTCACGGTCATAACCGTAAGGCGGCAGCCTTTTTATATGTTTTTCTTCAGAAAGCGCAACAGGCATACCAGATAAAGTACGCCCAGTGTCAGCTGGCTTGCCAGCAGCCCCCAGAGGTAGCCGGTGATGCCGAAGCGGGGCACTGCGAGAAACACAAATGCCAGCCGTATCAGAAGGCAGACCACATTCATGATAAAAATATGTCCCGCCTTGCCAAGCCCCTGGAGGATGCTGGACAGGGTGGTGTCCAGATACAGAAAGGGGCAGATAAAGCCTAAGGTGGTGATAAAGTGACCGGCCAGGGGACTGTCAAAAAGCGCAGTGCCCATAAAACGGCCCAGAGACAGAAAGACCGCCATGCAGATAACGCCCATGAGCCCGCAGTATTTCACGGTTTTCATGGTGGCGCTTTTGACAGCCGAAAAGTTTCCCAGAGCGTAGTTTTCGGAGATGACAGGGAGCAGCAGTACCGCCACAGAGCTGGTCAGGGCGTTGGGAAAGAAGATAAAGGGCATTGCCATGCCGGTGAGAACGCCGTACACGCTTAAGGCGGTAGTGTTATCATAGCCGTAAAGCCGCAGTCTTGCAGGGATGGATACGGATTCCACGCTCTGCAGGAGATTCAGTACAATGCGGTTGGCCGTCAGGGGGATTGCCATGGAAAGCAGGCCGCGGTAAAGACTGCCCGCGGCGGAGCCGTCATACGGCTGCAGGGTATGACGTGCGCTGTTTGCAGGCAGCGTCCGGGAAGCACCGGAACCGTCATACGGCCGCAGGGTCTGCCGCGTGTTATGTATCGTGGAAAGCCGGGAAGCAGCCGCTCCGGAAGCCTGCCATATTGCAGCCAGGGAAAACAGCATGGAGCAAAGCTCACCCATGGTAAGACCCAGAACGGCTACACTGATAGAGGGGGTCCTGCCTGCGCCCAGGCTCTGTCCGGCCACCAGGAATACACAGCCCACCCTGGCGATCTGCTCCAGCAGCTGGGAAGCCGCCGGGATACCGGCTTTTTTGACGCCGTAAAAGTGCCCGTTGACGCAGGCGTGTACGGCGCTCATGGGTATGGAGAAGGAAAGGATACGAAGCATGGAGGCGGTCCTGGGCTCCTGAAGCAGCGCCGTGGCAATGAAGTCCGCGCCGAAATAGACGGCGGCATTGCAGAGCAGGGACAGGGGAAGGGAGACGGTCAGGCCCGCCGCCATGGGCCGCAGTGTGACTTTTTTTGATTTAGCTGTCTGTTCCGCCACCAGCTTGGAGATGGCGGTCTGGTATCCTGCGGCGGTCAGGGAGAAGGAGAGGGACAGGACAGGGCTCAACAGCTGGTACAGGCCCATGCCTTCCTCGCCGAAAAGGCGGGAGAGATAAATGCGGTAAAAGAAACCGATGAGGCGGCTCACAAGACCGGTGAGGGTGAGGATTACGGTACCCACGATCAACGGATGGCTCGTTTTTGTTTTCATAGGACACCCCAGGGATGTTTTTTCTATTATATTCCTTTTGGGCGGTTGACAGAACGCGCCTTCGGTGGTATATTATAGACGGAATTCCTAGTAAAATGCTATGAATTACGAAACGGAAGGACCTACAGCGTGCGATGCAGGGAAAACAAGACGGCAAAGCAGGGCGGTGGAGCAAGGCAGTAAATCAAGACATTAAAGCAAGACAGCAAGGCAAGTAAGGAAAGCTGGAAGTAAGAAAGTAAGAAAGTAAGAAAGTAAGAAAGTAAGATAGCATTTTACGGTACAGAATAAAAGAAGAGGAAAGGAAGGAGAGGATGCAAGGATGATATATCTGGACAATGCGGCGACCACAAAGACAGCCCCGGAGGCAGTGGAGGCAATGCTGCCGTTTTTTTCTGAACGATTCGGAAATCCCAGCGCCATTTATTCCCTGGGGTCCGACGCGAAAAAGGCTGTAAACCAGGCGAAGCGGACGATAGCGGGAGCAATCGGCGCAAAGCAGGAGGAGATCTATTTTACGGCGGGGGGGACGGAGTCTGACAACTGGGCCCTGAAGGCGGCAGCGGAAGCCTATGAGAGCAAGGGGAAACATATTATCACCACAAAGATCGAACATCACGCGGTCCTGCACACCTGCCAATATCTGGAGAGAAGAGGCTATGAGATCACTTATCTGGATGTGGATCCTGAAGGTCTGGTGGATCCGGAGGCGCTGCGGGCGGCGATCCGGCCCGATACCATACTGATCAGCGTTATGTTTGCCAACAATGAGATCGGCACCATGGAACCCATCGGGGAGATCGGAGCCATTGCGAAGGAGCATGGCGTATTGTTCCATACCGACGCGGTCCAGGCATTTGGCCAGGTCCCTATTGATGTGGATGAACTGCATATCGATATGCTCAGCGCCAGCGGGCATAAAATGAACGGTCCCAAGGGAATCGGGTTTCTCTACATCCGATCGGGATGTAAGCTGCGCTCCCTTATGCACGGCGGAGCCCAGGAGAGGAACCGCAGGGCGGGAACGGAGAATGTCCCCGGTATCGTAGGGCTGGAGGCGGCTACAGTGCGGGCATTGGGCAGGATGGAGGAGAAAGCGGCAAGGGAGACAAAGCTGCGGGATCATCTGATAGAGAGGATCGAGGGAGAGATCCCATACTGCCGACTGAACGGGCACAGAACGAAGCGTCTGCCCGGCAACGTAAATTTTTCCTTCCTGTATGTGGAAGGAGAGTCCATACTGATCATGCTGGACAGAAAAGGCGTCTGCGCTTCCAGCGGCTCGGCGTGTACCTCCGGCGCACTGGACCCTTCCCATGTGCTGCTTGCCACGGGCTTAAAGCATGAGGAGGCCCACGGCTCTCTGCGCCTTACGCTCTCTGATGAGAACACGGAGGAGGAATTGGACTATGTGGTGGATGCGCTGAAGGAGATCGTGGGAAAGCTGCGGGATATGTCCCCGCTGTATGAGGACTTTATCAGAAAGGAGCAGGGCGGAAATGTACAGTGAAAAGGTAATGGATCATTTTAATAATCCCAGGAATGTGGGAGAAATAGAGGATGCAAGCGGCGTGGGAACCGTCGGTAACGCGAAATGCGGGGACATCATGCGGATGTACCTGGACATTGATGAAAATGGCGTGATACAGGAGGCAAAATTTAAGACCTTTGGCTGCGGGGCGGCCGTGGCCACCAGCTCCATGGCTACGGAGCTTGTGAAGGGTAAGACCGTTCAGGAGGCGCTTCAGGTCACCAACAAGGCGGTGATGGAAGCCCTTGACGGACTGCCCCCTGTTAAGGTACACTGTTCTTTGCTGGCAGAGGAGGCCATACACGCCGCTCTCTGGGATTATGCGGAGAAGAACCATATTGTCATCCGGGGGCTGGAAAAGCCAAAATCAGATATCCACGAGGGCGAGGAAGAAGAGGAATATTAAAGAGTGGAAAAGTACAGGATCCTTGTGGTGGAGGATGACGAAGTCATTGCGGAGCAGATTGGAAATTATCTGGAGAAATGGGGCTATACGATAATCTGCGTCCGGGACTTTCAGAATGTCCTGCAGGAGTTTACGGAAGCACAGCCCCATATCGTCCTGCTGGATATAGGACTTCCTTTTTATAATGGGTATTACTGGTGCGGGCAGATCAGGCAGGTGTCCCAGGTGCCCATTATTTTTATGTCATCGGCGGGGGATAACATGAATATTGTCATGGCGGTGAACATGGGCGGTGATGATTTTGTGACAAAGCCCTTTGAGCCGGAGGTCCTGGGGGCAAAGGTGCAGGCCATGATCCGCCGGACGTATGCCTTCAGGGGGCAGACCAGCGTCATGGAGTATCAGGGCATACTGCTGGATATGTGGGGAACGGCCATAGTTGCAGGGGACAAAAGACTGGAGCTGACAAAAAATGAGTTCCGCATCCTGCAGCTTTTGTTTGAAAACGCAGGACATATCGTGACCAGGGAGGCAATTATGAAGCGGCTCTGGGACAACGACTGCTTTACGGACGATAATACCCTGACGGTGAACATGACCAGGCTGCGGAAAAAGCTGGAGAGCCTTGGACGGGGAGAACTGATACAAACAAGGCGGGGGCTGGGGTACTGCTTAGAATTCGTGGGATCGCAAGGGGTATAAAGATGGAGGGAAAGAAGAAAAATGGGCGGAAAGAGGCGAAAGTGTCAAAGGGGTCAAGATCGGACTTTCGGCTCCTGATGGAGTATCTGGGCGAAAACAGGCTGGCAATCATTCTGTATATTGTGACAGCATTTCTGTTTGTGGCAGTGTGCTGCCTGTATCATATGGAAAATCTGGGAAAGCTGCTGTACGCCCTGCTGCTGACTCTGGTTCTCTGGGCGGGAGCGGGTATCCGGCAGGGAAGTCGGTATGTCCGGAAGCGCAGGGCGCTGGAGGCGGTGGAAAGGGAATTTCAGCAGTCAAAGATACTGCCTTTGCGAGAAGCTTTGGGCAGGGCAGGGGAAACGGAGGAGGAAGAGGAGCCGGAGACGTTGGAGCAGCAGCTTATCCGGCTGCTGGAAACGGTGGAGAATACCAGGGCCTGGGAGCAGACTGCGCATGAGGAGAGCCAGGCGGACCGCAGGGATCATTTCCTCATGTGGGCACATCAGATCAAGACGCCCATTGCGGCATTGAAGCTTCTGTTGGAGGAATCCGGGGACTGCCGGAACAATTTCCGGATGCGGGAAGAACTGTTTAAGATCGAACAGTATGCGGAGATGGCGCTGACTATCCAACGGCTGGAAAGCATGGCTTCAGACCTGTCGCTTCAGGAGTATGAACTGACGCCCCTGCTGCGCCAGGCAGTCAGAAAGTATTCCGTTCTGTTTATCAATAAGGGTCTGCAGGTGGAGGTGCCGGATGAGGAGTGTCTGGTGCTTACGGATGAAAAATGGTTTTCCTTCTGTCTGGAGCAGATTCTGTCCAACGCCGTCAAATATACGGAAAAGGGAAAGATCACCCTGCGGCTCCCAGAGCAGGATGCGGAGGGAAGCGGCCTGGAAGGGGCAGAAGGGACGAAAGGGACGGCGGGAAATCGGGTCGTCCTATATATCGAGGATACGGGCATGGGGATCAGAACCGAGGATCTGCCGAGAATTTTCGACAAGGGCTTTACGGGCTATAACGGCCGCATAGATAAAAGAGCTACCGGCATCGGCCTGTATCTGTGCAACAGGATATGCCGGCAGCTGGGCATTTCGATCAGTGTGGCAAGCAGCGTGGGAAAGGGGACAAGGGTGGCCCTTGTTATACCGGTTTCCGATTCCCGGCACGTTTCCGCATAAGAGGATCCAGGATCTTTTTGCGGATGCGCAGATGGTTGGGAGTGACCTCCAGCAGCTCGTCCGTGTCAATAAAATCAAGAGCCTGCTCCAGGGAAAGGATCCTGGGCGGGGTCAGGCGCAGGGCCTCGTCCGCACTGGAAGAGCGGGTGTTGGTCAACTGCTTTTTCTTACATACATTCACTTCGATATCTTCATTTTTTCCGGTCTGGCCGATGACCATGCCTGCGTAGACCCGCTCGCCGGGGCTGATAAAGAGAGTGCCCCGCTCCTGGGCGTTGAACAGGCCGTAGGTAACGGCGTCTCCGGCTTCAAAGGCAATCAGAGAGCCCTGCTTTCTGTACTGGATATCGCCTTTGTAGGGGGCATATCCGTCAAACACGGTGTTCATGATGCCGTTTCCCTTGGTGTCCGTTAAAAATTCTCCCCGGTAACCGATAAGGCCCCTTGCGGGGATGGAAAATTCCAGGCGAGTGTAGGTGCCGCCGGAGATGGCACTCATATTCCGAAGCTCTCCTTTCCGCTGTCCCAGCTTTTCGATGACGGCTCCGGCAAAGTCGTTGGGAACATCAATGTAAGCCAGCTCCATGGGCTCGGTCCGCTTGCCGTCCTCATCGGTGCGGTAGAGTACCTCCGCCTTGCTGACCGCAAATTCATAGCCCTCCCTGCGCATATTTTCGATCAGCACGGACAGATGCAACTCGCCTCTGCCGGATACCTTGAAGCATTCCGTGGTGTCCGTCTCCTCCACACGGAGAGAAACGTCGGTGTTCAGCTCTCGAAACAGCCTGTCACGGATGTGGCGGCTGGTGACGTATTTGCCTTCCTGGCCGGCCAGAGGAGAGTCGTTTACCATGAACTGCATGGCGATGGTGGGCTCACTGATCTTCTGGAAAGGAATGGGCGCCACATTTTCAGGGGAGCAGAGGGTGTCGCCAATATGGATGTCGGCAATGCCGGAGATGGCCACAATGGAGCCGATGCCTGCTTCCTTTACCTCCACCTTGTTCAGGCCGTCAAACTCATAGAGCTTGCTGACCTTTACCCTGATCTGCTTGTCCGGCTCGTGGTGGTTGCAGATGATGACTTCCTGGTTTACCTTGATGGAGCCGTTGTCCACTTTTCCCACGCCGATGCGTCCTACATACTCATTGTAATCAATGGTGCTGATAAGCACCTGGGTCCCTGCCTCCGGATCCCCTTCGGGAGCGGGAATATAGTTTACGATAGTCTCAAACAGGGGCTCCATGCTGGTGCCTGTCTGCTCCGCATCCATGGAGGCTACGCCGGTCTTGGCGGAGGCAAACACAAAGGGGCAGTCCAGCTGGGCGTCGTCCGCATCCAGCTCCAGGAACAGCTCCAGGACCTCTTCCACTACCTCGTCGGGCCTTGCTTCGGGGCGGTCTATCTTATTGATACACACGATGACAGGCAGCTTCATTTCCAGAGCCTTGCGCAGCACGAATTTTGTCTGGGGCATGGCCCCCTCAAAGGCGTCCACCACCAGGATAACGCCGTTTACCATCTTCAGCACCCGCTCCACCTCGCCGCCGAAGTCCGCATGACCCGGAGTGTCGATAATATTGATCTTGGTATCCTTATACATGACGGCGGTATTTTTGGACAGGATGGTGATGCCCCGCTCTCTTTCAATATCGTTGGAGTCCATGACCCGCTCCGCAACCTCCTGGCCCTCCCTGAATACGCCGCTCTGCTTCAAGAGCTCGTCCACCAGGGTGGTCTTGCCGTGGTCTACATGGGCGATGATCGCAATATTTCTCACATTTTCTCTTTTTTGTCTCATTGTTCTCTCCCTTTGTTAAGCCTGCCGATCAATATTTGAAGGTTTACTTTCAAATTTCAAACTGTAACAGTATAGCACCTTTTGGGGTGCGGCGCAAGTGCTCCCGCAAAATGTTGCGTACCGCGTAAAATCTCCCACGAAAAAGCGCAAAATAACGCAGAATAACGCGATGGAAAAAAGTACTAAAAGGGCCGGTTTTATTGTATAAATAGTAGTATCCACAGAAGGGTCTGAAGCCCCTTTTTGCGGTGTTACCGGAAAAAGTCTTGCAGTAAGAAGGGAGAACAAAAATGACAGATAAGGTAATTGAAAACAATCAGGTAACGGTGATGGGGGAGATCGTCAGTGATTTTTCCTACAGCCACGAGATCTACGGGGAAGGCTTTTACATGGTGGACGTGAAGTGCAAGCGTCTCAGCGAGAGCTTTGACATCATACCGGTCATGGTGTCGGAGCGGCTCATGGATGTGACGGCGGATTATGTGGGCGAATTGATCTGCATTACCGGCCAGTTCCGCTCTTATAACCGCCATGAGGAGCGGAAAAACAAGCTGGTGCTTTCCGTGTTTGCCAGGGAGGTAAATTTTATTGAGGAGATGGAGGAAAGCTCCAAGACAAATCAGATCTTTCTGGACGGCTTTATCTGCAAGGAGCCCATTTACCGCAAGACGCCCTTAGGGAGGGAGATCGCGGATCTGCTCCTGGCAGTGAACAGGCCCTACGGCAAGTCGGATTATATTCCCTGTATCTGCTGGGGAAGGAACGCCCGTTATGCCAGCAGCTTCGGCGTGGGAGAACGCTGTGCGGTGTGGGGCAGGATCCAGAGCCGTGAATATATGAAGAAGCTGGACGAGGAAACCGTGGAGAAACGGGTGGCCTTTGAGGTCTCGGTGAGCAAGCTGGAGAGGCTGGAGGAAGAAAACTGATACATGATTTGCCAAAATCAGGAAAGTATGGTATTCTACATAAACAGAATACATATTGGACTGGCCGTCTGCCGGACGGCAGCTACGGTACGGGAACGTGAGGTATGATATGGCAAAGGGTTTGATATATATTTATGCCGGCGACGGCAGGGGAAAATCCCCCGCGGCGATCGGGAGAGCCGTCCAGGCGGCAGTGGACGGAAAGCACGTGGTAATTATTCAGTTTCTGAAAGGAAAGGCTCAGGAGGATTCGGATTTCTGGAGAAGGATGGAGCCGGAGATCAAGCTGTTCCGCTTTGAGAAGGCCGATGAAAATTTCGAGGAGCTTTCAGAGGAACGCAAAGCGGATGAGATCGGCAATATCCGCAATGGTATGAATTTTGCCCGGAAGGTGCTGGCAACAGGGGAATGTGATCTGCTGATCCTGGACGAGGTGCTGGGGCTGGTGGAAAAGGGCATTGTGTCGGTAGAAGATCTGAAAGCACTGCTGGAATGCAGGGGAGACACGGATATCATTCTCACGGGCATCAAGCTTGGCGACGAGATCTGCGTACTGGCGGATGAGGTCTCCAAAATCGAGACGGTCAAATTCAAGGTATGGCAATGAGCTATTGACATCCTTCCGGGAAGATGATATGATTTGATCAATAGATAGAGGTTGCGTTTTTCATAAGTACCCGAATCGATGCGACAGGAGCAGGTGAGAGACGGGAAAAGGGGAAGATGCCGAAAGAGGAGATGGCCTGGAAATCGAATCTTGGGCATACAGCGAACAGCTGTATGACTGTCATCCGCATATTCGGATGGGGCGCTATCGGTAAAGTATCGAAAGGTATTTATACGCCGGCGCATGAAAACGCCGGCGTTTTGGTGCGCAGGACCGCACGTGGAATTTTGCTGCTTTGCAGCATACGGGCCGCGCGAATGCGAAGTAAAAATAAGAGCAACGGAGGAAAAGAGAATGGCGATTTTTACAGGAGCCGGTGTGGCGATCGTCACGCCTATGCTGGAAAATGGGGCGGTGGATTACGAGCAGTTTAAGGAATTGATCGAGTTTCAGATTGAAAACGGGACGGATGCGATCATTGTGTGCGGGACCACGGGAGAATCCTCCACGCTGACCCATGAGGAGCATCTGGAGGTGATCCGCTTCTGCGCGGAGAAGGTGGCGGGCAGGGTGCCCGTGATCGCGGGAACCGGTTCAAACTGTACGGAGACGGCGGTCTATCTCTCCACGGAGGCGGAAAAGTCCGGGGTAGACGGGCTGCTGCTGGTGAGTCCCTACTATAATAAAGCCACCCAGAACGGTCTTTACGCTCACTTTAAGACAGTGGCGGATTCCGTAAAGCTTCCCTGCCTGCTGTACAATGTGCCAAGCAGGACCGGCTGTAACATCCTGCCGGAGACCATCGTCAGGCTGTGCCGGGATGTGGAGAATATCGTAGGCGTAAAGGAGGCAAGCTCCGACATCAAGCAGATCGGGTGGCTTGCGTCCATAGGAGAGGGCTGCGTGGACATTTACTCCGGCAATGACAATGAGATCGTACCCATCATGTCTCTGGGAGGCATTGGGGTCATCTCCGTGCTTTCCAATATTGCGCCGGCCCAGACCCATGAGATCTGCCGGACCTATCTGGACGGAAATGTAAAGGAGAGCGCCCGTCTCCAGCGGAAGGCGATGGAGCTGTGTAACGCCCTTTTCTGCGAGGTGAATCCCATTCCCGTGAAGAAGGCACTGAATATTATGGGCATGGGAACGGGGCACTTGAGAATGCCGCTGACGGATATGGAGCCTGCAAATGTGGAGCGCCTGAAAAAAGCAATGAAGAATTACGGACTGATATAGTGTCTGCGCGGTGGGCGTGAAGCGGACCGCGCAGTTTACAGAAAGGTATGGTCAAGTATGACAAGAATCATTATGAGGGGCTGTAACGGTAAAATGGGACAGACCATAAGCGCGCTGGCAGCTCAGGATGAGGAAGCCGAGATCGTGGCGGGCGTCGACCTGTGGGACGACGGGCATAATGCCTACCCTGTGTTTGAGACCCTGGAGCTCTGCAATGTGGAGGCGGACTGCCTCATTGATTTCTCCCAGGCCGCAAGAGTGGAGGAGATGCTGGATCGCTGCGCAGAGATCGGAATGCCCTGTGTGCTCTGCACCACGGGCTTAAGTCCTGAGCAGCTGCAAAGGGTGGCGGAGACGGCAAAAAAGACAGCCGTTCTGCGTTCCGCGAATATGTCCCTGGGTATCAATTTAATGCTGCAGCTTTTAAAGAAAGCGGCGGATGTGCTTGCGCCCGCAGGCTTTGATATTGAGATCGTGGAAAAGCACCACAGCCTGAAGCTGGATGCTCCCAGCGGCACGGCGCTTGCCCTGGCGGATTCCATTAACGAAGAGTTGGGCAATGGGTATGAATATGTCTTTGACAGGAGCGGCAGGCGGGAGAAACGTCCCCGGAAGGAAATCGGGATCAGCGCCGTTCGGGGCGGCACTATCGTGGGAGACCATGACGTGATATTCGCAGGCTCCGACGAGGTGATCACCTTTTCCCACACCGCTTATTCCAAGGCGGTTTTCGGAAAGGGAGCCATACAGGCTGCAAAATTTCTGGCGGGAAAACCGGCGGGAATGTATGATATGAGCAATGTGATAGAGGCAGTCCTGTCATGAGGACTGCCTTTACCACATTTTGTCCTGTTTCAGTCATTTGGCTGCTTAGAAGCCGCTGCCTGCGCCGTTCATGGAGCCGCTGATACCGTTAGTGGTGCCTGCGCCATTGGTGCCGTTTGCGCCGTCTGCATCATCAGACCCGCTGCCTGCAAGAAGGTCGTCAATGGCGTTGCCGGCGTCCCCCAGAAGGGAATCGTCACTGCCGGAAGGATCATTGCCTTCCGTTACGGAATTGTTATGATTTCCGTTGTTGTTTGCAGTACCGCTGCCATTGCTGTTTTTGTCTGAGGCATCGGACCCGTTGGAAGCATTGTTTCCGGCCATGCCGCCGGAGTTATTGCCGTTGTTGCCGTTTGTACAGGCTGTAGCCACACATACGAAGGCCAGCACAAAGCTCAACGCAAGAATTTTTTTTGCTCCTGCCAATCGCTTTTTGTTTTTCATAATCTCCTCCGTTCTGTTCATAATGAGTCAAGTAAGCTGCATGATCCGTCACTTGAAATGCAAAATGGCGGATTCGCGAATAGTATGTGGAGCAAAAAAAGAAAATATACACGAGAAAATATACAAAAGGTATGGTTACAAAAAATGGAATTCAGACCCTGTATCGACATTCATAACGGAAAAGTAAAACAGATCGTGGGCGGCAGCCTGAAGGATTCAGGCGATCATGTCCGGGAAAATTTTGTGGCAAAGCAGGACGCCGCTTTTTTCGCATCCCTGTATCGTGAGAAGGGGATCAGAGGCGGCCACATTATCCTTTTGAATGCGCCGGACAGCGAATATTACAGCCGTACCAGAGAGCAGGCTTACAGGGCGCTGCAGGCATATCCCGGCGGTATGCAGATAGGCGGCGGGATCACGGCGGAAAATGCTGCCGAGTATCTGGAAGCCGGAGCATCCCATGTGATCGTGACCTCCTATGTGTTTCGGGAGGGGCGCATTGATTACGGGAGGCTGGAAAAACTGGTGAAGGCGGTGGGAAGGAAAAGGCTGGTGCTGGATCTGAGCTGCAGAAGGACGGCAGAAGGATACCGGATCGCCACGGACAGATGGCAGAGACTGGCGGAGGAAAGGGTGGATGTGCCGCTTTTGGAGCGGCTCGCAGAGTATTGCGATGAGTTTCTGATCCATGGGGTGGATGTGGAGGGAAAGGGAGGCGGAATCGAGGAAGAGCTGGCCCGGCTGCTGGGGGAATGGAAGGGAAGCACTGTGACCTATGCAGGCGGCGTACACAGCTATGAGGACATATATCTGCTGAAAAGGCTTGGAGAGAACAGGCTGAACGTCACCGTGGGGAGCGCGCTGGATCTGTTTGGGGGCGATCTGGAATGGGAAAGGGTATTGGAGATCTGCAAAAAAGACTTGTAAATTGTCAAATATAGCCAAAATATTTGAATGGGGTTGTGAAAAATATATAAAAGTTTATTTTTTTCTTGGGGATATGTTACAAAAATGTTAAATACTCGTTGATGTTAAAAGATACATATGTTAAAATAACCTTGTTTTCTAACAAAAACAGATAGGTGGCTTTATATGGGACGACAACGACATAAGCGGAAGAAGCACCGCATTGTTCTACTGGCATCGGATGCAGTAAATGCCGGGGTGGAACAGATTCATTATCACCCCTGGCGGCCATGGATCGTCATTTTGATTCTTTGCGCCTTTCTTGGGGTATGCCTTGGCTACTTTTACTTTGTGGAAGGCCTTCGGACGGAAATGGCGGGGGAGTCTGACGCAAGGCTGGCGCAGATCGCGCAGCTGGAACAGGAAAAGGCAGAGCTTGAGAGCGAGATCGTCTCGCTGCATGAGACGATAGATATCCTGAGCAATACGGTAAATCAAAAGACGCAGAATGAGAATCAGCTGTCCGAACAGTTGGAAAAGCAGACAATGCCCACGGAATTTCCGCTGACAGGCGGTGCAACGATGGAAGTGGTTTCAGAGGGTGACCCTATGTGTATCTTTACTGCTACGGATGGGGCAATGGTGGTGGCTGCGGCAAGGGGAACCGTCACGGCGGTGAACGACGACGCCGAGTACGGACACAATATCTGGGTGGATCATGGAAACGGATATGTGACGGTGTATCGTAATTCCGGCGAGGTAAAGGTGAAACAGGGAGAGACGGTGACCCAGGGCACCACACTTTTCCTGATCAGTGAGGAAAACAGTAAGCTGGGATACCAGATGCTGAAGGATGGCGCATACATCGATCCGATGGAAATGCTTGCCATCAGCGGTTGATGACTTGAAGGTACTGTTGAATAGTGCTGCGGATGCGGCAGGATGGAGGGCTTAAAAGATGAAGAAAAACAAGGAACTGATCATTACGACACTGATCGGAAAGGATGCTGAGTGCAACGGTGACTTTTCGGCAAAGGGTTCGGCCAGGATCGACGGGTGCGTCAATGGCAACGTGACGGTCACGGGAACGCTTATCGTAGGCGTCACAGGAAGCATCAATGGCGACATCACCGCGCAGGCTGCCATTATCGGCGGAGAGGTCATCGGAAATGTGACGGCTGCGGAGAGAACTGAGCTGACGCAGACGGCAAGGCTGATAGGCGATATCAACACGACAATCATCGTCATTGACGAAAAGGCTATTTTCCAGGGCGGCTGTAATATGAATCAGGAGACCACCGGGAAAAGGCCGAAGCCCGCGGCGAGGGCGGTAAGAGCCGGTAAAAAGTCGGCAAAGGAGGCCATTGCGGAGGCGCTGAAGGAAGTGGAAGCGGAAAGCCGTGAAGCGGCGGTGGAGGAGCCGCAGAACGCACAGGCGGCGGAGCAGTCCGATACCGGTGCAATCTGAAGAATACATAGAATAAAGGGGTTGTTGCACTAAGAAAAACCATGACAATACAGCGGCTCTCAACACTGAAAGTTACCGTATATTGCAGGCTTATTGCTTCGTGCGACAGCCCCTTTTGAACGGCAGCGGTTCAAAGTTCATGCTTCGTTGTCTGCAGAGGGGTCATTGACTTCTGACCGCCGTTTTCAAGCCGGCTGAATATCATCTCATATCCATCATTGCCATAGTTCAGCGAGCGGTTGACCCGGCTGATGGTAGCTGTGGAGGCGCCGGTTTTTTCTGCAATTTCCAGATAGGTCTTGTGGCTTTTCAGCATGGCAGCTACCTCGAAACGCTGGGACAGGGACAGTAATTCATTGACCGTACACAAATCTTCAAAAAAGCTGTAACACTCCTCGCGGGATTCCAGACAGAGAATGGCATCAAACAGGGAATTTACAGCTTCTGTCTTGATTTTCTTGTTCATACTTGATAACCATGCCTTTCCGTGACCTGCTGATTCCCCACAACGAAAAGAACAGATTTTTCGTTGTATATGGCCGCAGGAACAATATAAAAAATTATTTTTCACACAATATCTACATTTTAGCATACTAAAGTTGTAAAGTAAAGACTGAAAAAAGTGTTGTCATGTAGTTTTGAATACTATATAATAAAATCAGTATCAGGTTTGAGCGAGGCACGTTTAAAAAAAGGATCAGATGTCCGCAGGAGCGGGCAGGGAGGTATGTATGACGATTGACGGCGCGGACTTACTGAACAGTATATTGGCAAGCCTTGACCGCGTTAAATGCATTGCGCTGGAGGATATTCCAAGCATCGATCTTTACATGGATCAGGTCACCACCTTTATGGATGACAGGCTTCGCTCTTCGGCCCGGTATCCTGACCAGGATAAGATACTGACAAAGACGATGATCAACAATTATACAAAAAATAATCTGCTTCCTCCCCCTGTGAAGAAAAAGTATTCCAGGGAGCACGTTCTGCTGCTTATCTTTATTTATTATTACAAGAGTATTTTATCCATCAATGACATACAGACTCTGCTGGGGCCTATCACGGAACGTTTCTTTCAGAGCGAGGATGATTTTGATCTGGAAAGCGTTTACAGGGAAGCCTTCAGTATGGAAGAGCAGCAGCTTGAGGTACTGAAGGAGGATGTGATACAGAAATATAAGGCGGCGGAGCAGACCTTTCAGGACGCGCCGGAGGAGAGTCGGGATTTTCTCAGAAAGTTTTCCTTTATCTGCACCTTGAGCTTTGATGTGTATGTGAAAAAGCTGATGATTGAAAAAATGATAGATGAACTGGCGTAAAAGGAACCTTTTTTACTCCCATGCCATAAGATAAAGCATCATGATTATGGGAGGTATTTATGAAAAGGTTGCATTTCAAAAAAGCGGGTGCGGCACTTATGGCGGCGCTTACCTTGGCTTTCGCATTATCCGGCTGTGGAGCGGACGGCGCTTCCTCCGGAGACGGCAGGACAAAGGTGGTGCTCAACGAGGTGGCGCACTCCATATTTTATGCGCCGCTCTATGTGGCCATTGAGGAGGGTTATTTTGCGGAGGCAGGCATTGAACTGGAGCTGGTGACAGGCTTCGGCGCTGACAAGACCATGACGGCGGTGCTGACGGATGAAGCGGATATCGGGTTCATGGGAAGCGAATCCACCATATATACTTACGCAGGCGGCACTGCGGACTATGTGGTGAATTTTGCCCAGCTGACGCAGAGGGCAGGCAATTTCCTGGTATCCAGGACCCCCATCGACAATTTCTCATGGGATATGATCAAGGGTAAGGATGTGCTTGGCGGAAGGGCAGGCGGTATGCCGGAAATGGTGTTCGAGTATATTCTGGAGAAGAACGGTATCGACCCTGCAGGCGACTTAAGGATCGACCAGAGCATTGATTTCGGTTCCACCGCGGCGGCGTTTTCAGGCGGCCAGGGTGACTTTACCGTAGAGTTTGAGCCTCATGCCACCGCGCTGGAGCAGAAGGGCGAGGGGTATGTGGTGGCTTCTCTGGGGGAGGACTCCGGCTATGTGCCCTATACCTCCTTCTCCGCAAAGAAGAGCTATCTGGAGGAGCATAAGGATACGGTGCAGGCATTTACCGACGCGCTGCAGAAGGGTATGGATTATGTGCAGAGCCATACCCCGGAGGAGATCGCAAAGGTGATCGCGCCTCAGTTTGCCGAGACAGACATGGATACCCTGACGGCCATTGTGGAGAGATATTATGATCAGGACACCTGGAAGGCGGATCTGATCTTTGAAAAGGACGCCTTTGACCTGCTGCAGAATATTCTGGGCGACGCCGGGGTGCTGGAGAAAAGGGTGCCCTACGAGGATCTGGTGACTACGGAATTCGCGGAGAATGCGGCGAAGTGACGTGACGCTATAGCGCGGGGCTCTGTAAAGATTTCCCGGCAATATTTTGAAAAACCTGTTGAGGGAACGAGGATTTTTTGATAGAATGGAACTGTCATGAAAGACAGAAAGAACGGAGGATAAGTGAATGGGATTAATTAAAGCGGCAAAGGATGCGCTGCAGTCCGCGCTGGCAGACCAGTGGCGAGAGTACTTTTACTGTGACTCGATCTCCAATGACATACTGATGGTGAAGGGCCAGAAGCGGGTAAACGAGGGACGCAACAGCAATACAAAGGCGTCGGACAACATTATTTCCAACGGTTCTATCGTGGCTGTCAACGAGGGACAGTGCATGATCATTGTGGATCAGGGCGGGATAGTGGACGTCTGTGCGGACGCGGGGGAATTCATTTATGACAATTCCACGGAGCCCAGCCTTTTCTACGGCAATCTGGGAGAGAGCATAAAGGGCAGCTTCAGCACGCTGGGAAAGCGTTTTACTTTTGGCGGAAATACGGCGAAGGATCAGAGAGTTTACTTCTTCAATACAAAGGAGATCCTGAACAACCTGTTCGGGACGCCCAGCCCCATTCCTTTCCGTGTGCTGGATAAGAATACCGGTTTTGACTTTGACACGTCTGTCAAGGTGAACGGACAGTATACCTTCAAGATCATCGACCCGATCCTGTTCTACACAAATGTGTGCGCCAATGTGACGGACAGCTACAAAAAGGCGGATCTGCTGACTACCATGAAGAGCGAGCTGCTGACCTCTCTGCAGCCTGCGCTGGCGCAGATCTCTGCAAAGGGCGTGCGGCCTTATGAGATCCCCGGATTTTCCGAGGAGATCTGTGGACTGCTGTCTGAGGCGCTGACAGGGAAGTGGACGGAGCTGAGAGGTATCCAGATGGTCAGCATGACCATCAATTCCTCCGATATGCCCGCGGACGACAAGGCGAGGTTCCAGAAGTGGCAGGAGACCGCAATGCTTCGCGGCGCGGATATGCAGGCGGCGAGAAAGACAGAGGCGTTTGCAAACATGATGGAGAATATGCCAGGCGGCGGAGAGGGAGACGCCTCCGGCAATGCCATGAACGGCGCAATGGGCATGATGGCGATGGGCATGATGAACAATATGATGGGGGGCAATGCCTTTGGCGGCAATATGGCAGGACAGCAGGGCCAGGGTGGACAGCAGGATCCCCGGATGCAGAATCCCGGCGGGGCGGCGCCGGTCCTGGGCTGGACCTGCTCCTGCGGCAATGCGGATAACCGGGGCAAATTCTGCCAGGAGTGCGGCGCGCCCAAGCCAGCGGACGCAGGCTGGACCTGTTCCTGCGGCTCCGTGAATCAGGGCAAATTCTGCACCAACTGCGGCAGTAAGAAGCCGGAGGGAGCGCCTCTCTACAAATGCGATAAGTGCGGGTGGGAGCCGGAGGATCCTGCGCATCCTCCCAAATTCTGTCCTGAGTGCGGAGACGTCTTTGACGAGAATGACCGCAGATAACAGCGCGGAGAAAATGCGGAAAGCTTTGAGCCGGAAAATTGCGCGGCGGCCCGGAGTCAGCTTCGGCTGAAGGCGGGCCGCACGCTTTTTGCCACCGCAGGGGCTTTGATCCTTGCGGGGCAGGGCGTCGAAAGCTCTGCCGGAGGTGCGGCACAGGCGGCAGAACGGGGGAAAAATGACATCAGGTCAGATTGGAACGATCGTAATATTGGTATTGGTGCTGGCGGTATTAGGAGGCGGCTTTGCAGCCTACCGGGCAATCAGGGAAAAGGTGCGGAATTTTACCAGGCTTGCCTTTGGCTCCGATACGCTCTCAGGAAGCTTTCAGAATATGGAAAGGGAGCTGGAGGTCACTCCAAAATCAGTATCAGCCAACACAAGCCTGTATCTTCCGCAGATCCTGCGGGATTTCCCGGAATTTCATTACGATGAGATGAAGAACCGGGCGGAAAATATTCTCACAGGATTTCTCATGGCGATCGACGAGAAAAACAGATCTCGGATGCAGGAGAGCACGACGGCGGAGCTTCGGGAAAAGCTGGATATGAGGATAACCGCCTTGGACAATGAGGACGCCGAAGAGCACTTCCGGGATGTTTTGATCCACAGGACGGAGATCAGGCAGTACCGCAGGATAAAGGGAAGATGCAGCATTATCTTCCAGTCCGCCGTACAGTACCGTCACTTTAAGCGCAAGGGCGGGGCAGTGACGGCAGGCTCGGAATCCCGGCTGGAACAGAGCCGTTACAATGTGGAGATGATCTACATACAGGATAGGGACGTGGTAGAGAACCAGGCGGATTCCGGCCTTGCCATGAACTGTCCTAACTGCGGAGCGCCGCTGCCGAAGCTGGGGGCCAAGAAATGTCTTTACTGTGATACGCCGATTGTGGAATTCAGCATCAGGATATGGAATTTCAGCGATGTGGATGAGGTAAACTGAATGAGTATATACGACACTTTGAACAGGGAACAAAAGGAGGCGGTCCTCCAGACGGAGGGGCCGCTTTTGCTGCTGGCGGGAGCCGGTGCGGGAAAGACCCGCTGCCTGACTCACCGGATCGCGTATCTGATAGATGAGATGGGAGTGAAGCCCTGGAATATTCTCGCCATCACCTTTACCAACAAGGCGGCGGGGGAAATGAGGGAACGGGTGGATAACCTGGTGGGATTCGGTGCGGATCAGGTGTGGGTCTCTACCTTCCACTCCCTCTGTGTGCGGATCCTGCGCCGTCATATTGACAGGCTTGGGTTTGACAACGGGTTTACCATCTACGATACGGACGATCAGAAAACAGTGATGAAGGGTATCTGTAAGCGGTTGAATGTCGATACCAAAATGTATAAGGAAAGAGCGCTGCTGGGGACCATTTCCTCCGCCAAGGATGAGCTGATCGGCGTCCGGGAATATGAGCTTGACGCGGCAAACGATTTGGGCAAGGCGGTCTACGCAAGGGTCTACCGGGAATATCAGGAAACGCTGCAAAAGAATAACGCCCTGGATTTTGACGATATTATTGTAAAGACGGTGGAGCTTTTTAAGAGCTGTCCGGAGGTTTTGGATCATTATCAGGAGCGTTTTCAGTATGTGATGGTAGACGAGTACCAGGATACCAATACGGCGCAGTTTGAGCTGGTAAAGCTTCTGGCAGGGAGATATCGTAATCTGTGCGTGGTGGGAGACGACGACCAGTCCATATACAGGTTCCGAGGGGCGAATATCCGGAACATTCTGGATTTTGAAAAATATTTTCCGGAGGCGAAGGTCATCAAGCTGGAGCAGAATTACCGTTCTACCCAGTCCATTCTGGACGCCGCAAACGCTGTCATCCGGAACAATCAGCGGCGGAAGGAAAAGGCGCTGTGGACGGACAGGGGGGCGGGCAGTCCTGTCCGGTTCAGGCAGTTTGACAATGCCTACGAGGAGGCGGATTACATTGCGGATGATGTGTGCCGGAAGGTGCGGAAGGAGGGAGCGCAGTATAAGGACTGTGCGGTGCTGTACCGCACCAACGCCCAGGCGCGGCTTCTGGAGGAGCGTATGATCATGGAGGGGGTGCCCTACAATGTGGTGGGAGGCACTAACTTTTATGCCAGAGCGGAGATCAAGGATATCCTGGCTTACCTTAAGACGATCGACAACGGCAGGGACGAAGTGGCTGTGAGACGGATCGTCAATGTGCCGAAAAGGGGAATCGGCGCCGCCACGGTGGAAAAGATCGAGGATTATGCTCAGATGCGGGATATTGGTCTCTATGACGCCATGGAGATGGCGGATGAGATCATGAGCCTAGGGAAGGCGTCCGCAAAGATCCGTCCCTTTGTACAGATGATACAGGGCTTCCGCAGGGCTTCCACAGAGCTGACCGTGGCGGAGCTGATCCGGGAGATCGTGGCGAAGATCAAATATGCGGAATATCTGCAGGATAACGATGACGAGTCGGCGGAGGACAGAATTGCCAATGTGGACGAGCTTATCACAAAGGCGGTGAATTACCAGGAGACCCATGAGGAAGCTACGCTGACGGAATTTCTGGCGGAGGTTGCCCTGGTGGCGGACATCGACAATGTGGAAAATGACGACAACAGGGTGCTGCTTATGACTCTGCACTCCGCAAAGGGGCTGGAATTTCCCAATGTGTATCTGGCAGGCATGGAGGACGGCCTGTTTCCCGGCCAGGCGGCGCTCTGGAACAACGATCCGGAGGATATAGAGGAAGAGCGCAGGCTTGCCTATGTGGGCATTACCAGGGCCATGAATGACCTGACCATGACCTGTGCAAGGACCCGCATGATAAGGGGGGAGACCCAGTATAATCCCGTGAGCCGGTTTGTGCGTGAGATCCCGCAGGAGCTCATGGAGAGCGGCCAGGCGGAAGCCGTCAGGAGCAGGGAGAATCGCGAAAGCCGGAGAAATAAGGAGAAGCTGGCGGAGCTGATTGGTCTGGAAAAAACGGAATCAGCAGGGAAGAGCTTCAATGATGCAAGACCCAGGGCCATACTGCGGCCCAGGGTGACAGCAAAGGCGGACAAGCCCTTTATTGCCAGGGAGATCGGCAGCCTGAATCGGCTGGCGGGGATCTCCAGGGGAGCGCCTGTTTCCGCGGAAACTGCGCCGGACTATGGGATCGGCGACAGAGTTTCCCATGTGAAGTACGGCGAGGGCACAGTTTTAAATCTGGTAAAGGAGCCCAGGGATTACAAGGTGACGGTGGATTTTGACAGAGCCGGACAGAAGATCATGTACGCTTCCTTTGCCAAATTAAAAAGAATATAAAAGGTTGTAGTATTTTTAAAAGAAATGTGGTATTCTATAGACAGACCTAACAAATATGCGGAGGTATCCTATGAACAAGCTTGAGAATTTGATCGAGGCGGCAAAGCTGAATGAACTCCTGGGCAAGAAGGAAGAGCCCAAGAAAAAGAAATGTAATGCGGTAGTGTGTGTGCTGGCGGTTATCGGCGCGATCGCGGCGGTAGCGGCGATCGCCTACGCAGTGTATCGTTATTTTTCCCCCGATTATCTGGATGACTTCGAGGATGACTTTGAAGACGAATTCGAGGACGAAGAGGGCGAGGATGATGAGGACGACTTCTTTGTAGACGAGGGAGAGCACTGAGCGAATGAAAAAAGGACAGGTATATGAGGCGACAGTCGAAAGGGTCGACTTCCCCAACAAAGGCATTGCCGATACCGGGGAGGGACACGTGATTGTAAAGAACAGCCTGCCCGGACAGAGAATAAAGCTCAGTGTCAATAAAGTGCGAAAAGGGAAGGCGGAAGGCCGTTTACTTGAGGTGCTTGAAAAATCACCTCTGGAGACAGGTCATCCGTGTTCCCATTTTGGGTTGTGCGGAGGGTGTACCTACCTTTCCCTGGAATACGAGGAACAGATGAAGATCAAGGAGGCGCAGGTAAGAAAGCTTCTTGAGACTGCCCTGGGAGGGCAGGAGCGACCCTGGAGCTGGGAAGGCATAAAGGCAAGCCCGGCAGAGTATGAGTACAGGAACAAAATGGAATTTTCCTTCGGTGATGAGGTGAAGGACGGGCCTCTTTCCCTGGGGATGCACAGGCGGGGCAGCTATTATGATGTGGTGACGGTGGAGGACTGCCGGATCGTGGATGCGGATTACCGCCTGATTTTGAAAACGGTGCGGGATTATTTCGCAGAAGAAGGAGTCAGCTATTATCACAGAATGCGCCACGAGGGGTATCTGCGGCATCTGCTGGTGCGCAAGGCGTCCCGGACCGGGGAGATACTGACGGCGCTGGTGACTACCTCCCAGAAGCCGACGGCAGGGATGCGGCAGGAGATTGATGTGCAGGCGGATGTAGAACCGGTGTCAGCGGCGGAGCAGGCGGAGGCGCGGCTTCTGGCAGGCTTTCGGGAGGCCCTGCTGGAGCTGGAGCGGAGCGGGAAGCTGCAGGGCAGATTTGCCGGTATCCTTCATATCGTGAACGATTCCCAGGCGGATGTGGTGCAGAGTGACAGGAGCGACGTGCTGTATGGCAGGGATCATTTTTATGAGGAGCTTCTGGGACTGCGGTTCAAAATATCCACTTTCTCGTTTTTTCAGACCAATTCCCGAAGCGCGGAGGTACTGTATGAGACGGTCCGGGAGTATGTGGGGGATCCGGGCAGGAAGGATGCAGTAGTCTATGACCTCTACAGCGGGACCGGCACCATTGCGCAGCTGATGGCAGCAGTGGCAGGCAGGGTCATCGGCGTGGAGATCGTGGAGGAGGCGGTGGAGGCAGCCAGGCAGAATGCGGCGGAGAACGGGCTGTCCAACTGCGAGTTCTTAGCGGGAGATGTGCTGAAAGTGCTGGATACCATCCCTGAAAAGCCGGATATGATCATTCTGGATCCGCCCCGCGACGGCGTCCATCCAAAGGCCCTGCCCAAGATCATCAGCTACGGCGTGGAGCGCATTGTGTACATATCCTGCAAGCCCACCAGTCTGGTGCGGGATCTGGAGGCTTTCCTGGCAGGGGGCTATGTGGTGGAGCGGGCGGTAGCGGTGGACCAGTTCCCATGGACGGCGAATGTGGAGACGGTTGTTCAGTTGGCCCAACGAAAACCCGACAGCATATAAATGTTAAGGCTGGATAAGTAAACTTTATCAAGAAGCGTATGATGCCTATCTGCCATTGGTTGAAGGTGTGTGCAGGAGAAAAGTATCAGAAGAAAAGTTAGTTGAGCTTGGCATTGTTGAGCATACCGGCCGCAGCAAATATGTTTTGGCGCGTGGTCTTTATGCAGCCGCTGGAAAGACCGGAGCCCATACAAGAGCAGTCGGATTAGATCGCGAAACAAATAAAGAACTTCTGCTGAAACATATTCGACAGAATGGGAAAACTGGCACGCCATTCAGGGAATTACAACAGGTATTGCCGGGACATAATCGTGGACAAATTCAGGTATTGCTCCGGGAATTACGCAAAGAGGAAAAAGTTTTTTGTACTGGGAAAACAAATGGCGCTAAATGGTTCATAGAGTGATAATTGTAACCTAATTGAGATTTGATTGCAATTAAGTTGCAATGTATTATGAAAGAAAAAATGAGAAGAGCGCAGGGCGGAGCAGTAAAAGCAACTTGCGGCATTGCAAGCTATGATTATTTTTCTTGGATATGGAGTGAAATCTAAGGAAACGCTGATTAAATCAGTATTTTAAATATCTTTCCGCCACCTGTTTGAGGAGAACGGGATCGGTGAAAAGATATTTACCGATGTAAAGACCAGACTCAGGGCAACCAATGGTATCATGGAATGAAAGTACACTCCGGTGTTGATGCAGGAAG
>JAMPHT010000004.1 GCA_023663285.1 Bacillota bacterium
GGGCTTTAAGGCAATGGTAAAATAACCAACTAAGTTCATACTGCTTAGTGAAAATGTTCTAAAAATTCTATCAATTCCGCTTCATCCCTGACAAACCTTGCTGCTACGGGAGTACGTTCAGGACGGTTCCTGGCAGACTCTTCAATCGCATTGACGAACATCTCCGCCTGCTCCTTGCCGGAAATGACAAAATTTTTCGTGATACTTGAAGCTGCCATAAAAAACACCTCCTGTGTTAGTTCTTGACCTTCCTTTCCACTCATTCAAAGAATTTTATAAAAGAGGAGCCCACCGGTCGCTCCGGTGAACCCCTCCATACCATTTTTCTATACTTTTGCCAAATCGTACCAAAATCCCTATGGCATCTACAATAGAATTCTCGCTTCGCGATTATTCTATTGTCATTAATTATTGATAGCCGCCTGTGCCGCTGCCAGTCTTGCGATAGGCACACGGAAAGGAGAACAGGAAACGTAGTCCAGTCCGATCTTGTGGCAGAACTCCACGGAAGAAGGATCTCCGCCGTGCTCGCCGCAGATGCCCACGTGCAGCTTGGGATTTACAGGCTTGCCCAGCTTGATGGACAACTCCATCAGCTTGCCCACGCCAACCTGATCCAGCTTTGCGAAAGGATCGCTCTCAAAGATCTTGGTGTCATAGTAAGCGCTCAGGAACTTGCCAGCGTCGTCACGTGAGAAGCCGAAGGTCATCTGGGTCAGATCGTTGGTGCCGAAGCAGAAGAAATCAGCCTCCTTTGCGATCTCGTCAGCGGTAAGAGCCGCGCGGGGGATCTCGATCATAGTGCCCACCTCGTACTCCATGGTCACGCCTGCCGCAGCGATCTCAGCGTCAGCGGTCTCGACAACTATCTTTTTCACTACCTTAAGCTCTTTCACCTCACAAACCAGAGGAATCATGATCTCCGGCTTGATCGCCCAATCGGGATGCGCTTTCCTGACATTGATTGCCGCGCGGATGACAGCCTTGGTCTGCATCTTTGCAATTTCGGGATAAGTCACCGCAAGACGGCAGCCTCTGTGTCCCATCATGGGGTTGAACTCATGCAGGGATGCAATAATGGTCTTGATATCCTCAACGGACTTACCCTGCGCCTTCGCCAGCTTCTCAATGTCAGCCTCCTCGGTGGGAACAAACTCATGAAGAGGGGGATCCAGGAAACGGATGGTGACAGGACATCCCTCCAGAGCCTCATACAGCTTTTCAAAATCGCTCTGCTGATAAGGCAGGATCTTCTCCAGCGCCGCTTCTCTCTCCTCCACAGTGTCGGAACAGATCATCTCACGGAACGCTGCGATTCTGCTCTCCTCAAAGAACATATGCTCGGTACGGCACAGTCCGATACCTTCAGCGCCCAGCTCACGGGCCTTTCTTGCATCCTCAGGCGTATCTGCATTGGTGCGCACCTTCAGCCTGCGGTACTTGTCCGCCCATGCCATGACACGGCCGAACTCGCCTGCGATGGTTGCGTCAACGGTCTTGATCTGTCCTGCGTAAATATTACCGGTGGTACCGTCGATGGAGATGTAATCTCCCTCATGGAACTCCTGGCCGGCAAGGGTAAACTTCTTATTCACTTCATCCATTGCAATATCGCCGCAGCCGGATACACAGCAGGTACCCATGCCGCGTGCCACAACTGCCGCGTGGGAGGTCATACCGCCGCGGACGGTAAGGATACCCTGGGATACCTTCATGCCGGTGATGTCCTCAGGAGAGGTCTCCAGACGCACCAGGACCACCTTCTCGCCCTTTGCAGCCCATTCTTCCGCATCCTCTGCAGTGAACACGATCTTACCGCAGGCAGCTCCGGGAGATGCGCCAAGGCCCTTGCCCAGAGGACTGGCCGCCTTCAGTGCAGCAGCGTCAAACTGGGGATGCAGCAGGGTGTCAAGGTTACGGGGATCGATCATGGAAACTGCCTCAGCCTCTGTCTTGTGTCCCTCGTCCACCAGGTCGCAGGCGATCTTTAAGGCCGCCTGTGCTGTCCTCTTGCCGTTACGGCACTGCAACATATACAGCTTCTTATTCTCAACGGTAAATTCCATATCCTGCATATCATGATAATGATTTTCCAGGATCTCACATACCTTGATGAACTCCGAATAAGCCTCCGGGAACTCCTGCTCCATCTGCGCGATAGGCATGGGAGTGCGGACGCCTGCCACAACGTCCTCGCCCTGTGCGTTCACCAGGAACTCGCCCATCAGCTTCTTCTCGCCGGTAGCAGGATCACGGGTAAATGCAACGCCGGTGCCGGACTCATTGTTCAGGTTGCCGAATACCATGGGCATTACGTTGACTGCGGTACCCCAGCTGTAGGGGATATCGTTGTCACGGCGATATACGTTAGCACGAGGGTTGTCCCAGGAACGGAACACAGCCTCGATAGCCAGCTTCAGCTGCTCCACAGGGTCGGAAGGGAAATCCTTGCCCAGCTGCTTCTTATACTCTGCCTTGAACTGCTCTGCAAGCGTCTTTAAGTCAGCCGCAGTCAGCTCAACGTCAAACTGAACGCCCTTCTCCTCCTTCATCTTGTCGATGAGCTGCTCAAAATACTTCTTGCCCACTTCCATGACTACGTCTGAGAACATCTGGATAAAACGTCTGTAAGAGTCATATACAAAACGCTCAAATGCAGGATCCGGATTGCCTGCGATCATAGCAGCCACCACATCGTCGTTCAGACCAAGGTTCAAGATGGTATCCATCATGCCGGGCATGGAAGCGCGGGCGCCGGAACGAACGGACACCAGCAGAGGGTTCTTCAGATCCCCGAACTTCTTGCCGTTGATCTTTTCCATCTCCGCCACATATTCCATAGTCTGGCCCATGATCTCATCGTTGATCTTACGACCATCCTCATAATACTGCGTACAAGCCTCTGTGGTAATCGTAAAGCCCTGAGGGACAGGCAGGCCGATGCTGGTCATCTCAGCCAGGTTTGCGCCTTTGCCGCCCAGAAGGTTACGCATACTCATGTCGCCTTCACTGAATAAGTACACCCATTTTTTCATTCTTGTGTTTCTCCCTTTCAAATTAGATTTTCAACAGCCGAAAACAGTTCGACTGCCTGTACAACAAGCCGAACTACTGCTCAGCACCAATCTATTGTAACAATTTGCCAAAAGAATATCAAGCCGAAATTGTCAAATATTTGACGTACCGCCCTTTTTTGTGCAAAACCGCAAAAAGTAAGCCTTTACACCGGCAGGAAACTGTCAAAAATAAAAATGTCGAAATCCTTTTTTGCCGCCTCCAGTTCTTCCCGGCTCTTGATGGTCCAGGCAACGGCTGTATTGCGGTACAGCCTGCGGCAAAGCCTGCGGGAAAGCACCTTGGGATGTTTCTTGTTATAGGCCACGAAATCCGGCTTTGTCAGAAAATTGAACAAAAGATTCTGAAGCAGGAAATAGAGAACACCCGTATATTCCTTTTCCTTCAGAAACCCTTCCGAGAGCTGGCCTCTCACCACTTTCCTTCTGTTTCTGCGATACCAGAACACCCCCAGCGGATTAAAGGATTCAATGCAGTACACTCCCCTGTAATCCGAAAGCAGCCTGTCTCCGGCGGAACAAATGGAGGTATCCGTGGCCTCTATCTTCAGCTCCACGATCAGAGGTACCTTTCCATCCACCAGCTTCAGCACATCCTCAAACTTGGGGATGGTCTGGTCCGAATCGCAGAGTCTGAACTGCTGCAACTCCTCATAGGTATATTCGCATATCTTGCCCGCCGCCCCGCAGATCCGTTTCAAGGTGTAATCATGGAACACCACCGGCACCTTGTCCTTTGTCATCTGAATATCCAGTTCTATACCAAAGCCCGCCTCCACCGCCCTGGCAAAGGCCCGCAGAGAGTTCTCCGGCGCGTCCGTCTCATTGTCATGGAGGCCCCTGTGGGCATAGAGCCTGCCTTTCAGGGGCGCCATATCCGGCTTTCCGAACACCCTTGGCATGATCATCAGCAGATACAGTACCACAAGCGCCAGAATACAGATCAAAATAATTCCCGCTACTTTCATCTTACAGCATATCCTTTCCAAACTTCTCTCTATCTCAAAAACCAAGCCCCGCGCACAGGCGGAGCCGGTTATCTCAGTATCTGTCGTTCAAGTCAGTCCTTCAAATCAGTCGTCCACATCAAAATTCTCCAGCACACTTGCCTTTTTCTGAGGCTTCACATCCCCGTGGCGCACCTGGGTCATGGTGCAGAAGGCCAGGATTGCAAACACAAACGCATAGGGGAACAGGGTCCTGTAGGACACATTCTCCAGCAGGAAGCCGGACAGGATGGGGGTCACCACCTGGGCCGCCATGGAAAAGGTGTAATAGGTTCCCGTGTATTTGCCGATATCTCCGCCCTGGCTCATGGCAACGATCATGGGATAGGAATTCACGTTGATAGCCGCCCAGCCTATGCCGATCAGTGCGAAGGCGATATTGATCAGCGGATGATACTGATTTACGAAGATCGCTGCGCCGTAGCACGCCGCCATCATCAGTACGCCTCCCAGAATGGTTTTTTTCCTGCCGATCCTCGCGGAAATATTACCGATGGGAATATAGCTTACGATCGCCGCCACCGTGGCCACCATCAGGCAGTCTGCAAAGCTTCCGCCCTCCATATGCCAGACTTCCTTTGTATATCTGGAAAACGCGGTGGTCACCGCATTGTACGCCATGAACCAGAAGGCGATGGACAACAGCATAAAGATCAGGCTGCGCATCACATCCTTCGGAAGCTTCTTTGACGCTTTTGCTTCGGCGGCATCCTCTGCGGAACGGGTTTCCCGTATCTCCGCCGCCTTTTCCTGGGCTTCCAATTCCGCCCGGAGCTTATTTTCCCGCACGGTGATCAGCAGAATGCCCACCGCGATCACCATCACTGCCGCAATGCTGACAAAAAGAGGCAGATAGTCGGGCCTGTCCCCCGCTCCCACCAGCAGCTTGATCATGATCAGGGCATAGACGCCGCCCACCGCCCCCATAAGGTTGATGATGGCGTTTGCCCTGCTGCGCAGGCTGTTAGGGGTCAGATCAGGCATCAGCGCCACCGCCGGAGAACGGTACAGCCCCATGGAGAGCAGGGTGGCAAACAGCGCCGCCACGAACAGCACAAGGCTCTGCTTCCTGTCCGCAAGGGGCAGAAGCATCATAAAGATCACTGCAAGGACAGTTCCCGTCAGAATAAACGGCGTCCGCTTTCCCAGCTTTGTATCCACCTTATCGGACAGGGCTCCGAACATAGGCAGAAGGAACAGGGCAAGCACATTGTCCATAGCCATGAGCACCCCCGTCACCGTCTCCCCCAGCCCGAAGGTATCCCGCATGATCAGGGGAATGATATTGTCATACATCTGCCAGAATGCACTGATACTTAAAAAGGCAAGTCCAATAAAAAAAGTCCGTTTGTAATTAAGCTTCATAAAATATGATCCGCCTTTCTTTGGACGCAAAAAACAAATACCGCTCTGCGGCGCTTGGTTTTCCCTTGCGCTCATTATATCATTGGCATACCTGAAACTCAAGCCTGATTTTAGTTGAAAAAATCCTGCATTCATGTATAATGTAACTATTCGGGACTTCCGCATAAACAAAAGGCATATTTTGCTCGCAGGAATAAAATAATAGGAAACGAGGGTTTAGATCAATATGATCAGTGCAAACAATGTGACTTACCGAGTAGGTAAAAAGGCTCTCTTTGAGGATGTGAACATCAAGTTCACCGAAGGGAACTGCTACGGATTGATCGGCGCAAACGGCGCCGGAAAATCAACCTTTTTAAAGATTCTCTCCGGCAGTCTGGAAACCACGAAGGGGGATATCGCCATCACTCCCGGACAGCGTCTCTCCGTACTGGAGCAGGATCATTTCAAGTATGATGACTGGATCGTCATGGACACCGTCATTCTGGGAAATGAGCGTCTGTATCAGATCATGAAGGAAAAGGACGCCATTTATGCCAAGGAAGATTTTTCCGACGAGGACGGTATCCGTGCCAGCGAGCTGGAGGCGGAATTCGCCGAGATGGACGGCTGGGAGGCGGAAAGCAACGCCGCCATGCTGCTAAACGGCTTAGGGATAGGGACCGAACATCATTATTCCAAAATGGGCGAGCTGGATGGCAGCCTGAAAGTGAAAGTCCTGCTTGCAAAAGCGCTGTTCGGCAATCCGGATATCCTGCTTCTGGACGAGCCCACCAACCATCTGGACCTGGACGCCATCGCATGGCTGGAGGATTTCCTGATCGACTTTGAAAATACGGTCATCGTGGTCTCCCATGACCGCTACTTTTTGAATAAGGTATGTACTCACACCGCGGATATCGACTACGGCAAGATCCAGTTGTACGCGGGCAACTACGATTTCTGGTACGAATCCAGCCAGCTGCTTGTGAGGCAGATGAAGGAGGCCAACAAAAAGAAGGAGGAAAAGATCAAGGAGCTGCAGGAATTCATTTCCCGCTTTTCCGCCAACGCCTCCAAGTCCAAGCAGGCGACCTCCCGCAAGCGCGCTTTGGAAAAGATCGAACTGGATGAGATCAAGCCTTCCAGCAGGAAATATCCTTATATCGACTTCAGGCCCGACCGTGAGATCGGCAACGAGGTGCTCACCGTAGAACATCTTTCCAAGACAATAAATGGTGAAAAGGTGCTGGACGACGTTTCCTTCGTCATGGGACACGAGGATAAGATTGCCTTTGTGGGCGGCCAGGAGCTTGCCAAGACCACCCTGTTCCAGATCCTGATGGGCGAAATGGAGCCTGACGAGGGCAGCTATAAATGGGGCGTCACCACCTCCCAGGCTTACTTCCCCAAGGACAGCACAAAAGAATTCGACAACGAACTGACTATCACCGACTGGCTCACCGGCTACTCTCCCGTGAAGGACGTCACCTATGTGAGAGGCTTTCTGGGCAGGATGCTGTTTGCAGGTGAGGACGGCGTGAAAAAGGTAAAGGTGCTCTCCGGCGGCGAAAAGGTGCGCTGCCTGCTGTCCAAGATGATGATCAGCGGGGCTAACTGTCTAATCTTCGACGAGCCCACCAACCATCTGGATATGGAGTCCATCACCGCGCTGAACAACGGACTGATCAAGTTCCCCGGCGTGGCGCTGTTCTCCTGCCATGACCATCAGTTTGTGCAGACCACGGCAAACCGCATCATCGAGATCCTGCCAAACGGCCAGATCGTGGACAAGATCACCACCTATGACGAATACTTGGAAAGCGACGAGATGGCGCGGAAGAGAACGGTCTTTACCGCACAGAAGGAGGATGACGAGGACTGATATGGACGAAAAAACCGATACCCTCTTTGTCTGTGAATTTGTTTTAGACAGGAAAAAATTTCTTTCCTGGGGGAAGGAGAATACCAGGCGTGCCGTCAACCGGATCTTCCAGGTTTTCTGGTGTGTTTTTGCCACAGCCGCCTTTGCTGCGGCAATCTGCTGGAAGTATTATTTTTTGCTTGTATTATGCGTCTACTCCCTGTACCGGGGCCTGTTTCGCTGGCGTGTCCTGACCGCAAGGCAGTATTCCCTTCTGGCAAAAAACTATGGAACTGAAAACTGGGTCAGGCGCATCTCCTTTGAAGAAGACAGCATTGTGGTTGCCGAGGGAAATCTGTCCCAAAACCTCCCCTGCTCCGAATTGGCGAAGATTGAGGAGGCAGGCAGCTATATCCGACTGCATGAAAAAAACGGTACTGTCATCCGGCTGTATTCCGATTGCTTTGTGACCGGAACCTGGGAAGAGTGCAGAGAGCATCTGCTTTCGTATACTGATTGAACAGGAGTGAACCCTTATGCTGCAGATAGATCTACACGTACACTCCAACCGTTCCGACGGCACATATTCGCCGAAGGAGCTGGTTGACTACGCTATGGAAAAGGGACTGGCGGCCTTTGCCCTGACGGACCACGACACCGTGGACGGACTGGACGAGGCCATATCTTATGCGGAGAGTCTCCGGCAGAAGCTGGAATCGGCGGGGCCCCGTCCGGATTCCACAGACCTTCCGGACGTCCGAGTCCCGGAGGTCATACCCGGCATTGAATTTTCCACAGAATACACCGACCGGCCTGACCTTTCCGGGATCGGCGCCGCCTCTGAAGTCCGGGCTCAAGCGTCTCAGACGGCTTCCGAGAAACAAAAAGGGCAGGAAGTGCATATTGTAGGACTTTACATTGACTATCACAGTCAGCCTTTTCGGAAACAGCTCCGGGCATTTGTGGACTCCCGCACCACCCGCAACCATAAAATGTGCCGGCTCCTGCAGGAGGCCGGCATTCAAATGAGCTATGAAGCGCTGCAGGCGGAATTTCCCGATGCAGTCATCACCAGAGCCCACTATGCAAAATATATGTTGAATCACGGCTATATCCAAAGCATATCGGAAGCCTTTGACCGCTATGTGGGCGACCACTGCCCCTGCTATGTCCCCCGCGAGAAAGTGACGCCTGTGCAGGCAGTACAGCTTGTGCTGGAAGCAGGAGGCATCCCCATCCTTGCACACCCCATTCTCTATCACATGAGCGACTCCCGCCTGGACGCTTTGACCGCTGAATTAAAAGCCGCCGGGCTCATAGGCATAGAAGCTGTTTACAGTACCTACAAGCCTCATGAGGAGCGGCAGATCCGCGCCCTGGCAAAAAAATATGATCTCCGCATCAGCGGGGGCAGCGATTTCCACGGCAGCAACAAGCCCGGTCTGGATCTTGGCACCGGCTACGGCTCTCTCTTCGTGCCCATGGATGTGCTGACAGAGTTAAAACGTGAACTTTACTTTGAATAAACAGCATCATTTCTGGAAAGAAGATACACACAATACTGGTTCATGCTGATACCTTCCCGCCTTGAATGCTCTGCCAATAATCTGTGTAAGCTGCGGGGCAGCCTCAATTTGAACTGGCCTGAATAATCGTCCAGACTATCCGGTTCGGGAATCGTTATTCCTTCTTCAAGCGCCGCTTCGATCCATGCTTTCTTTGCATCCAGCGCATTCGCTACCGCAGACTCTACTGTCTCGCCGCAGGTAATGCAGCCCGGAAAATCAGGATAGGAAACCACAAAACCGCCCTCGTCCTTATCCTCTATGACTTCCATGCGATAGGACATTTTCATATAATCATTCAGCGTTTTCATTATTTTTCACCTCGCCTTCCACAACCTGCTTCACCATTTCTACATAAACCTTTTTGATCGGTTCATGTTTCGGTATTGTAATCGGCTGGCATCCCGATTTTCGGAATGTGTAATGACTGCTTCCGCTCCTTGGGGCATTCATTTCATATCCGTAGCTTTCCAACACCTTCTTTAATTCATCAAACCGGAGGTCTTTTGACAAAGTACAGATTTGAGTTAATAGTTTATCCCACTTTGGCATTCTAAATACCTCCTGTTCTTATTATATGTGGTGTCACATTCGGCGTCAACATTTCTGTGGGCATTTTCCGAAGTTCTTCATCCTTTAAAAAAAGAAAACACCGTCACGGAATGAGGCGCAAAGGAATATACCAGTTCATTCCCCTCCACCGAAAGCCATTCCTCCTTGGGCCGGATATGCTCCGGCTCCTCAAAGGTATTGACGTCCGCCAGTCCATATCCCTTCAGGCAGGAGACCTTTGCCTTTTTCCTTTCCTGTCCCTCCAGGATCACGCGCACCGGCTTTTCCTCCCCGGTCAGATTCACCACCTTGAGGATCGTCCGGCTTTCTTTGCTGCATAGCACATTTCCCTCCCCGACACGCAGCGCATGATTTCCTTCTCCGCCATATGGGGCGTTGTTTCCTCCGCTGCATATTCCGCCGCTTTCCATGCGTTCCACGCTGGCCGTCACATACAGCTCCTCCAGCTCCGGCAGCCGGTCTGTGACATCATTCATAAGCACGCCGTTCACCCAGGTCCGTATCCGTCTGCCCTCGATCTCCAGCTCCAGCAGATATTCCTCATCCCCCACATGGAAGATCCTGTGGGAGATCGTAGCGCCTCTCCCGCCATACAGGGAAGTCAGATTACAATCCCAGTTGTCCCAGCCGCCAAATTCCCACTGGAACATATTTTGGCCGTCCTTTTTTCCAAAGCCGATCTTCAGACCCTTTCTCCCGGACGTCCTTTGGAAGCGGAAGGACAGCCTGTAATGACTGCTCTCCATGTGTCCCAGCAGATTTTCCCGATTGTCCTTTCCGATCTTTATTTCAGACAGCTCAGTGATCTCTCCGGTATCCCAGTCCTCCAGCCGGATCTCCCGGATACTTCCCTCCACATCATTCCCGCACAGGGTCAGATCCCCTGTGATATGCTTTTCCTCCGTCATCTGAATGATTTCATCCAGATTCACCGTTTCAAAGCGCACTGCCTCGGCGCCCTGGTTTTCCATAAAAAGCTTCTGCACATAATAGTTTGGCGTTTTCAATATGGTATGATTGTTGAAAAAAAGCATATCCGGCTTCCAGTTCGCATAATCCACATTGCAGAGCATGGGCGCATAACAGGCCATAGCCACCGCCTTTGACCGCTCCAGATGGGTCATGTAGGCAGCCTCCACCAGCGCATTGTAATAGGTGTTTCCCCAGGAGGCGTACTCCCCCAGAAATACCCTCGGCCCCCTTTCATCATAATCCTCATAATGGTGCATATTCGCCAGGAACCACTCCGGCGAGGAATAATAATGCTCGTCCACCAGATCGGAGCCGTATCTGTTGGCACAGCTCCAGCCCGCCTCATAGCCCTCCCCCGACGCAAAGGGCCCCGCCGTGTTGATGATCTTGATATCCGGATACTTTTCCCGGATGGCATGGTGAAAATAAGGATACCGCTCAAAGAAGCCGTCCCCTATCTCCTCGTTGCCGACGCCGATATATTTCAGATGAAAGGGCTCCTCATGCCCCAGGTCCTTTCTGACCTTGCCCCATCCCGTTTCCGTATCCCCGTTGGCAAAAGCAATCAGGTCCAGGGCATCCTCCACCCAGGCGTCCAGCTCCTCCAGGGGCGCTCCCTCGCCCTTATGGGGATTAAAGCCGCCGGGCAGAATAGGGACCGGCTCCGCGCCAATGTCCTCACAAAAGCAGAAATACTCAAAATATCCCAGCCCCAGGGACTGGTTGTAGCCCCAATTATTGCGCCAGCTGGGACGCTCCTCCACCTTGCCGATGGTCCTCTTCCAGCGGTACATGGAATTCCTGTCATGGTCGTTTAAGCTGCCGTCGTGGACCAGACAGCCTCCCGGAAAGCGCAGGAACTTTGGATGCATCTCCTGCAGCGCCTGGGCAATGTCCTTTCGCAGTCCTCCCTTTTTTCCAAGGAAGGTGTCCTTTGGAAAAAGAGACACCATATCCAGATCGCAGACTCCGCCCTCTTCAAAGACCAGCGCCAGCCTCCCGCAGACGGTGGTTTCCGCCGCCGTCAGCTGCAGCTCATATTTCTTCCAGTCCCGCCCTTTAAGCGTAAGGATCCCTGCCCCGCAGACCTGTCCCTCTTCCGTCTCCACCCTGATATGCACAGTGAGCTCCCCGTTCTCCACATTCCCTGCAAACAGGGAAAAATCATAGTCCTTTCCCTGTTCCAGAAAAATACCGGTATTATATCCCCTGTTATAGACCGCGCCTCCGGGAGCCGCCTCTATATGCAGATAATGGGGATTTTCCCTGTGCAGAGGCGTTTCTGTCCGCACCTCCCAGGCGATCTCCTCATTCTTTTCCCAGGCAGTCAGGGCGTGGTACTCCTGCCTGTCCACCTCACAGTACTCGAAGGAGCGGTTCTGCACCAGCTCCCCGTACAGGCCGCCGTCTGCGGCGTGGTTAATGTCCTCAAAAAACAAGCCGTATAAAATACCCAACTCCTTATAAGTCTTATCTTGGAAAATTCTGATCTGCTTCTCCGTCTGTCCCATATCTGCCTGCCTTTCCTGCCGTTTTCCTGCTTTCTGATTCCTTTTCTTCCGGTTCTGCCCTATGCCTTTCCTTTCCCCTGGCTTTCGGCTCTGCCTTATGCCTTTCCTTTTCTCTGGCTTTCGGTTTTGCCTTATGCCTTTCCCTTTCTCTTGCTTCCGGCTCTTTCTTATGCCTTTCCTTTCCCCTGGCTTCCGCTCTGCCCCATGTCCTCACATATAGGAATCCCTCACCCGCTCATACTCTTCCTGACTGATCTTGATGATAGTCCCATGCTTGTACCCGTAGGGGAAATGAAAGCTCTTGTCGGACCGGACGAATCTGCCGGAGGCCAGGCTGTCGGCGATAAAAGGGACATACCCCTGCCCTGCTCCCGGCACTCCGTAATAATCCAGGAACAGACACCACTTTCCGTCCTCCACCCGGACCGCCGTAGGCGCTTCATACAGCCCCGCCTGGACCGCCTCCATGCTCTCGTCAAAGGCCGGTATCCGCTCAAAGGGCCCAGTTATATTATCCGCCGTAAGAAGGATGATCTTTTCCGGATTGCCTTCACTCTTTACAAAGAGATAATACTTCCCGTCCTCCTCGTACATAGCGGAATCGATCACCCCGGAATCCTCCTTCCGATACAGTATCTCCGGCGCGGAAAATGTCTCGAAATCCTTTGTCCGGCTGTAATAGATGGCCTTGTTACCGTAGTCGTTGCTTCTGTGGGATGAGGACCAGTGGACCACATAATCGCTTCTTGCCTTGTCAAAAATGACGTCCGGCGCCCAGAGGCAGCCGAAATCCTCATCCCCAAGCTTCACCAGCCGCTGCTCCGACCAGGACACCAGATCCTCTGATTCCCAGAGGGAAAAATATTTGCTTCCGTTTCTCCCGATCTCCGCCCAGGAATGATGATACTGATTCCGCATCCCGTAAGACAGGCTTAAGTCCGTTGCCAGTATGTAATACTTTCCCTTTTCCTCACATTTGATGATGGTGAAATCCCGGACCCCCTTATCCCCGTAATATGCCCACAGCACCGGCTGTCCGTGATTTACCTCCTCCCAGGTAAAGCCGTCCCGGCTCAGTCCGAAATATACCTGCTCTCCGTCAGGTGATGTTTTCTCTTTAAAATGTACAAATAAATAAGCCATATATTTTCTCCCCGCTGCTTCATTATGTATCGTCGCCCTGATTCCGGTCTGATGGCAGAAAAACAGGCAAGCCCCTGACTTCCTGTCTCCTGTCTCAAAGTCAGACAGACCCCTGACTTTCGGCTTTTACTTTAATTAATACGAAACGATCAACTGCATCTTGAAGGCTTCCTCCCCATATACCGCGTGGGGAACATCCTTGGGCATGATCAGCGTCTCTCCCGCCTGCAGAATGAAAACCTGACCCCCTACGGTAAACCTGCCCGTCCCCTCCAGCACCGTCACCATGGCGTCTCCGCCTGCCGCATGGGTAGAGATCTCCTCCCCCTTGTCAAAGGAGAAGATCGTCATGCTGACCTGTTCATTCTGCACCAATGTCTTGCTGACCACCTGACCCGCCTGATACTCCACCAGGTCCTTCAGCTTCAGGCACACCTGTTTTTCAATATTTTTATACATAGCTGCCGCCTTTCCCACACCCAAAGCTTCCTAAGCGCACCCTGTTCTCTCCCGGCCTCAGATCCTGGACCGGGCCGGGCAGCGGCCTGTCCGGTCTTTCCGCGCCTGCTATATCCCAATCAATGATGATTGGCGACCCGTCCGGATTTTCATATCCGCTCTCCGTGATGCGGGGCGTCCCCAGCAGCTGAGTGGTCACAGGGATCGTGTCCATGTCAAAAGGCTCCTTGGGCATAGTGATATTCAAAAACACTTCCCCGCCATCACTCTCCACGCTGACCGCCGCATTCCAATCCGGAAGCCGCACTGCACCCTGCTCCCTGTCAAATGCCTTCGCCCCCTGAAGATAAACATTATTCCGGATATACACCGGCTGCTTTGTCTCCCGGCAGCCCCGAAGCGGATCGGGGTGGTACGCCTCTATTTTCTCCAGATACTCCTCCATGGAGACGGGTGCGCCGTCATAACGACTGGTTCCGTAATATTTCTCCAGCTCCAAGCCCCCTGCAAATACATTCTGATACCATCTGTCATCAAAGCCGTACACCCAGATAACTCCCATCACCTGGGTGGAATGAGGCATATGATAGGGGGTCGGCCTGTCCATCACCGGATACTGATTCAGCAGCCCGCAGCAGAGATTGTGAACATATGCGCCTCCCTGAGCGGCATTGTCAAAATTGTACTCCGAAGCAAAAATATTATTGTCCACCAGATAGGGACCATGGGTCACCTCGATCATAAAGTCCCTGTTGTTGTGATCGTAAACATTGCCGCTGACCCGCACTCCCTGGGCCTGCCAGTCCAGCCATGTACCCAGACTGCAGTGATGGATATGATTGCCGTAGATCCTGGCATCCACCGCCGCATGGAACTTGATGCCCGCGATCTCATGTCCCCAGAACTCATGCCTGGTGGCAATGTAGGAAATATCATTGCCGTATATCTCACAGAAGCAGCACCCCATATGACCCACGATACCGGTCTGCCCGCAGTCATAGATGGTATTGTTGCGCACCACATGGGAACCTACCTGCTCCCTGCTCCAGCCCTTTCCAAGCCCCTGGAACACTGCCTCCATCTGGTACTGGTAGTCCGGCTTCTTTCTTGTATAAGTATACTTATTGTGTCCGGTGGCTCCGTTTTTCCCCAGGCTGACCGCGCTGCATTTGGAATCATGAAGCAGATTCTCCTCTATGATCCAGCCCTTTGCCCAGTTGGGTCCCACCATGCCTACCTGATCCGACGTAGGCGGCGCCCAGGGTGTAGCTGCCTGGGCAATCTCAAACCCCCGCAGGGTAATATAGTCTATGCCGCTCCTGTCGGGATAAAAGCACGCCTGACGCACATTGATCTCCACCAGATGCTCATTGGGATCACAGCCGCCGAAATTAGCGGTGATCACAGTGTTCTCCCTGCCTACCTCCGCGCTCCATACCAGCAGGCTCTGCTCCGGCTTCAAAACAGCCTCCGGCCGGCCGCCCCAGGTGGCAAGCTCTGTATATTCCCGCTTTATGGGCTTTTCCAGTTCCTCCGGCGTCCGGGCCTCATAAAGCATCACGCCGTCCAGATAGACTGCGCCGCAGTGGACCTCATATTTCTGCGGGTCTACCAGCCAGTCCCCTTCTATCTTACAGGCGAAGGGATTATACTCCCCAAACAGCTCGTTTGGCACAACCGCCCGCCATGTACCGTTTTCCAGCCTTTCCCAGCCCTTCAGTTCCTCGGAGCCCTTTATCACCGCGTGCTCTCCCTCCGCAGCCCGATAGGTCACTCTGCAGCTGTCGCTGACCCCGCCTGTCATAGGTCTTACCCATTCCCGATATACTCCCTCATGCACGATCACCGTATCCCCTGCGCCGGCTGTCCGGGCCGCCTGCTGGATCGTCAGAAAGGGCGCCTCTTCCGTTCCCTGATTATAGTCAGAACCTGTCTTTGCCACATGATAAATTCGATTCATTTTCTGCCTCCTGTCTTCTTGTCTTTATTCCGCGGACAATGAAGCATACCTGTATGCCACTTGCAGACTATTGCTCCCGCACATAAGCAACGCCGCCTTGCCCACATCTGTCCGCCGATCATATCACAGTTCCTCAAACACCGTATCATAAGGCGCGATGGTCAGCGTCCTGTCTCCCGCCTGCGTGGGGATCGTGGCAGTCTGCTCCCTGTCGCTGTTATTGATGACTACCAGCTTCCCGCTCTCAGGGTAATAGGCGCATTCCGTGTACAGATTATCCGTCATGTACAGGCCCCTTAA
Organism: Bacillota bacterium; assembly: GCA_023663285.1. Taxonomy (GTDB): domain Bacteria; phylum Bacillota; class Clostridia; order Lachnospirales; family Lachnospiraceae; genus Acetatifactor. Next base: position 15,773 of record JAMPHT010000004.1, read on the forward strand.
GCCCTCTCCCCCCGCATAGCGTATCAGATGATAGAGCAGCCGGGTATTCTCCAGGCTCATCTGGAAGGAAGCCAGATAGATACCCTTGCCTGCCCCAAAGGAATTGACGGTTATCACAGGCTTTTCGCCCTCCGCCATGAGCACTCTTGCCCTTCCGTCCGTCAGATACAGGTTTTCTCTTGACTTAAGGGCTGCCCCCGTCGGGATCATATCCGCAGGAATACCATCCTCACAAACGCCATCCGCCGCACTGCTTCCGCCCTCTACCTCAAAGCTCCAGCGTCCATGACAGACCTTTGCGCCGGTATCCTCGTCGATCCCAAGCACATGGGCCATGCGGAAATAATTATCATAGCCTTCCACTGCGGAGGGCTCGTTCACGCCCAGGAAAGTCCCGCCCTTATGTACCCATTCCGTCAGGATAGTCACCAACTCGTCATCCTTCCAGCTCTCGCCGCCGCTCCATGCGCTTCCTGCGTAACCGGCATTGATGACCACATCCACATCCTGCAGCGCCCCCTGCTTCACATCCTCAAAGGAAATGAATTTCACATCCACGGGCAGCCCCGACAGGGCTTCATTCACATGGATCAAATCGTGCATATAAGTCTCATGGAAGTGCCCGGACAAAGTCCAGGAGCGCAGCGCCCCCCAGCTGTGGAGGACCGCCACCCTGGTCCGGATGGCATAGGGCTTTCCTGCATCATGGAAGGAACGTATCAGCCTGAATTCGTCGGACACCTTTTCAATATAATCGCAGAAATCCGGGAAATCCTCCACCAGATGAAGGTAGCCCCCCAGCCCTATCCTGTCGATCTTTGCACGAAGCAGCGCACGCCGCACACTGTTCCAGTATTTTTTCGCATCCAGGGTAGGATCCCCTCCCTCTGTGAAGGTGGGCGCACCCCCCAGCCCCACGGGGAACAGATAAGGGTGGAGACGCAGTTCATGGGTGGGCACGTCCACCCCCGCGCAAAGTCTCGCCTCGTATCCCGAAAAGACGCACTTGATCAGCCCGTCAAAACCAAACTCCCCGAATCTCCCATTATAAGGCTCCACTCCCACCCAGCTGTCGTCGTAAAAGACATAGGCTTTCTTGCCGTAGCTGTGGACCATGTCGATCAGCTGCTTGCCGAAGGAGATCACAAAATCATTGATAAACGCCATCCAGTCCGCCTTGCGCTGATTTCCCGGCATATGGGTCACATGAAGCCGTCCCTTGTTGATAAAGTCCTCCGCCGTCATGGAATAACCGTACTTTGCCGCGAACTCATCCAGCGCCAGGTCGCTGACGGTGTAATCATAGGAACCCCAGTCGGAGAACAGATGGCGGTTCCTCTCGCTGCTCCCCCAGATCCACACAAAATTGTAAAACATGGAGGTAAAGCGCACCACCGTGGTGTCCGGATGGGTCTCGCACCAGTTCTTCATCCAGCCCAGCATATACGTCTGTGTCTCCGGATACCTGGGGTCGATCTGCATCAGATGCTCCTTATCCCAATGATTGGTGGTGTGATTGTACATGGAGATCTCTTCCCAGATACGGTATGCCAGGAAACTGACGGTATATTTATGAAAGGGCGTACAGCCGCTGATGGTCACGCTGCCGCTGTTCTTATCATAAGCCCAGCTGCCGTCCTCTACCTTCTCATTGGCGGTGCGGTCATAGACCTCCCAGTATTTCATTGCTCTCTCACTGTCATTGACCCGAAACTGCTCCTCAAAAAAGCTCTCCAGCAGGCCGACGCACAGCTGACTGCCCTCCGCCACTGCCGCCGGTGTGCAGAGAAAGGTCTGCTGCAGCTTGTCCTGATTTTCTTTCGCCCACTCATTATGGTCGCGGATAATGCAGATGGTGGAGTAAATACCGTAGCCGGCGTGTACGATCTCATCCGACAGCACCGTCCCGTCGCTGTCCCTGATCACATCTGCTCCCCACTTTTCCGCCATCTTTAAGGTCAGGGCCTCATACCCGGACTCTCCCGGAAGCGTAAATCCCCCTTTTTGTTTCGACATCTTGATACCTCCTAAAATCCTATCTTTCTCGATTCCTATCTATTTCCACTGCCATCGGACAGATCATATCCTCATCCTGCGGCACAGCTCCACCGCCTCTCCTCTGGAAATGACGCGGCTCAAGTCCTCGCTGCCGTCCTCTGTAAGCAGGCCGATGGCGCAGGCCGCCCGGACAAAGCTGCGGACAGTCTCATCACAGCTGCCGTCATAGGCGCAGGGACGCTCCCCCGGCAGCTTTTTCCTGCTTTTACAGGCATTCACTGCAAGCACCAGAAATTCCTTAAGCGTCACCTCCCGCTCCGGGAAAAAGCAGCCATCTTCCACCAGGCTTTCCTCTATCATACCGTTCTGGTAAGCGCATTCCACGGTCCCCGCATACCATTCATGCCCCACCACATCCTTAAACATATCGTTGTACACATTGGTGGGGAAGAACCTGGCCGTCTTGATAAGCATATCCAGCACCGCCGCCCGATTTGCCGGGGCTGACAGCTCCCCCACCTCGGAAAGAAGCGCCTCTCCCCCTGCGGGATCCGCCAGATTTTCGTATATGGCAGGCTTCACCGGAAGGACGATCTCCTCCGCCGGCTCCCATGTCCCAAAGCCCTCCGTCACATATCCCGCCAGCAGCCTGTAGGCCCGTTCCCGATGCCCTGCACAGACGCGGGCGATCTCACCTGCCACCAGACCGGCCATATAATAAGCGCCATAATCATTGCTGTGAGTATAATCATTGGGAAAATAGTAAGGCTTGGCATTCTCCAGCCCCTGTGCCGTCACAAAATCCCTGCTGAGCCTGTGCAGCTCCAGCACCGGCACTTCAAAAGCCTCCCCGATCTCACGGCATACCCCGGCATACTCCGCCAGCAGATCGTTATAGCTGCCGTCATTGCCCCTCCAGGTGTTTCTGGCAAGAGGCGTTACCAGCACAGGATAAGCTCCCTTGTCCCGACACTCCCCAATATACCTTTTGAGATTGACAGAATACCCCTCTCTTGCCTTCAGCTCCTCCAGCTTCTGGTCATTGTGGGCAAACTGGAAAAACACATAGTCTCCGGGCTTTACATACCCCTCCACGATAGCGTAATGCCCCTCGCTGCGGAAGCTTTCCGTAGTAAGCCCCGAATGGGCGTGATTGGAGACCGCGATCCCGGTATCGAGATAAGCCGGGAGCATCTGTCCCCAGCCGGAATAGCTTGTTCCCGACGCATAAGGGTATTCCGCGCTCTGGTCCGTCACCGTGGAATCTCCTGCTATGTACAGGGTGGGACACTCTGCTTCCTCCACCCGGATACCGCTGATGCGGGGTCTGTCCCCTAACACGGTGATATCCAGCGTCCTGTCGGAAAACCGTTCCGTATGCCCTCTGGGTACGATATCGCACACGTTCACCGTCATAGTATGAGTGAAGGTCCCCGCAGGAATATCCCCATAATAGCCCAGCCTCCTGGGTCCCGTAAAGATCAGCACATTCTTCATAGGGGCAGGACTGCATATGGTGACCCTCACTCTGTAATTGCCCTGGCGGGGCACATCCAGCTTAAAGGAAAGGGGGATCCGCCTGTGCTCACCCTGGGGCTCTTCCCCGGCTTTCTCCGCCAGAGAGGCAACTATGGCTTCAGAGTCCAGAAAGACGCCCTCAGCGTCCTCCTGAAGCTCTGAAAGATCTTCCTTCTGATACCAGTATACCGTGTCAAACGCCCCATTCAGCTCCGGTATCCGCAGCCTCTCCTGCTCCCGCCTGTTCCTCTCCGTCACAAAGCCAAATCCACGATCCGGACTGTACAGGTCCGAAGCCGTCACGATCCTGTCCCCCTTATCCCGGATCTCCGGCCGCCTGCAGCAGCTCTCTCCCATATCCGGCGGTCCACTGCGGCTGTCACCGGCATTCGGCATCCCTGCGCCGAACACAAAGCTCTTCCGAAACATATTACAGCGCACCGCCCTTCGCAATGCCCTCCGAGGCATACAGGGAAGCGAAGAACGACAGCACAAGCCCCTGGCCCCAGCCCTGGATCCATGCCTTGGGTATGCCTCTGTAGCCCTCTCTGTCCCGCATGACTGCCGTGCCGCCGGACACATTCATCACCTTGCCGTCCCCGCTGATGTTTTCCAGCAGTCCCTTTATGGACTTATTGATATACTTGATGTGGAGGGGATTGCCTCTCTGCAGCATGGCTGCCGCGATCCCTGCGGATGCGGAGATCTCCTCATAGGATTCCTCGTCGTCCAGCACGGTCCGCCACAGCCCGTTCTCCGTCTGGACCGTTTTTAAGGCCGCCAGCTGCTCGTTCAGGGAACCGGTTATGTCTATGAATTTGGGATACAGATAAGCCTGGGGAAGCAGCCCGCCCACCCTCGACATGGTAAAGGCAGCCCAGGCATTTGCCCTGCCCCAGTAAATGCCGGACATATGATCCTTTGCAATATTATCATAGCCGTGATAATAAAAGCCGCTGTTTGGATCCTGCAGATATTTGATATGCCAGTACCACTGATTCAGCGCATCATCTATCAGCTCCTGATCCTGATTCATAACGCCCACCCGCAGCATCAGAAGGGCCGCCATAAAGAGCGTATCCGCCCAGGCCTGCTCCGGGAAATCGTTGTTTGCGGAAACCGTGTGCTGCAGCACATTGTCTCCGAAGCGTAGGGCGTCCTTTTTCAGATATGCTATTTTGCTCATCAGGATATCATAGTATTTCTGTTCTCCCGTAGCCCTATATAAGGTCACCAGGCAGTGGCCCATAGCGCAGGCGTTCACCGTCCACACCGGCGGCAGGCCCAGTTCGATCAGTTCATCCACCCTGTCCCTTAAAAGCGTCAGGTATTCTTCCTTCCCCGTCTTTTCATAGGCGTCCCCAACGCCGTAATAAGCCACCCCGCAGGGCCACTCCCAGGTCAGATCCATGTTCATGGTCTTTTTTACAACCTTGTCGATCACCTCTTCCACCTGCTTTTTGTCATACTCCAGCTTGACCATACTACCTCCTTCTCCTGCTTTCCGCTCCCAACAACAGAATTCCTGCTTTGCGAAAATCCTGTTGTCATGAATGAGCCGCACATCCTGCCGCCGTTTCCTGTCCCGAATAAGATTATTATACCATAATTTTCCAAAAGCCAATACAATTATAAAAGATGTATTTTTAAAATTTTCGGCCCACCGGCAGAACCGGTGGGCCGTTTCCTTTTGTGTGACGTCTGCACCCTGTGCAGCCTTTGCGCATCATGCCGTATTTGCACATTGTACACTCCGCGCACACTTACAGATTCAGTTAGTTTGCCTTCTGGTTGTCGGGAAGCTTTGTGGTCTTGCCGGCCTCATAGGCTTCCTTTCTCTGATCCAGGATCTCCTGATAGCCCATGTCCAGATACTCCTGCGCATACTTGTCATACAGAGCATCAAACTCTTCGGGCTTGCACATTACCAGCGCCTCCTTGAACTCAGCGTACTTCATCTGCAGATCGCCGCGGTACTCGTCCACAGCGCCGATGGATACTGCAAACGCTGCGTCACTGATAGGATAGCCCAGCTCAGCTCTCTTCACATTCAGCTCATAAGCTGCGATGATCTCATCCGTAAAGTCCTGAGGATAACCCTTGGGAGAATTGATCCGGATATTGTCGTACATATCGCCTACGTTTCTCGCCTCGATTGCCACACACCAGTAGTCCTTGTTGCCGTTGTAGCCCTGCTTGTACTCGCCGTCGTAGTCGTTTACAGCCACCTCGAAGCCGTCTGCATCCAGGGTATAGGTCTCGCCCTCAACACCCCACTGCAAAGTGTGCAGATTTTCGGGCTCCAGCACCCACTCAAGATACATCCATGCAGCTTTTACCTGATCCTCGGATGCATCCTTGGAGAAGCCGATGGTCATACCGAAAGGATTGTCCGCACGGGAAAGAGGATAATCACCGGTCAGAGGATCCGCCTGGATCTTCCTTGCCTCATCCTCAGCGCTTCCGACAGTGTAAACAGCCAGCTTTGCATCCGGATTCTGGGCGTAGAAGTTATCCAGCAGCGCCATGGAAGGAGCCATATAAGCACCGTAAGAATATGTCTTGCCCGCATAGAAGTTTGCTTCTGCGGTAGTAGAGTCGATGGTATAAAACTCAGGATCGGTGATGCCAAGGTTATAATCCTCATTCTGATATCTCAGAGACTTCTTATGAGGCTCCCAGCTGAAGGAAGGAATATTGAAATCACCGTACATTGCCCACTCTTCCTCATCCATGGGGAAGGTTCTTGTGCCATACACCTGCTCGCCGCCCTGAGAAGCGAACATTGCGCCTCCGCCGGGATGCGCCGCAATACCTGCATCCTGAATCTTTTTCATAGCGTCCAGATATTCCTCACGGCCAATGGGAATATGGTCGTAGCCTACCTGCTCCAGCCAGTCCATACGGACGAAGGTGATGAAGTTAGGGTTGGTATTGTAGTAAGGCCGCTCCGCCAGAACGAAATAGGTCTCATCGTTCATCTCGGTGTAAACCAACTGGTTGTTCCTTACCATAGCATCATAATAGTTCGGCGCCACCTGCTTGAAGGCATCCAGATCGATGGTCTGCAGATAGCCGTCCTCAGCCCAGGTCGCCAGCTTGTCGTAGTCGTACTCCATCAGAATGGTGGGCAGATTCTGGCTGGACGCCAGCAGCGCATAGTCCTGCATTACCTGGCTTCTGCCGATGGGAATGAACTGCACCGTGATATTGTACTTGTCGCCGAAATTCTCCTGGATCCACTTGGTCCAGTAGTTATCCTTTACATCCGGGATACCTGCCTGGCCTCTGTCATACACGGGAATGTTTATGGTCACATTGTCCGCGAAGGCCGTCCAGCCCTCCATCCCTGCGGTGCCTGACCCGGTGCTGCTGTCGGACTCCTGGCCCCCCTGATCATCCTGACCGCCCTGGCTTTCCTGACCGCCCTGGCTTTCCTGACCGCCCTGGCTTTCCTGACCACCCTGACTTGACGGGGTGGAACCGGACTCGCCACTGTTTCCGCCGTCCTGGTTGCCACAGCCTGTCAGGACACTGAATGCCATGGCAGTGGTGAGAGCCAGCGTCAGAAACTTCTGAACTACTTTCTTCTTCATACTCTGTTCCTCCTTAAAACATTTTGTTAAGTAACTGCAATTTCATTGCAATATCTATAGCCACCTTTGCAGGATAACTACCCTTAATTCCCATAACGCTTCTATAATATAACGTCTTTATCCCTTCACGGAGCCGATCATAGCTCCCTTTACGAAATACTTCTGCAGGAAAGGATATACGATGATAATAGGCACCGTGGCAAACATGATCGTCGCCGCCTGGAGCACCTCCGGGGTGGTAGGCACTGCGGAGCCCTCCTGAGCTGCCGTGGACAGGGCCTCCTGGGCCGTGGACACCAGCAGATACAGCTTATACTGGAGCATCCTCAAGTCCGTACGCATTCTCAGGTAATACAGGTTATCGCCGTAGCTGTTCCATCTGCCCACCGCGTAAAACAGGCCAAGAGTCGCTATGATAGGCTTGCTCAGGGGCAAAATGATGTAACGGATGATCTGGAAATAGCTGGCTCCGTCCAGGAAAGCGGATTCCTCCAGGCTGTCCGGAATGCTGGAATGGAAATAGGTCTTCATCACCAGCATATTGTAGGCGGAATAAATACCCGGCAGGATCAGCACCCAGAAATTATCTATCAGCTTCAAATTGTTAAACAGCAGATAGGTGGGGATCAGGCCTGCTCCGAAATACATGGGAAACACCAGCAGGAAGGTGATCGTCCTCTTAAAGGGAAGCTCCTTCTTGGAGAGGGGATAGGCGGCAAACAAGCACACAACCAACCCCAGCAAGGTAAACAGGACAGTAACGAATACACTGAAAATCATGGAATAAATCATGCTGCTGTCCGAAAACACCTGCCTGTAAGCCTCCGTGGTAAAGCCCTTGGGCCATAGCGTCACCTTCTGGGCGGACACATAGCTGTTGGAGGACAGGGACTTTGCCGTCACATGGATAAATGGCAGGATACAGGTCAGGCACACCAGCACAATGACAAACATCATGACGGCATCACTGAGACGAAACTTGTTTATGGCTCTGCTGCCGTCGCCGGCAGTGCTTTCTTCTACATCTTTCACTCTCTTGCTCATTCTCTTCACCCCTCCTTTAGAATAATCCTTCTTCGCCCAGCTTCTTGGCGATCCAGTCCGCCAGCAACACCAGCCCTAAGCCCACCAGGGACTGGAACAGGCCCACTGCCGTGGACATACTGAACCGATTGCCGTTAAGACCCTTCTGATAGATATAGATAGCCAACTGGTACTGGAACTCTCTGACCTGGCTGTTGTCAAATACCTGCAGGGCCTCGAAGTTACTGCCCATGAGGCGCCCCATGTTCATGATCAGCAGAGTTACGATAGTTCCCTTGATGCCGGGAAGGGTGATATGCCACAGCCGCTTCCACCTGCCGGCCCCGTCGATCATGGCCGCCTCGTACAGCTCTCCGTTGATACCGGTGATGGCCGCCAGGTAAATGATGGTGCCCCAGCCCATGCCGGCCCAGACGCCGATGAGCAGGTAAGTCACCGCCCAGTGGTACTTCTCCGTCAGGAAAGGAATACCCTGTTGAATCAATCCTATATTCCTCAAAAACACGTTCACCAGACCGGTACTGGGACGGAACAGAGTCCATGCCACGCTGGCAATGATAGGCCAGGAAAGGAAGTGAGGCAGATACAGGATGGTCTGAGACACCTTCTTAAATTTGGGAAAGCGCAGTTCGTTTAAGATCAGCGCCAGAATGATAGGCGCAGGAAAGCTGACCAGCATTCCCAATATATTAAACACAATGGAGTTGCGCAGGGCCCGGTGGAAATCCCTATCTTTAAATATCTTGGCAAAGGTCGCCCAGCCCACCCACTCGCTGTCGGCAAAGCCCTTGGCCGGCTTGTAATCCATGAACACCATCCTCAGGCCCGGATACGCCGCGTAATTCAAGACGAACACCAGCACCAGCGGAATCGATACCAGCAGCAACAGCTGCCAGGTGTGGCGGAAGTTCTTCACGAACAACTTCTGCCGTTGTGCAAGACTCATTTTCTTAGCTTTTTTCTCCACTTGCCTTCACCCCCCGATTTCATTCAATACACTCGCTTACACCAATCGAATATCAACGTTTTATCAGTTCGATCACATCTATTATCATGCACAACAGCGGGCTCTGTCTAAGCGATAACCCATGAAAACTATGCAAAAACGACCATTTAAAAAATCGGGATCCGTCGGATTCCGATCATTTGCACAAAAAAAGCGTTTTTTCTTTTCATTTATGGGCATTTTGCCGAACAAAACAATTATTTTATTGGACATAGGGGACGATTTTTGATAAACTAAAAAAGAGCCGCTGTTTACTTTTGACAGGGCTATAGTTCGAAAAGACTATATAAAGGAGAGCCTATGGCAAAGCAGAAACGTACCGTCATTGAATACAGAAGTTACAGCCTTTCCCCCCAGTTTCCCCTCCTGCTGCTGTCCGGAGACCATTGGAGGATCTCGGACATTCCCAGCGACCGGCTGCATTTTCACGATTGTCTGGAGCTGGGGCTGTGCCGCTCGGACAGCGGCTGCATGACCGTATTCGATCAATCTGTCCCCTTTCGGGCAGGAGACGTGACCCTGATCCCTAAAAATGTTCCTCATACCACCTACAGCACACCCGGAACGGAAAGCCTCTGGTCCTATATCTTTTTTGACCCCCAGGCCATGTTCCGCAATATGCTGCCGGTGGCCTGGAAAAATTACGACCTGTTCCGACACGCCCACCGTGGGATGCAGGTGGTTTTCGGCCGGGAGCAGTATCCCCGGATATATCAGCTTGTGACCTCCGCCATCCGGGAGTTGGATGAACAGAGGCCGGGCTACCAGCTCAGCGTAAAGGGACTTTTGCTGTCTCTGTACATAGAGTTTGCCAGAGACTCTTTTTCTTCCCCGGAGTCAGGAGATCCCGTTTCTACCCCCCCCAATCCGGAATCCGCCTCCGGGAATCCTGTCTACAGGGGACTCACGGCTCATCCGGACCGGGATTCCGAGCTGGAAAAGGGCAATGCTCTGACCATCGCTCCCGCCCTGGACTTCATTGAGCAGAATTATAATCAGCAGTTTTCCATAGAATACCTGGCGGATCTGTGCCACTGGAGCCCTACCCACTTCCGCAGGGTATTTCGGGATATCATGCACATTTCGCCTCTGGATTTCGTGAATCATACCAGGATCTCCAATGCCTGCAACCTGCTGCAGAGTACCGAGGATTCCATCCTAGATATTTCGGAGGCCGTGGGCTTCCATTCCGTATCCAGCTTTAACCGCTGTTTTATCAAAATGATACGAATGTCACCCAGGGAATACCGAAAGACCACCCAGAGCCTTGACAACGGCATGGATTCCCAGTATATCGTGGGCTATTCCGGATGGATGCAGCCGGAGGTCCCCCAAAAGCGTTAGGACTGAGCGGAGGCCGGGCTGCTGCTTCGTAAACTCACTTTTCCTTCAGATACATATTTGCCCTGTTCTGGATAAGCTCCGCCACGGTCGCCGCATCCTTGTCCCCCTCAAACAGATACGGGACCTCCTCCCAGATGATGTTCCAGATCTCCGAGAGGCGGATCGTATCTCCCTTGCACATATGCTCCGCCATATAGGCAAGCTCCTCCGCCCCTGCTCCGGGATCGTCCCCCGCGAAATCACGGTTTTCGCTGTAGGGGCGGGACAGATACGCCGCAAAGGCGTCCTTCCTCACCGGAAAGCCGGAACGGACTTCCCCATACCAGGTCTGTTCCTCCTTAGACAGCAGGAACTCGATAAAGGCCCAGGCCCCGTCCTTACACTCCGAATTACTGTAAATGGCAAGCTGCTGGTTGATATTCATCAGAAACATCGGCTCGTCTCCGTCGGAAGGATAGCCTATATTGAACGCCTTGTCCCCGTACTGCCCCACAGCCTGTATATAATAGTAGGGCGCGGCATAATAATCCGACTTCAGCAGATATTCCTGCTTCAGAAAGTTTCTCACTATCTCATCCTCATAATAGACTTTCTTTCCCCCGTTTTCCTCCTTCGGGTAATCCAGAGAGGCTATCTGCTCCAGCAGCTCCACAAACTCAGGGCTGTCAAAGGTACATTTCCCTTTTTCCCAGTTCACAAAGTCGTCCAGCAGCGTCGCAGAAAAGAGATTCATCACGGTCGTGGGCGAGTAAGTCGAAAGAGGCTTCTTATCCGGATACTGCTGCACCAGCGCCATAAAATCCTCCAGGCTCCATCCGTCCCTGGGAAAGTCCGAAACAGTGGTCCAGTAGGTCTGCAGGCCAAAGGAAGTCACCGCTCCCACCTCCTTGCCGTCGATCCTGCCAGCCTCCCAAACGGCAGGAAGGATATCGTCCTTTTTCACGATCTCGCTCTTTTTATAATAGGGCTCCAGATTCTCCAGCAGCCCCTTACCGGCCAGGACGTCCGGTACGATCCAGCTGATATCCAGGATATCCGGCATCTCCTCCGGAGCCGTCAGCAGGTCGCTCAGCATCGTATCGGTATCATACTGCTTCAGCTCTACCCGATAACCTGTGTTGCCGCGGTTGAATCTGCGCACCGCATCCTCCAGCATGGAATACTCCGATACCCCCACCACAAGGGTCTCCCTCTCGGAGACATATGCCTGGTCGATATAGGTGATCCTTGCCACCTCCGGCACCGCCGCACTCCAGCCGGCCAGCAGTACCTCCATCTCCCGGCTGCCGTCCTCCGCAGCGTCGCCATAGCGGATGGCAGTCACACTGCTTCCGTCGATATTGACCTCCGGCGCCATCCAGGAAAAGACCTCTTCCCGCTCCCCTGTCTCCGGGTCATACTGCCACAGAGTCTTTCCCCCTGACAAGAGGATTCCCTCTTCCGTCCCCAGCGCATTGATATTCAACTCTTCCATCCAGAGCCCTTCCACATTGATATCCTTCTGCTCTCTGACTGTTCCTGCCGCAAAATCCACCTTCCGAAGGGGCATCAGCCCCCGTCCCGACAGATCGGCCTGATACACATAAAGCCCCTTTTCCCCGCAGCTTAAGATACCGGGCTGACTCATTCCCAGATTCGCCATACCCAGAGAATTCCCCTCCTGATCCAACAGATAAGCCTTCCCGCTGCTCGTCACATACACCGCGTTTCCCGCCGGGTCCATGGCTCCCCCCAGGATACCGGTGGGATCCTCCGGCAGCTCAAGAGGGACCCTGGAGATCTCCTGTCCGTTCTCATCCTCCCTGATCAGAAAATATTCCCGCTCCGCATCCGCGTGCTCAGCGGCGATAAAGCCCAGGTTTCCTGCCCCGTCGGAAAACAGCGCGTAGATCAGCCGGGCGTCCTGTACATCGACGGCTTCCCTTTCCCCTGAGCCGTACAAGGCTTCCCGGTAAATCGTATATCTGGGGAAATTCGCTCCCTCAGGCATTTCCCATTCCGCGTAATAGACAAAATCCCCGATCCAGCAGTAGAAGCCCTCCTGCATCCCCTGTATATCCGGCCTCACCTCCTGAAAGACCGCCGTGGGCACCAATATCCCCGTAGGCGTCAGCTCCTTCTTAGGCTCAGCCTCCTTCCCGCAGGCGCACAGGCCCAAGAAAAGCGAAAACAGGACGCCGCCCGCCAGCAAACGAAGTGTCCTGCTTTTCTGCCGTTTATTTTTACAGGATTGTTCTTTCATTTTCTCCCCTCCAAATCCGCATTTGTTGAAACAGTCCGGCATCCTACAGCCTTTAGCCGCCAAAAACGACAGGCAAAAAGATATATCTCCCCTTGGCTGTCGCTTTTTTAAAGTCGCTATAATGCCTCACTGCACTCCGCAGCATTGCGCCCTGCCTGACCGCATCACCGTCTACCCCTCTACGATCAGATACCTGCCGTCTCCAATGTCAAACACTTCGTCCGCATCCAGGATCTCTTCATCCTCCGCGCCTTCCATGTCGATTCCTTCTTCTTCAAAGTAATCCACTATCTCGTCCACGGAATTCACTACGACCGCCATGCAGTCCTCCAGAAATTCTTCTGCTTCGTCCAGAGTCTCTGCCACCTTTTCGGGAAAAAGCTGAAGCTGATTATCCAGGAAGCACTCCAGAACGTCATCATCAAATTCGCGCATCTTCCACCCTCCTTTGCCACTGGTATACCCACATACTACAATGTTATGCAGTCCGTGTCAATATGTCACAGTCAAGTCAATGACCCCGCTGTATTCGCCCATGTGTCCGAAGGATACATTTTGCCCGCGGGAATCATATGGCAGCTTACAGAAAATCCAGCAGTTCAAGGGGACTGCCGATAACAGCGTCGGCGTGGGCCTCCTCCAGCTCCTTCCGGTCCCGGAAGCCCCAGAGGGCTCCCAGGGTAAAGGCTCCCGCGCCCTTGCCCGTTTTCATGTCCGTCGCCGTATCCCCCAGATACAGGATATCCTGCACTCCCAGGGAAAGCGTTTCCAGGATCGCAAACACCCCCACCGGGTCAGGCTTGATGGCCACGCCCTCCTGCTGCCCCTGGATCACGTCGAAATACCCTTTCCCGAACAGGCTCTCCACCACGTCCACCGCCTGGTCATGAGGCTTGTTTGACAGCACCGCGATCCGAACGCCCTTACCTTTGAGCGCGGCCAGCAGTTCCGGTATCCCCTCATAGGGCTTCACCTGATACATACAGTCCGCCGCAAAATACTTTTTGTACAGCGCAAACGCTTCGTCAAAGTGTGCCAGCTCCCTGTCCCCGGAAGCCGTCAGCGCCCTTTTGACTAAGTTTGCCGCGCCGTCCCCGATAAAATACTTATAGTCGGACTCCGGAAAGGGTCCGTAGCCAAAGGGGGCGATTGCCCTGTCCCCGCAGTACTTGATACTGGCTATGGAATCCGACAGGGTCCCGTCCAAATCAAAAATCACCGCCTGCTTCATACCGCATAATCTCTTTGCTTCCTGATAGAGCCTTCCCACCGGAAGGCCCACCACGTTATTGTAGTCTCCTTCGATTTTCCTGACATATCTGGCGAAAAACCCCTGAATCCCATAGGCCCCCGCCTTGTCCATACAGTCCCCCGTTCTTATGTAACCGTCGATCTCTTCCGGGCTCAGGGGATAAAGGACTACCTCTGTCCTCTCATAAAAGCTCTTCCGCCGTATCTGCCCGACAGCGCTCCTGTAGATCAGGGTGACGCCGGTATACACCTCATGGCTTTTCCCCGAAAGCATAGTCAGCATCCTGACCGCATCCTCCCGGCTCACAGGCTTGCCCAGAATACTGCCGCCCATAGCCACCACGGTATCCGCCCCCACTACAAGAAGGGCCTCCTGGACGGCAGGCTCCGAATCGGCGTCTCGAATTTCCGTCAACATCTTAAATACCGCCTCCGCTTTCCGGGCTGACAGCTCCTCCACCACCTTCTCAGGGGCGGCGGCAGCCACACTTTCCGGCACGCTGCTGACCTGCACCTCAAATTCCAGTCCGATCTGTTCCATAAGCTCCCGCCGTCTGGGGGAGGCGGATGCAAGCACGATCCTCATTGATGCACCTCCGGGATAAAGGTTCTGGTCACCAGGGTCTCCTCCTCGGCGGCAGCATTGGCTTTCATCACCGCCTCCTGACAGAATGCTTCCTGGGACTGGAACCGGGATTTCCCCCGTTTATCCACTTTTTCGTAAGTACCGTCCTCCTGCAGCAGGGAAGCCTTCACATTGTCCTTCAGCTGGCTCTGTAAAATATGAAGCAGCTCCTCCTTCAGCTCCTGTCTGTCTATGGGGAAAAGGATCTCCACCCGTCTTTCCAGATTTCTAGGCATCCAGTCCGCACTGCCGCAGTATATCTCATAATTCTCATCATTTTCAAAGTAAAAGATCCTGCTGTGCTCCAGAAAATTGCCCACGATGGAGCGCACCGTGATATTCTCGCTGACGCCCGGAATGCCGGTCTTTAAACAGCAGATGCCCCTGACGATCAGGTCGATCTTTACCCCTGCCGCCCCAGCGGCATAGAGCGCCGCAATGATGTCCCTGTCGCAGAGAGAGTTCATCTTGGCAATGATCCTGGCGGGACGGCCCTCCAAGGCATGGCTCTTCTCCCGGTCGATCAGGTACAGGAACTTGTCCTTCAGCCACAGCGGCGCCAGGCTCAGCTTGTTCCACACCAGGGGCTCGGAATAGCCGGACAGCATATTGAACACCGCCGTGGCGTCCTCCCCCACCGACTCGTCGCAGGTAAGCAGGCCGATATCCGTGTACAGCTTGGCGGTGGCGTCGTTATAGTTGCCGGTGCCCAGGTGTACATAGCGGCGGATGCCGTCCTCCTCCCTGCGCACCACAAGGGTTATCTTGCTGTGGGTCTTTAGACCCACCAGCCCATATATGACGTGGCAGCCCGCCTTCTCCAGCATTTTTGCCCAGACGATATTATTCTCCTCGTCGAAACGGGCTTTCAGCTCCACCAGCACCGACACCTGCTTGCCGTTCTCCGCCGCCTGGGCAAGCGCCGCAATGATAGGGGAATTGCCGCTGACGCGGTACAGGGTCTGCTTGATGGCAAGCACCTCCGGATCCTTCGCCGCCTGCCGGATGAAATTCACCACCGGCTCAAAGGTTTGGTAAGGATGATGCAGCAGAATATCGCCCTTTCTTATCTCTTCAAATATATCGCAGCCCGCCGGAAGAGACGGCACAGGCTGAGGCGTGTACTTCGGCGTTTTCAGGTGCTCAAAGCCATCCAGCCCGTACAGCTTCATCAATACGGTAAGGTCAAGGGGGCCTGGGATCTTATAAATATTCTGCTCTATGTGCAGCTCGTTTTTTAAGATCTTCAGCAGCCGCTTGTCCATGCCGTCCTCCACCTCAAGGCGGATCGTCTCGCCCCACTGACGCTTTTTCAGCTGCTTCTGGATCTCCTTCAGCAGATCTGCCGCCTCGTCCTCTTCGATGGTCAGATCTGCGTTCCGCATGATCCGGAAAGGATGGGCGCACACAATATCATAGTTCAGGAACAGCTTATGCATATTCCGCTCGATGATCTCCTCCAGAAGAATAAGCTTTTTTGCCGTTCCCCTCACGGGCAGCTGCACGATACGGTCCAGCACGGAGGGCACCTGCACCGTGGCAAACTCCAACTCTTCCTTGCTGTTCTTCTTGTGGACCAGGGCTGCAATGTTCAGCGTTTTATTGCGGACCAGAGGAAAGGGTCTGGAGGAATCCACCGCCATGGGAGTCAACACAGGGTACACGTTCTCTTCAAAATACCGGTCGATAAACGCAGCATCCTCCTCACTCAAATCCTCATGCCTGCTGATGATCTGAAGCCCGTTCTTTTCCAGCCGGGGCACCAGGGAACGATTCCAGGTGGAATACTGCAGGTCCACCAGTTCATGGATCGCCACGTCCAGCGCCGCAAGCTGCTCCTTTGGGGTCATGCCCGCAATGTCCCGCTTCTCATATTTTGCATTTACCATGTCCTTCAGGGACGCCACGCGTATCATAAAGAATTCATCCAGATTAGACGCTGTGATGCTTAAAAATTTCAGCCGTTCAAACAGCGGAATATTTTTATCCCTGGCCTCATTCAGTACCCTGTGGTCAAACAGGATCCAGGAAAGCTCCCTGTTGGTGTAATATTTCGGATTACAAAAATCTATTTCGCCCATATCCGTGGCCCTGCCTTTCTATCCCTGTTACTGCTCTTTCTGCTCTTTCCGCTGTTACTGCTCCTTCTTAAGTCTGCACTGTCTTTTTCTGCTTTAAAACCGGTTCTACGCTGAATACCTCCCGGAAGAATTCCGCCCGTTCCCGGAAAAAGCCCTTCTCCAGGGTGATATCCTCCGGCGTATCCGCCGAGAGAAGCAGCTGATTATCCTTTAAAACCGCTTTTATGCCTTTCATCTTCTGCTTGTGGCTCCTGTCCAGTCCGCTGGACAGCCTCAAAATGGCTGTCAGCTTTGCGATCTTTAAGTAAGTCTCCCTGTCCACACTCTGCCCCTCGTAATAGATGAACCTGCTGTGATTAAAGCGCACTACATTCGCCACGATCTCCCGCTCCGCATGGGACAGACCGATGATCTCCGTGGCCATGATGATATCGTAAGAGGTCTCGCCTATATTCAGCATACTGACATATTTCCCGCAGTCGTGGAGGATGGCCGCCAGCCGCAGATACAGAAAGTCCCGCTTTCCAAGCCCGTGTACCTTCTTCATGCTGTTGAAAATCTCCGAGGCAATATTTTCCAGGGTCTCGGAACGCTTCCTGCTGCCCATATACCGCTTGCTGATGTTGATGGCGCAGGCAATGATATCTTTCTCAAAGTCATGCTCTCCCCGGAACATTTTTATTTTTTCCGCATATTCATAGGCTATGCCGTCGCACAGGGTCACGCCGGGAGCCCATATCTGCCCTGCCCCCATCAGATCGGCAATGCGCCCGGTGAGCACAGCGCTGATAAAGGCAAGGGGCACCTTCTCCTCCGGCATACTCAAATTCTTCGCCACCTGGGCTGGCGTCCCCGCCCGCAGCTGATCTGCAAATCCCTCAAAGGCTTTTCTGTCCAGCACGGCCCTGCCGGAGCTTCCCCCCGCCAGCTTTACGGCCAGGGGCGAAATATAGTCGTCTATCACGATCAGATTCTGTATCTCCCGATCCTTCAGATACAGCTTTTTATAATTTGCCAGCTGGGCCATTGCCATCTCGTCAATAAAGTATTCCAGCTTAGAGTGCTTCACCTCAAAGCGGGCGATATACTCCTGGATGCGCAGGACCCCAAGACGCAGATTCTGCGTGGACACCAGAGTGTCATTGTCAAACAGGGATATCTGGATGCTTCCCCCGCCGATATCCAGGATTGCCGTCTTTTCCTCAATGATCCGGCGAAAGCTTTCTCCCCTGGAAGCCAGAGACTTGTAATCCAGAAAACGCTGCTCCGAATTGCTCAGCACCTCTATTTTGATGCCTGTCCGCTGGGCGATCTGATCCCGAACGATAATGGAATTCTCCGTCTCCCGGATGGCGCTGGTGCCGTATGCTCTGTAGCCTTCCGCCCTGTATGCCTTCATGATGCCGCCAAACTCCTTCAGGGTACGGCAGAGCTCGTCCAGCTTCTCATTGGATATCTTGCCGTGGGCATAGGTGTCGCTGCCCAGCGCCAGCCTCCTGCTCACACAGTCGATCTCCCGCATGGTGTTCTTCCCTGAGAATTCAAATATCTTCATTGTCAGCTCAAAGCTGCCCACAACTATGGCCGCAAAGGTTCTGGTGCTCATTTCCCCGCCTCCCGCTACTTATTTTTGTCTGGTGCCCAGCAGATAATCCACAAACTGTCTGGCCGTCCGCCCGGACAGCCCGCCGTGGGAAAGCTCCCATTTATTTGCCTCCGATAGCAGCTCTTCCTCGGACATCTCCAGGCCGCCCCGCTCCGCCAGCGCCTTTACAATGCTCTGGAACTGCTTCCTGTCCGGCGCTCCGAAATAGATCGTCACGCCGAAGCGGTATACCAGGGAAAGCTTCTCCTGCACCGTATCTCCGGTGTGCATATCCTGACGTATCTCTTCCCTGTCGCTGTAATTCTCGCGAATCAGGTGTCTCCTGTTGGAGGTGGCATAGATCAGGATATTCTCCGGCTTTTTTTCCAACCCGCCTTCAATGACGGCCTTCAGATATTTATACTCCGTCTCAAAATCCTCAAAACTCAAATCGTCCATATAGATGATAAATTTATAGTTGCGGTTCTTGATCTGCCCGATGACCTCATTCAGATCCTGAAATTGATGCCTGTATATCTCTATGATGCGCAGCCCCTTTTCATAGTATTCATTGGCAATGGCCTTGATACAGGAGGATTTTCCCGTGCCCGCATCGCCGAAGAGCAGACAGTTGTTCGCCTTTCTTCCCGCCACAAAGGCATCCGTGTTATCCGTCAGCTTTTTCTTAGGCGTTTCATATCCCACCAGATCGCTTAAAGCCACATGGGCAATATTGAGAATCGGCTCGATATGTACGCCGGTCTCGTCATGCGCCACCCGGAAGGATTTGTGCAGGCCAAGCTTTCCCACCCCGTATTCCCTGTAGAACTCCGTCAGCGTAGCCTTCATTTCCTCCGGGGTCCGGTCTGTGCAGAATTTCTCCGCGAGCTCACAGATGCGGGCGCAGATCCTTGTGTTGTACACCCTGCTTTCCCTGCTGCTTGCCTCATACGCTTCCGTCAGAGCATACTCCGGCACATGAAGTCGATTGCACATATCGCTGAAATCGTAGTCATAGAATTCCTTGAAGATCACGATATCATGAAGCGCCGCGTCATTGATGGTCCCCCGGATCTCGCCCCTGATCTCGCAGCCGCAGCTGTAGCTGTTCTCATTATTCACCAGCAGGTTCGCCAGATAGCAGTGCCACAGGTTCCCGTGAAAGCCGTAAGTCCCGGCAAGCTCGATCAGCCTGTGGATGCAATCGTAGAAGAGAGCCGCCGGATGCTCTGCCTCCCCATCACAGTAATGCTCCATGAGCCACGCCAAATCATAAAAAAGCGCTCCGTCCTCAAAATCTCTGTAAACGATCAGTTCCTGCTCCCGCATCCCTCTCTGTCCTTTCCAACCGGCCGAAACCGGTTCTCCGCCGCCGTCGGTCCTTCAGTAATTTCCCAGTATCTTCATGTTCCTGGCTTCATCCCGCAGCCCCCGCAGTGCATTTTTTACGGCGCTGTCCGCCAGATTGCCCTCAAAATCAATAAAGAAACGATACTCCCACGCCCTGTCCTCAATGGGGCGGCTCTCGATCTTGGTCATATTCAGGTCATTGTAGATAAAATGAGACAGCACATGATACAGGGAGCCGCTCTCGTGAGCCACCTCAAGGCAGATGCTGATCTTGTTTGCATCCTTTCTGAAGATCTTCTGGTTGGTGACAATGATAAAGCGGGTGGAATTGCCGCCGCAGTCGTTGACGCCCCGCTGCAGCACTTTGAGCCCGTATGCCTTCGCCGCCTGCTCCCCGGCAATGGCCGCCTGGCTCACATCCCCGTCCTCCGCCACTTTCTTCGCGGCAAAGGCATTATTCTGCATACTGATCTGCTTCCAGCCTTTTGCAGCCAGGAATCTTGCGCTCTGCATCAGGGACTGGGGATGGGAAAAGACCGTCCTGATATCTGAAGCTTCCGCGCCGGGGACCCCCAGCAGGCAATGCTCCACCCGGATGATCTGTTCCCCTACGATATAATTTTCATATTCCTGAAGCAGGTCATAGATCTCATTCACGATGCCCGCCGTTGAATTTTCAATGGGCAATACCGCAAAATCGGCGCTTCCCTCGTCTATGGCGCTCATGGCATCCCGGAAGCTGTCCACATGGAAGCTGTGTATCTCATCCCCGAAATAGCGCATCATGGCTGCCTGGGAATAAGCGCCCTCAGCCCCCTGGAACACCACTCTCGCCTTTTTTGTATCCAGGCTGTCAACACCGATAAAGGGAAGCTTTCCGGTATTTCCGCTCTCCGTCAGCAGGCGGTACTGCAGCTTCCTGCTGATGGACATGATCTGCTCGAACAGCTCCACGATGCCCCGGCTGTTAAACTCACCATGGGCCATTGCTTTCACCGCGGCAAGCTTCTCCGTCTCACGCTGCCTGTCAAATACCTTTTTCCCGTTTTCGATCTTGTACGCCGCCACACGGCGGCTCACATCCATCCGCTGCTCGAACAGCTCCACGATCTTCAAATCAATGTCGTCGATCTGCTGTCTTAGGTCCCTCAAGTCCATACGCCCGCTCCTTCATCTGTTTTATGTCTATCTTATACCAAAACAGACTTGATGACAAGCAAAAATGGGTGTATAGTATATGGGAAAAATCATAATGAAGAGGGGGACTCCAGATGAACAAGACTGTCAAGCTCGTCCTTGCAGGCGTGATCTGCGTGGTGCTGCTGGCGGCGCTGGGATTTGCAAGTATATTTTTGAACCGTGTTTCCATGAATCCAGACGGCACTGTGGGCAACAGCGCAGGCAATATAAACAACGACGGGCTGTTCTGTGAATATGACGGCAGGGTCTACTTTTCCAACGCCGCCGATCAGGGCTGTCTCTATTCCATGACGCCTGACGAGACGGATGTAAAGCTGCTGAACAGTGTGATAGTCAGAAATATCCTTGCAGGCGGAAAATATCTGTACTATTACCAGACCGGTTCCGCGTCGAAATCCGACCTGGCGCAGATAGAGGGTATACGCTCCTTCTGCCGGTGCGAGACAGACGGCGACGACGTTGTCACCCTGACCAGAGATGTGGTGTTGAGCGGGCAGCTGGTAAATAATTACCTGTACCTGCTGACCACCGGCACATCTAATACTACCGGGACTTCCTTTTACAAGCTGAAGATCGACAAGTCCGAGCAGGTGGATCTGGCCAGCTACCAGATCAATCCTGCCTGTGCCAGAAACGGGATCATCTACTACAACGGCACCCAGGGCGACCATTACCTCTATACCCTGAACACAGCCAATGACGTTTCCACCGAGCTGTGGCGGGGAAATCTCTGGTATCCCGTCCTGGATGGGGATTATATCTATTACATGGATGTTGCAAACGACTATCGGCTCTGCCGCTATTCCCTGAATATGAATGAGGTCCAGGTGCTGACCAATGACCGGGTGGACTGCTTCAATGTGGGAAGCGGCTACATCTATTACCAGAAAAACGACCGCGTCAGTCCCCAGCTGAAATGTATGCGCACTGACGGCTCGGATAACCACACGATTGCAGAGGGGAATTTCACCCATATCAACATGACCTCACGGTATGTTTATTTCCAGCCCTTCGGGGATGAACTCACCACCTACCATTCCCAGCTGGGAAGCAGTACCTACAGCATATTTGCGCCCGCAGTAAATTAAACGGGCGCCCAAAATACTATCTGAGAAAGCGAGATTTTTTATGAACAACGTGATACCGATCTTTTATGCCTGTGACGATATCTTTGCCAAATTTGCCATCGTATCCGCCCGTTCCCTCATAGAGAACGCAGATCCGGATCGCAGCCTGCGCATCCACTTTTTGAACGCAGGCATTTCCGACGCACACCGCGACGAGCTGCTGAAAATGCAGAACAACCGGATCTCCGTTTGTTTCCCGGATGTTTCCGACTTCCTGGAATCCATTCAGGACAAGCTGCCCATACGGGACTACTACACCAAGACCACTTACTACCGTTTGTTTATTTCGGAAATGTTCCCTGAATATGACAAGGCCGTCTACCTGGACAGCGATACCATTGTGCTGGGAAATATCGCAGAGCTGTTCGACCATGACCTGCAGGATAATTATGTGGCCGCCTCCCATGAACAGGCCATGGTACAGGAGGACGTCTACGGGACCTACGTGGAAAAGGTGCTTGGCATCCACCGCAATGCTTTCTTCAACGCGGGAGTGCTGGTGATAAACTGCCGGGAATTCAGAGAGAATCAGCTGCTGAACAAATTCGTGAAGCTGCTGGGCTTTTATGATTTTGTGGTCACCCAGGATGAGGACTATCTGAACGTGCTCTGCAAGGACAGGGTATCATGGCTCCATCCGGGCTGGAATACCGAAGTGTTCGGCGTGCTCCCCTGCCCTGAGGAAGAAATCAGACTCATTCATTATATCATGGTATCCAAGCCCTGGCATTACAGTGACTGCAGGCTGCAGGAGCATTTCTGGCACTATGCGGACAAAACAGGGGTCGCGGAAGCCATCCGTGCAGAGCTTGCCGCCTATACCGATGAACAGCGGGCGGAGGACGCCGCATCCTGTGAACGCCTGCTGCAGACGGCAAAGGCTGAGACAGCCAGGGAGGATAACTTCCTGAACCGTATCAGCCGCTCCGCCACCCGGTAAGGCTCAAAATCCATGCCATATCTTGCGAATGGCGCGGCGTGGACCGCCCAACAGCCGGTCACTCCTCGATATGATCAAGTCCCTGGCTCAAGATGGTCACAATATGTCCGTCGGCCAGGGAATAAAAAATGGTTTTCCCCTCCCGGCGGTTTTTCACCAGATCCATTTGCTTCAGCACTCTGAGCTGGTGGGAGATGGCAGACTGGGACATTCCCAGAACTGCCGCGATATCGTACACACACATTTCTGCGGAGAGCAGCACATACAGTATTTTCAGCCGCGTTGCATCCCCAAATACCTTGAAGAACTCCGCCAGATCCTGAAGCTCTTCCTCCGGCGGCATCTTTTCATCTATCGCCTTCAGAGTCTTTTCATCCACATTGAGATACCCGTTTTCGTCCATCCGCTCACATCCTTCTTTTTTTGTGCCTGATATCATTGTACATCAAACCGCTTCGATCTGCAAATGATTCAAAGGGCAGGAGTATAATATGCCTCCATCCCCGCGCTCATGGTAATGCTCCCGTCTTTCCCCACAAACAGCGCTTCCGCCCCGCAGCTCTCCGCCAGAGCCATCCCTTTTTCCGTCCCCAGGATAAAGCAGGCCGTGGAGAGAGCGTCGCTTAAAAAGCCGCTCTTCGCCAGGATCGTCACCCCCGTCACGCCGCTGTCTGCCGGATGACCCGTGGCAGGATCGATGATGTGGTGATACCGGATACCATCCAACTCCACATAGCGTTCATAATCCCCGGAGGTGGCTATGAACCACTCTCCCTCCAGTGTCAGAATGCCCACATTGGCAGCGGTATTCCGGGGATCTGCGATTCCCACGTTCCAGTTTCCCCCGTCCGGCTTTTCCCCATAGGTCAGCACACTACCGCCCAAGGATATTACAACGCCCGTTATTTCATCCTGCTCCTGCAGGTATGCCAGAATATGGTCCAGGGCAGCTCCCTTGCCCACCGCCCCCAGGTCCAGTTCCATTCCCTCCGGCAGGTACAGGCAGCCTTCCCTTATTTCTATCCTGCCGCTGCCGCAGTTTTCCAGTGCTTTTGCCAGCTGCTCTTCCTTCGGCGGCGCAAAGGTCCCCTCTCTTTCTCCTGCAGCCCAGCCGTCAATGTCCCACAGCTCCACCACCGGCCCTAAAGTCACATCCAAAGCCCCTTCCGACTTCCGCCACATTTCAAGACAGCCCTCCAAAAGCTCCTCCAGCTCCGCCGACAGGCTGCTTCCCTCCGCACTGCCCGCCGACAGGTTCAGCCTCCGGACCTCCGAGGTATCCAGCCGTCTGGAAAGCATTCCTTCCTCCAGCTCCCGAAGAAGCTCCAGGATCTTAGCAGCCGCTCCGGTTCCTTCCTCCGTGGTATAGAGGGTCTGCACCAGAACCGTTCCCATCACCGTATCCACACTCTGTACCCGCTGTATCCGTCCCGCCTGGCCTGAACTGCCGGTCTGGCCGCTTCCGTCTACCTGGCCATATCCACCTGCCTGCCCTGCTTCACAGCCACAGCAGGCCAGCAAAAGTACTGCCATAAACGCCGCAAAAAATTTCTTCATTTTACTCATCCTTTTTGTTATACTTTGATGTGGAGAGGAGCCTGTGATACCATGAGCACAAAAAAACGGATAGAACCGGCCGCCCTTCTGATCGGAGCCATCCTGATACTGTTATCCGTGGTGAGCCTGCTGTTTATTCTGCTTCCCGGAAATCAGGGGAATGGATCTGCCGGCGGTCTCACCGCAGACATTTACCAAAATGGTAAGCTGATCAAAAGCATTCCTCTGGATGAGGTGCAGGAGCCCCGCCGCTTCACTGTCACAGGAGAGGGCGGCTGCACCAATGAAATAGAGGTCCGCCCCGGCAGCATCGGCATCATTTCTGCGGACTGCCCTGACAGGCTTTGTGTCCACCAGGGCTTTATCAGTGATTCCAGACTGCCCATCACCTGTCTGCCAAACAGGGTAGTCATTCTGCTGCGCCCGAATGCAGAGAGCGAGAATGATATAACACCCGATATTATTACCTATTAAGGAGACGCCATGAAGCTGAAACGCCTGACTGCCTTAGCTCTGTATGTTACCCTTTCCCTTGGGATATACGCCGTTGAAAGCGCCATTCCGCCGCTGGTCCCCATTCCCGGCATCAGGCTTGGCTTATCTAACATTGTCACCTTGATCCTGCTGCACCACTATTCCCTGAAGGAGACAGCGCTGGTGCTGACAGCCCGCATCCTGCTCTCCGCCCTGCTCTTCGGCCAGCTCATGAGCTTTTTTTACAGTCTCTCCGGAGGTTTTTTGAGCCTGCTTGCCATGTTTCTGACCTACAGGCTGCTCCATGGAAAAATGAGCTTTCTCACGGGAGCCGTGGGGGGCCTGACTCACAACCTTGGGCAGCTGCTGACCGCCGTTGCGCTGACTGCCACGCCGGGAGTGCTGGCCTATCTTCCCTTTCTTGTCTTAAGCGGCATCCTCACCGGCCTGTTCACCGGGCTTACTGCATCCTTCACGGACAAATACCTGTTCTCTCACTTGAGCCGTACAGACTCTTCCAGCTCCGCCAGCTCCTGAAGCACCGTAGTCCCCAGCACCGGATGTCTGTAATTCGGCGCCAGGGAGCTTAGGGGCTTTAAGACAAATTCCCTGTTCTGCATATCCGGATGAGGTATCACCAGATCATCGCTTTCATACACCAGCTTATCATAAAATAAAATATCCAGATCCAGGGTCCTGGGGCCCCAGCGCACCGTCCGTTCCCTTCCCGCACTGTTCTCTATCTCGTGAAGAGCCTTAAGCAGCTCTTCCGGTCCCAGCAATGTGTCTATTTCAATGACTCCGTTCAGGAAATCATCCTGCTCCACACCGCCGTATGGCTTCGTCTCTATGATCTCCGATACTCTGACCGACTTTATCCGGGGATCGGCTTTCAAAGCCTCGATCCCGTTTTCGATCAGCTTCCGCCTGTCCCCCATGTTGGAACCCACAGACAGATAGGCTTTATGCCAGCCTCTGTGTATCCTTACGGAAACAGAATGAAAGGAAAGGGGAATGGGGGCCTCCGGTTTATAGACCTCCAAATCCAGAGCAGATATCAAATCATACTTTAATAATATTTCTTCCGCCAGCCTTTCCGCCACTGCCTCCAAAGTATGACAGGTGTTCTTTTTCATCCATTTCTCTATAAAAAGACTGACGTCCCCATAATCCGTGGAATATTCTATGCTGTCCTCCACTCCCGCCCTGCGGGTATCCGTATAGAGCACCGCGCTTACCAGAAACAGCTGGCCTCCCTTTCTCTCCTCCGGATACACGCCGTGATAAGCATATATCTCCAGCTTTTCGATCCTGATCTCATCTCCTGCCCATTCTCTGTACATCAGTCCTTTCCTCCCTTCAGTATGGCCTCCGTCATTCTGACGGCGCGCACATTGGCCTGTACGTCATGCACCCGCACAAACATACAGCCCTTCAAGACGCCGATCACGGTAGTTGCCAGCGTACCCTCCAGCCTCTGGTCCGCAGGCAGGTCCAGCGTCAGTCCGATCACGGATTTGCGGCTGCACCCTAACAACAGGGGACAGCCGAACACCTTCAGCTCCTCCAGACAGTTTATCACCTCCAGATTCTGCTCATAGGATTTCGCAAAGCCCACCCCCGGATCCAGAATGATCCTGTCCTCCGCAATGCCTGCCTGCTCCGCCAGGTGAAGCGTCTCCGCCAGGTCCGCCGCCACATCCTGCATAAAATCACTGTAATCAGTATCCTTCCGGTTATGCATCAGACAGCAGGGCAATGCGCCTTTTGCGATAACACTTGCTATTCTTTCATCCCCCTTCAGGCCCCATATATCGTTGATCAGGTCAGCCCCTGCCTCAATGCCCGCCAGCGCCACCCCTGCCTTACAGGTATCCAGAGACACGGGTATGTCAAAACGCGCCTTCACTGCCTCGATCACAGGCGCTGTCCTGGCGATCTCCTCTTCCTCCGGTAAAGGTGTGTATCCCGGTCTTGTGGACTCGCCGCCAATGTCGATAATGTCCGCTCCCTGCTGAAGCATTTCCTCCACATGACCCAGGGCGCTGTCCCTGTCCATCCACTTTCCCCCGTCGGAAAAGGAATCCGGCGTCACGTTCAAGATGCCCATCACATATGTTTTTCCCTGAGACTGAAATTCTCTGTTCCCTATTTTCATGCCGGTCTCCGCCCTCAGTAAACGATCTCTGTATTCTTTCTGCCTTCCTTCCAGTTACAGTCCCTCTCCGCCTTACAGGCAAAGCAGGGACGGCTTGCCTTGTCAGCCCGGTACAGCAGCCCCCGCAAATTTTTCTCCGGAATCACCTCACTGTTTCTGTGCTGCAGGATCGCGTCAATAATAACAGCTGCTTCATTTTCATCGAACCCGCAGTCCCTTAAGATCTTTGGTGCAATGAGAGCGCTTGCCTGCTCATGAGGGATCCCCTCCTCATACTGTCTGTGCTTTCCGATATCGTGCAGCAGCGCCGCCCCGTAGATCAAAGCTTTCGGAATCCCCAGCTCTTCCTCAAGATCCATGATCCTTGCGATCCTCGCCACGTCCAGAAAATGCGCCATGTCATGACGGCAGAAGCGTCGGTCTGCTTCTGCCGTCCTATTCTTTTCCAGATTTTCAATAAATAAAGGATGATTTAATATATTATTTACCCTGTTCATCTGCACTGCATCCCTTTTCCAGCCGCAGCATCTGAAAGAAACGGTTCTGCAGCTCCGTATTATTTTCAAACACACCTCTGACCGCAATACTCACAGTCTTACTGCCCGGCTTCTTCACGCCCCGCATGGTCATGCACATATGCTCCGCCTCCAGCACCACCATAGCCCCTTTGGGCTTAAGGTGTTCCATCAGCGCATCAGCGATCTGCCCCGTCATCCTCTCCTGTATCTGAAGCCTTTTTGCATACACCTCCACCGTTCTGGCAAGCTTGCTCAAGCCCACCACCTTCCCGTCCGGAATATAGGCCACGTGAGCCCTGCCGAAAAAGGGCATCATATGATGCTCGCACATGGAGTAGAATACAATGTCCTTCTCCAGAACCATCTCCCCGCCGTCAACGGTAAACACTCTTGACAGGGGGATCGCCGCATCCTCCTCCATGCCGGCGAAGATCTCCGTATACATTCTCGCGATCCTGTCAGGGGTCTGAGCAAGCCCCTCCCTGCCGGTATCCTCTCCGATCCCCTCCAGCAGAAGCCTGACTGCCTCCCGTATCTTATCCTGATCTACCATATGCCTAACCTCGATTCTGCTGCCACTCACTCTGTAATCTTTATCAGCCGCCCTGCAAAGGACAGCGTGCCGAAGGCGACGATCACGTCCTCTTTGCCTGCAAGCAGCCGCGCCATTTCCACCGCTTCCTCCAGACTGTCCACCGCCGTCACGCCGGGATGGACCTTTGCGATCTCCTGTGCCAGCTCATATGCCGGCAGGGCTCTGGAATCATCCGGGGGGGTGACGGTAATGATCTGATCCGCCAGCCTGTGGGTCAGCCCCACCATTTTCTCATATTCCTTGTCCTTCAACACTCCCATTATATAGATGATCCGCTTATTTGTAAAATAAAATTCCACCGATTCCGCAAGTCTTTTCGCCCCGTCCTCATTATGGGCGCCATCCACCACGAACCAGGGCTTCTTTCCCACAATGGTAAACCTCCCCGGCCATGCCGTCTGCCGCAGCCCCTGACGCAGCTTCTCTTCCCTCACCGGAAAGCCCTTCCCGCTCAAAAGCCGCAGCGCCTCCACCGCCAGCGCCGCGTTTTCAACCTGATATTTCCCCGCCAGTAAGATCTCCAGCCCCGAAAAGCCGCCATAACTGAAGCGCTGCTTCTCCAGTCCGTACTTCACAGCGGTGATCCGGGCGTGCTCCATCACCGTAAGGGGACAATTCAGCTCCGCCGCCCTGTCCGCTATTACCTTCTCCGCCGTCTCCTGCTGCTTAGCGCTCACCGCCGGGACGCCGGGCTTCAATATCCCCGCCTTTTGCGCCGCGATCTCCTCCGGGGTATTCCCCAGAAACCTCATATGATCCACGCTGACAGAAGTGATCACCGCAAGAACTGTGGTCTCTATGACGTTCGTAGCGTCCAACAGTCCTCCCATGCCACATTCCAGCACCACAATATCACAGGCCTTTTCCTTCCAGTAGAGAAAGCCCAAAGCCGTCTCCACCTCAAAGGCTGTGGGCTGAGCTTTTCCCTCCGCCCTCATCTCCTCACAGGCCTGCTTCACCTGCTCCATCAGCCGTCCCAGGGCTTCTCTGGTAATGGATCTTCCGTTTACCTGTATCCGCTCCCTGTAATCAAAAATAACAGGTGATATGTATCTTCCCACCCGATAGCCGCCGCATTTTAAAACCTCTGCGATATAAGCGGATACGGAGCCCTTCCCGTTGGTGCCCGCTATGTGGACGAAGCGCAAAGCGTCCTGGGGATCTCCCAGCCTTCTGCAAAGCTCCCGGATGCTGTCTAAGCCGGGCACAACGCCCCGCCCGCTTATGCTTTCAATGTATTCCATCGCTTCCCGCTCTTTCATCCGATGCCTCCCGCAAGATGTCCCGCAAAACGAATCTATTGTATAAAGGATTCCCAAACTGCGCAAAATGAATCATGCTACCAAAAGAAAGAAAGGCTGACATCATGAAGCAAAACGCTATGACCTTTGCCAAAAATTTTCTCAAATGCGGGCTCACCGGATGGTGCATGGAAATCCTCTTCACCGCCCTTGGCTCTCTCCGCAGCCGGGACCTTACCTTAAAGGGCGTGACCTCTGTCTGGATGTTCCCCATTTACGGCTGCGCTGCAGTCATCGCGCCCGTAAGCCGCCTTCTGCGGAACAGATCCGTCTGGTTCCGGGGGCTTGCCTATATGAGCATCATCTTCTCCGCCGAATATCTCACGGGGAGCCTGCTTTCTAAGCGCAAGCTCTGTCCCTGGAATTACGGCAGAAGCAGATGGCATATCAACCGACTCATCCGCCTGGACTACGCCCCCTGCTGGTTCGTGGCAGGACTGCTGTTTGAGCGTCTGCTGGATCCTCCCGCAGGTGAACCTAAATCAAAGACCCCGCTGCAAGCAACGGGGTATCAAGCTTGCAACGCTGCAGCGCAGCGGGGTATTTGACCCTCGCGGCATTCGTCAAATGCTCGTGCAAGCACGGCACTTGACTCATTGCTCGCGGGAATGAATCAGCCTTCCATATCATCCACATCCTGCATATCGCCTGTGCCGATATCCAGCATATTCATGGTGCGGCGCTTTCTTCTCGCCATCTCCGACTGCTCCAGTATAAATTCCTTCACGGCCTTGGAATGCTTGATATGCTTTAAAATAAGCTGGGCATGGGTGGTATCCCCGGTAAAGCAGATGACCGTACCCAGGCCAAACATCTTTTCAGCCAGGCTTGCGCTGTGCTGAACGTCCTGCACCTTGTACATATAGCAGTCGTTCTCTACCGTTTTCAGCAGTCCCTCGTCAATGGTTATGATTTCCTCCTTGATCGTGTACTTTGTAAAGGTAAAGGGCAATCCGAAAAATAACCACCGTTTTCTTTCAACAAATTCCATCCTTCCCGCCATCCTTTCCTGTAACCTTTTGTTTTATTATAGTGCATATGCTCCAAGGATGCAAAACCTTTTTCCTTAAAATTATCGCTTCTCCTATTGAAACTAAAGTCCCGCCGTGTTATCATTAAGAAGCATACAAAGACACATTTTGCTCACGAGAATCAAATATATGGAGGTTATGATATGACAGCTAACGAGTGCATCACCGGGCGCAGAAGCATCCGTCGTTTTACCGAACAGCCGGTATCCCATGAACTGCTTCAGAAGATCGTGGAGACAGCATCTTTCGCTCCCAGCTGGAAGAACACACAGATCACCCGCTATATTGCCGTGGAAGACGAAAAAAAGGCGGCTCTTGCAAAATGTACTTCCCTGTACCCCGGCAACGGCGCTATTATGGAGCAGGCTCCCATGGTGATCGCAGTTACCGCAGTCAAGGGGCGCAGCGGTTATGAAAGGGACGGTTCCTTCTCCACCCCCAAGGGAGCAGGCTGGCAGATGTATGACGCAGGCGTTGCCAGCGAAGCCTTCTGCCTGGCAGCTTACGAGCAGGGTCTGGGGACTGTCATTATGGGGCTGTTTGATGAGGCGGATGCGGCAAAGGTTCTCGATCTTCCCGATGACAGAGAGCTGGTGGCTCTTATTCCCATCGGTTATCCCGCTGAAGCTCCCGCCGCTCCCCGGCGCAAGACCGTGGAAGAGCTATTGTCATTCCAGTCGTAAATACAGGAGTCGAAGAGTTTTCTCTTCGGCTCTTTTTGCGGGAACTATCAGCTGTAATGAATATTTTCACAGAAAGGAACGGTTATTTGTATGAGACATCTGATGAGCCCCTTAGACTTCACCACAAAAGAGCTGGACAGGCTTTTCGACCTGGCCAATGACATCGAACATGATCCTGCAAAATATGCCCATGCCTGTGACGGCAAAATCCTTGCCACCTGCTTCTACGAGCCCAGCACCAGGACGCGCTTAAGCTTTGAGTCCGCCATGATCCGGCTGGGGGGGCGGGTCCTTGGCTTCTCCGACGCGGCCTCTTCCTCTGCGGCAAAGGGTGAGAGCGTGTCCGACACCATCCGCATCATTTCCTGCTATGCGGACATCTGCGCCATGCGCCACCCAAAGGAGGGTGCTCCCATGGTGGCAAGCGAGCGGTCCGGGATCCCCGTCATCAACGCCGGGGACGGCGGGCATCATCACCCCACCCAGACCCTGACGGATCTGCTGACTATCCGCAGTCTGAAAGGTTCCTTAGGGGGCTTCACCATCGGTCTGTGCGGCGACCTGAAATTCGGCAGGACCGTCCACTCCCTTATCAACGCTCTGGTGCGCTATGAGAACATACGCTTCCTCTTCATTTCCCCGGAAGAACTGCGGTGCCCGGATTATATCACCGAGATGCTGAAGGAAAAAGGCGTCCCTTACAGCGAGGTCATCCGCCTGGAGGATGTGATGCCTGAGCTTGATCTGCTTTACATGACCAGAGTGCAGAAGGAGCGGTTCTTTAATGAAGAGGACTATATCCGCTTAAAGGATTTCTATATTCTGGATACCCCCAAGATGGAGCTGGCAAAAGAGGATATGCTGGTGCTCCACCCCCTCCCCCGTGTCAATGAGATCTCTGTGGAGGTGGACGACGACGCAAGAGCCGCTTACTTCCGGCAGGCGCAGTACGGCGTCTATGTCCGTATGGCGCTGATACTTACACTGTTGGAGCTGGCTTGAACAGGCTTATGCCGAGAAAGGAGACAATATGCTGAATGTAGGAAAAATCGAAGAGGGCTTTGTGCTGGATCACATCAAGGCCGGAAAAAGCCTGGACATATACGAGCACTTGCAGCTGGACAAGCTGGACTGCACCGTGGCCATCATCAAAAACGCCCGCAGCGGCAAGCTTGGCAAGAAGGATATTTTAAAGGTAGAGTGCGATATCGATATGCTGGATCTGGATGTGCTTGCCTTTATCGACCACACCATCACCGTCAATGTGATCAAAAACGGAAATATCGTGGAAAAGAAGGTGCTTGCCCTTCCTGCACAGATCAAAAACGTGATCCGATGCCGCAATCCCAGATGTATCACTTCCATCGAGCAGGAGCTGCCCCATATCTTCTACCTGGCGGATGCGGAAAAGGAGACCTACCGCTGTAAATACTGCGAGGAAAAATATACGGCGATTGCAAAGGCCAGCCGGTGATACTGCACCGGCAAGCCCCTGCTTACGCTTTATATTTCCGTCAGCTCGTACTCCCTGCTGCCTGCCTTCAGCGCTGCGGCGGCTTCCACCGTATGCACTCCGTTTCTGGACTCGATCCGCTCCAGCAGGTGAGGCTTCCCCGGATCATCACAGGCATATACAAGGTCAAGGCAGGCCTGATCCAACGCCACCGGATCGGTGGACGCCAGAATGCCTATGTCCGCTATGGCAGGATCCTCCGCCACGGCACAGCAGTCACAGTCCACGGACATATTCTTCATCACATTGATAAACACGATTTTCTCCCCGAAATAGTCCACCACGGACTTAGCCGCATCCGCCATGGACTCCAGAAAGGAATCATGGTCAGAGGACCAGATCTTCGCCTCATTGCCTGCGCCGTGGATATACGCCTTCCCATGGGAAGAAGCGATACCGATGGAAATATTTTTTAACGCTCCGCCAAAGCCCCCCATGGGATGCCCTTTAAAATGAGACAGTACCAGCATGGAGTCATACTTCTTAAGATTTGCTCCCACATAATTCTTTTTGATCCGTCTGCCCTCCGGGACAGGCAGCTCCATCTCCCCTGCCGCGTCCATGATATCGACCTCTGCTATGCTGCTCCAGCCGTGAAGCTTCATGGTTGCCCTGTGTGCCTTTGTAGTGTTCCGCTGTCCTTCATAAGCGGTATTACACTCCACGATAGTGCCGTTCACATAGTCAATCACAGGCTTCATAAAGTCCGGCCGCAGAAAATTCTGATTCCCCACCTCTCCGGAATGCAGCTTCACCGCCACCCTGCCGGGCAGCTTCACCCCCATGGCATCATACATCCTTATCATCGCCTGTGGCGTGATCTCTTTTGTAAACCAGACCCTTGACTTCGCCATTTCAACCTCCTTAGCCTATTCGGCAAATACATTTTTCTCTGCGGCAGCGGCCGCCGCAGGTCTTTCCCTGTCAGCCGCGCTACCTTTTAAATCCTCTATTTCCTGCAACAGTTGTTCTATTTGTCGTGCCTGTCTGTCCACTTTCTGAGTCAGTATTTCATTCTGCCGGGCCGCCTTTTTCAGCTTTCTGGATACCATCTCCTTTTCCCGCCTGATTGTACTCAACTCCATCTCCTGCTTTTCTCTGGCCTTGCACTGCTCCCGAATCGCCTCATCCGCCGTGATTTCATACATGGTCGAGACTGCCTCTTTCATTATTGCACTCTGCTTTGCCAACATTCTTAGTTCCTCCCATGTAGCCGCCTTGAAGAGGGATGCCCAGTAGTCTGTTTTCCACTTCCGATCCTCTTCAGTTGCAAGTTCTATATGTTTTAAGTCTACCACACTCAATACAAATTTGTCAGTAAAAATATGGTGATTTTTCTCATTTATCATTTTATAGACAGCATAGAATTCCGGTCGCTCCGGAAACAGCGTAAAATCCAGGAATCCGATATGTACTGTTGGCTTAACGTCCAGATAGTCCTGCCCGCTCTGCAAATGATCGAAGTTACGACACAGATAGGTCAGTGACCTCTCAGGCCAGTTTTGATAATTAACGACCTGCATTTCTATATTTATCAGCATCCGATCATCCAGCAGCACATTCACATCCAACACGAATATCTTGCTGTCGGATTCTCCGTTGACGCTTTCTCCCAACACAATAGGATTCTTGATCTCCACTTTCCTCACTTTCCCCGGCTTGATGCGCAACAGAGAACAAATCAGATATTTCAGCACTTTTTTATTCTTTTGCATCAATGCCTTAAACAAATAGTCGTTAGTTAGGGTAAAGGGAAGTTTCCCGGTGGCCTGCATATATAACGGTGCTTCTTTTGAAACTTTAAGAACAGGATCATTCATTCTATCTCTCCTTACACATTTGTAGTTCCGGCAAAATGCTCATTCATCCATACACTGTATAAGAGAACAAATAAACCCGGATATATAAACACTTGGGAAAATGAAAGGCAAAACGCCAGAAAATAAATTATATCCGTATCGATCGATACAAAGAAAGTATATCAGAAACACACAAAATATGCAAGTATTTTTGAGATATATGGGACTCCTTACTATTATCAAAGAGTCCCATATTACACCTGTCAGTCTATCGCGTCAAAGGTCAGTATCACCTTGAACAGATCTCCGTCAACCACTATCTCCATCTGTCCCCGCTGCAGCTCCGTCAGGCTTTTGGCAATGGAAAGCCCCAGCCCGTTTCCCTCCATATGCCTTGACTTATCGCCTCTGACAAAACGTTCCTCCAGCTCCTCCGGGGAAATATCCAGGGCGTACTTGGACATATTGCGGAAAATAATGACGGCCTTTTTCTCCTTTTGTTCCAGCGTCAGATACACTCTGGAGCCCTCCTGGGCGTATTTGCAGATGTTGCTTAGGAGATTGTCAAAAACCCTCCACAAATGCCTGCCGTCCGCCAGGATCCTCACCGGCTCCTCAGGCTGGCTCACCCGCAGCTCAAGCGACTTCTCCTCCAGTCTCTTCTGATATTCCCCCGCGGCCTGGCTTAAGAATACCCCCGCCTCACAGGGCTCCGGTCTTACCTCCAGATTGCCGGTGGCGGCCTTGGACGCCTCCACCAGATTTTCCAGCAGCCGCTTCAATCTGCCGGACTGCCTAAGCAGCACCTCGGAATACTCGCAGATGACAGGATTCTCCTTAGGATTTCCCTTTGCCTCCAGGCTGATCAGCTCCGCATAGTTGATAATAGAGGTCAGGGGCGTTTTCAAATCATGGGACACATTGGTTATCAGCTCTGTTTTCAGGCGCTCGCTCTTCATGCGCTCCGCCACGGCCCGGCTGACTCCCTGCCCCAGGCTGTTCAGATTCTCTCCGTGCTCCTTAAATATCCAGAACATCTGCCTGGTATCCACCCGGTAATCTTCATGCCCTGCCGCCAGCTCTCTGCTTGCCTTAAGCAGCTTCCGAAAGGTCAGGGCAATGCAGAGCACCCCAAAGAACACCGCCAGCTTTTCCAGCGCCCACAGACCTAAAAATACCTCTCCTCTGTAAGCCCTGCTGGCAAAACAGCCTATGAACAGAAAAGCCTCCACAATGCAGATGAGCCAGTAAGCCACCGTGGTGTTCAATACCATGGGCGCCTGCAGGAGCAGTCTCATAAACCTGCGGACACCCTTCCACAGGAAACGAAGCCCCCTCCGCAGAAGCCCAAGCAGCCTGTAAATGACCGTGTTCCGCCACAGCCCGCCCTTTTTCAGCCGAATGGCAAAATCGCAAAGATAGATCATCCCCAGGGTAAGCAATATCATACAAAGCGCGATCCCGCCCATGACGACCCATATAGCAGAAAAGTGATAGCTCAAGTCCACAAACATCTGCAGAAGCAGAAATATCCCAAGCCCTGCGCACCCGGTCAGCAGGTCAAAGGGAGCCTTCGTCAGAAGTCCCGGCACGATCCCCTCCCTGCCGTTTCTGTGCCCCGCACTGCACAGCAGGAAAATAAAGCAGATGATAAACAACAGCGCTCCACACACACAGCCCCAGATCATGAGATACCGCATCTGATATATAAAACCTGCCATCTGTACCACTGCTTTGAGATCGTCCTCCTTCGGCAGCGCCGGATCGCAGAATACCCGGATGATGTAGATCATTTCCTTCGGTTCTCCCGTCTCCTCCGCCAGCCGTTCTGCAAATGCAGGCAGCTCCATTCCGATATCCTCATACAGGTCTGAGTAAAAGCCCTCTGCACCCATGGCATCTGACGTCTCATAGCTCTGCCAGATAAAAGCGCTGCTGTCGGAGGCAAACCGGTCTGCATACCTTATCACCGCCACCTCCGCGTTTATATCGTCCAAATAAAGCCGGGCCAGCTCATCATTGTCAGTATTCAGATAATGATACATTTCATAGGCAATGCCATGCGCCTGCTCCTTAAGGATGTTGTTCATTACCGTTTCAAAGCTGAAGGAGTACATCCTCTCTTCATAGGCTGCATAGCTGCCTATCGCCGCCGCCGCACACAGGGCGGCGCTGATTATCATCAGCAGGAATGCTGCCACCTTTGCCACAAGAGAACCTGTAAGCCTGAACCTGCGCCCGCTCGTTCCTGCCACGGAGGCTTTCTCTGCTTCCTCTCTGATTTCCTTTTTCCCTTCTCTGCCCTCTTTCAACGCAGCCTCCCCTTCTCTGCTCTCCTTTTTCCCTTCTCTGCCCTCTTTCAATGCAGTTTCCCATTCTCTGCTCTCTTGCAACGATGTCTCCTGTGGTGATATTTCCTGCCTCTTTATATCTCTCATCACTGCTGCCTCCCTTTCTCCATCTTGTAACCCTGTCCCCACACCACCTTCAAATATCTGGGCTCAGCAGGGTTGATCTCCAGCTTCTCCCGCAGATGCCGGATATGCACCGCCACTGTGTTCTCGCTGCCATAGGGCAGATCGTTCCATATCTTCCGATATATCTCCTTGGGTGAAAATACCTGGCCCGGATGCTGCATCAGCAGCTTTAAAATATCATATTCCGTAGGCGTCAGGGACACCTCCTCCCCGTCCAGCGTCACCCGTTTCTCCTCATCATCCAGTTCAATGGCCCCGCACTGCAGAACCGCCTGTTTCATATTTCCAGCCCCAAGCTGCATATATCTGCGCAGCTGGGACTTTACTCTGGCGGAGACCTCCACCGGATTGAAGGGCTTAGTGATATAATCGTCTGCCCCCACCGTCAGCCCCAGGATCTTATCCGTATCCTCAGATTTGGCAGTCAGCAGAATGACCGGCACATTGCTTTTCTCCCGGATCTTCACCATAGCCTCCATGCCGTCCATCTCCGGCATCATAATGTCCAGCAGAACAAGGTGAATGTCCTGCTCCTCCACGACTTTCAGCGCTTCCTTTCCGTCAAATGCCTCAAACAGCGTATAATTTTCGTCCCTCAGATAAATCTTCAGGGCGTTTACAATGTCGCGCTCATCGTCACAAATCAAAATGTTGTACATAGCCGTCTCCTTTAAATATACGCCGCAGGGCGCACGATCAGCAGCCGTTCAGAAGCCCTCTTCCGCTTCTGAACAGCTACATTTTATCAAAATGTCTTTTAACAATAAACAGGGGAATTCTTTAAGAAATGTTTAAGATGCAAAACTTATCTGTCGTGCTATTATTATTTTATCTAACCTCTTCCTGCTCTTCTGCAGGTTCCGGCTTCTCTGCCGGCTCCTCTGGCTTTTTCTTTTTTCTTGTCACCTTCTCCTTTAATTCCTCCAGAAATTCCCTGTACTCCACAGAGGTCATTCTCGGATTGGAGCGGATCATATCACGCTGGAAGAAATCCTTCAGGCTGCTGAGACGGTCGTGGTTCTCCTTATTCACCAGGTACCTTCCCCTCAGATCCGCCAGCTCGCTCCTGACGCTCTCAAGATACTCTCCCGGCTTGGTAAGCACGCTTGTCCTGATACTCTCCAGCCTGCTTTCTATACTCTTCCTTAAATCTGAAGCGCTCCGGGACCACCCTTCCTTATAGCTTTCCACGCTCTCGCTGGCTGACGCCACAATAGCATCCAGCCGCTTCTGTATCGCCTGCATTTCCTCCTTGGCGCTCTTCATCTTCTCAAGCACGTTGCGCAGATCCACAGCCGCCTTAAAGGAAAGGGCAAAATCCGCAAAAATTCCCGCTGTAAGAGTAAGTGTGACCACAGTGAGCACCTGGCCGGGGATCGCCAGTACAAGCCGCTCCACTGGAGCATGGATAATCTCCGTCATGGCAATGGTTATCAGTCCCCATGACAGACTGGTGCCAAGGCAGACATGACCCTGGAAATTAAACCTCTGATTGGAATAGTCCCAGTACCGCACCTTAAAGAGCGCCTCCATCGTAACACCCGTTATGTATTCCAGCACCGTCGCCCCGATACACCCCGCAATATAAGTAAATATCACACGCCAGGGAAGCCCCAGTTCCTGAAAGGGCATGGACACCACCAGCATCATGGTTGCGCCGCTGCCGTAAATGGGAAGAAAGGGGCCTCGCATAAACCCCCTGTTTGTCAGTCTTTTATCCTTGATAGAAACATAGGCGGACTCAAGACACCATCCGCCAAAGCAATAGAAGTAAAATATAAACAGCCATTGGATAACTGAATATTGGTACATATGCTTTCTCCTGCTATCTGTATACTGCAGCCTCTATGGCAAGCTTCCCTTTCCTGGTCTCTCTGATTCCCTCCTCCAGACGGAATTTACCGTAGCCTCTTGCGTTGACGATATCCCCCGCCTTCAGCGTCCGGGCGTTATTTTCACAAAGTCTGCCGTTCACAAACACTTTTCCTCCCCGGAACAGCTCCAGACTCTTTTCCCTGGACATATTGTAAACCTTTGCCAGCACTCCGTCCACCCGCAGGGACTGGACCTGGACACAGACAAGCTCCGGTTCCTCCGGAATCAGCTCTCCGGCGTTTTCCGTCAGGGAGCATTTCACATTGGTATGCCTGACTTTTCTCAGGTTTTCGCAGATAAATTCCCCCATGGTATCCTGGCAGAAAAGATATGCCTGCTTTTCTCCCACCCTGATATCTCCGATGGTGCTTCTGTCAATGCCAAGGTTCATCAGCGCCCCCAGAAAATCCCTGTGGCTCAAGTCGTCCGCGAACTTGCTGAGCAGAGGACTGACATGGATACAGACAATGGGAAAGTGTACATCATATCCCAATTCTTCGGTATTGCCGAACCTGACCATCACCCTGTCCGCATTTTCGATCCCTCCGTACAGGGCATACCCCGCATAGGAAAGCTTCGGCTCCTCCTGCCAGAAGGCGTCCTGCTCCCCAAGCCCCAGGAATCCGGTAAAGGTAAATATTCCCTGGGCATAGGAACGGTCTGCAAGGTCGTGTAATCTTTTTTTTAACTGCTGTACTTCCATTATGTGAAGCTGATGACCTCGTCTTTGGGCGCTTTCGTCTTTTCAACGCTCAGCGCGTGCAGGACAGGTCCCTCTCCTTTATAGTCTTCCCAATACTCCTTTGAAACGGTAGCCGTCACCCTGACCCACTCCTTCTGCTTCAGGGTCCCGGCTCCCGCAAACTCGCAGGCATATCCTAAGAAAGCCATATCCTCCGCGCAACAGGTCATAGCCATCCGACCCGGTACGAAATAATTATTGGGGAAATTCTCCGGCTTCAGCACCATCGCAACAAACTGCAGCTTTTTACCCACATACCGCTCCAGATGATCCATGGAATCCAGATACCAGATTCCATAACCCGTGTTATCTAACGTGATGGTATCCTGATTCAAATCATAGGGCAGATCTTCCTCAAAAATTTCGTCGATCTCTCCATTGGAATCCTCAAAGACTACATCCGCTTTGGCGTTCACCGCCTTGATATTTCTCTTGTAGGTATTCAGCTGCTCCCGCACCGTATCGCAGCGATTGAAGATGATCAGCTCCGAACCGCGGATCATCTCCGCAAGCAGAGACCGCATATTTGTATAGTACATGGGGAAAGTAGAGCCGTCGATAATGGTGATCTGCTGCTCGATCTTCCAGTACCAGGGCAGCTTTGCGTTTTTATAATTCCACATACCGTTATACTCGATAATGATCCGCTCCGGCTTGTGCTTTTTTTCCAGCTCCGTCAGCTTTTCCGGGGTAAAGTCCGCCTCCTCTTCAAGAAGCTCTACTTCCGTCCTGCTCTGCTTTAAAAGGGCCTCGTCGTATTCGTTTTCTCCCTCCTCGCATAGCAAAAGCAATGTCTTGCCCTGAATCTGAAAATAGGGCTGCGACAGAGTAAAGCTGATAAACTCTGTCTTTCCGCTCTCCAGAAAACCATTGATCACATATACCAGTTTCATTTTTCTACTCTGCCTTTCCTTACCGGAACAATTCCTCCAGCTTCTCTTCCTTCAACTCAGCGCCGATCACGCAAAGCTTGCCCGTCACTTCCGGCTTGCCCTCCCTGACGTCGTGCTCCTCCGGTACATAATCGAAATAGATCCAGGTTCCGTTCTCCGCCGGAACCATTCCCTTGGAGCGCAGGATCGCGCCGTACTCACCGCTGTCTAAGGCTGTCAGTATGCTCTCGATCCTCTCTACGGTGTACTTGGCAGGCGTCTCCTTTCCCCAGCTTGTAAACACCTCATCCGCATGGTGATGATGGTGCCCGTCGTGGTGGTGATGCCCGTGCTCTCCATCTTCGTCATGATGGTGGTGATGCTCATGCTCTTCATCGTGATGGTGGTGATGCTCATGCTCTTCATCGTGATGATGGTGATGTTCATGCCCTTCATCTTCTTCATGATGGTGGTGGTGACCATCCTCTCCCTCATCGTCATGATGATGGTGGTGACCATCCTCTCCCTCATCGTCATGATGGTGATGATGCCCGCAGGAGCACTCCTCCCCGTCATGGTGATGATGGTGTTCATGCTCATCTTCCTCATGAAGCTGCTCCATCATTTCCTTCATCATCTCATCCAGAGTGTCCGCACCCTCAATAGTTTCCAGAATGGCTCTGCCCTCCAGCTGATCCAGAGGCGTGGTGATGATGGTCGCTTTCCCATTGTGTTCGCGGACAAGGTCAACGCACTCCTTAAGCTTCTCCGGACTTACCTTGTCCGTCCTGCTTAAGATAACAGTCCCTGCAAAGGCGATCTGATTGACAAAGAACTCGCCGAAATTCTTGATATACATCTTCGCTTTTGAAGCGTCTACCACCGCCACGGCACTGTTCACCTGCACATCCAGATCGGCGGCCACATTTTCCACCGCCTTCAGCACGTCGGAAAGCTTCCCTACGCCGGAGGGCTCAATGAGTATCCGCTCCGGCGCATAAGTCTCGATCACTTCCTTTAAGGAGGCCCCGAAATCTCCCACCAGGGAACAGCAGATACACCCTGAGTTCATCTCCTTGATCTCAATGCCTGCCTCCTTTAAAAATCCGCCGTCGATGCCGATCTCGCCAAACTCATTCTCGATCAGCACCGTCTTGCTGCCGTCCAGCGTCTCCTTCAACAGCTTCTTGATAAGCGTCGTCTTACCTGCTCCCAGGAATCCTGAAAACACATCTATTTTTGTCATTTTTCTCCTCGTTTCTGCGCGGCTTTCTTTATGCGCATAGCAGGTTTGCGGTCGTCGCGCATACGCAAACCTTCAGATCAAAAACTCACCATTAATTATTTTCTATCATCTTTTGAGCATTGTCAACCCCATACATATACAAAAGTTCACCGTCTATTCTTCTCACACTTCCAGCTCCGCAAGAATCAGGCTCAAGGGCACCACCGCCAGCTCCCCCTCTTCGTTTCCGCCTGAAAGGATACCCAGAAAATGCCCCTGTCTGTCAAAAAGGCCCCCGCCGGACATTCCCGGCAGCCCCTCCGCCTTCACCCACATCATATACTGCCCGTAATCCTCCATGTAGATCCAATGATCCAGAATAACGCCTTCATAGGCTTCCGCCGCTACTCCTGTCCTGCTCCCCATGACAATGCAGCCCTGTCCCGCCGTAGCCCCGTCAAAGCTCTCCTTATCTATATTGGCGCAGAGGCACTGTTCCAGGCTTTCCTCCGATATATCTTCCAGCTGCACCCGCACTGCCCCAAAATCGCCGGATGCAAAACACTCAAAATCTCCGGCATACACGCTCCCCCCGTCGGCAAAGGTCACTATCACAAAGCTTTCCGCCTCTTCCAGCACATGGGCGGCCGTCAGAATGAGCAGCCTATCCTCCTCTGTGCCGCAGATGACCCCGCTGCCTAACAGATTCCCTGCCTGGAGCTGCACCATCATGCCTCTCCCGTTTGTCTGGAGCAGATCCGCCAGATTCTCACTGTCTCCATCTTCAAATTCCAGAAGCTCCATCTGCGGCAAAGCGGCCTTAGGCGGCTCCTCGCCTTCCCATTTCTCCACATCCTCCGAAGCATCCGCTCCCTTAGCGTTCCCTGTTTCCTCCGTATCTCCCGCATCTACAGCTCCGCCTATATTTTCCGGCGTCTCCCTGTCCCCGCACCCTGCTGAAAACCACAGGAGCGCACACAAAAGGACTGTCGCAAAAAGCCTCACCTTCAAAATGATCCTCCCTAAAAAAACTTAGCAACCCCCGAACCGCAGTACACTGTTCGGAGCCTGCTAAATCCTTAGTAACGTAAGCAAAACGATAAGCCGGGTTATGTCGTTGAACGGTCATCTATCTAGCACGGCTGTTGCCAGCCGCGTCAAGCGACCTACCTGAAAGCAGGCCGGGCAAGCCTGTCGCTTTCTGTTTGGTCTTGCTTCGGATGGGGTTTACATGGCTCCGGCTGTTACCAGCCGGACGGTAGTCTCTTAAACTGCCTTTCCACCCTTACCAAGGCGTCGGTAAACCGAAACCTGGCGGTATATTTCTGTTGCACTGGCCTTGGAGTCGCCTCCACCGGACGTTATCCGGCATCCTGCCCTGTGAAGCCCGGACTTTCCTCACCTGCCGGCCGCCCTGGAGGGCAGCCGCAGCCGCGACCGTCTGTTTTACTTATGAACCGTATTATATCCCGTATATCGTAAAAAGTCAACACCGCCGCTATACGTTAAAGCAGCTCCCTCCCACAAACTCCCTGCAGATGGAGTTATTAGGCAGGCTTTCGCTGGGCACGCATAAGAAATAATCCAGAAACTTCAACAGCCGCTTTGCCTCATAGTACTCCGGCGCCTCCTTGGGAATCTGGAACAGCAGCGGCTCCGCAAAGGTTTTCAGCACCGCAAGCTCAAAGATCT
Source organism: Bacillota bacterium (assembly GCA_023663285.1). Classification (GTDB taxonomy): domain Bacteria; phylum Bacillota; class Clostridia; order Lachnospirales; family Lachnospiraceae; genus Acetatifactor. The sequence goes on from JAMPHT010000004.1 coordinate 59,192, forward strand.
GCGCCGAGTTGAACATGGCGTCCGCCTCCTCCTGGAAAGGGAAAATATTTTCCTCCTCCCCCCGTCTCACGGAAGGCCACATCCGAATGGTCCGTTGAGCGCTGGAGCCCCTGGTCCTTGCATCCCGCACCATCCTGCGCAGAAGCCGCCCGTCCGTGGTGGGTATCCTGTTGTGATTATCCACATTGAGAGCGGTCAGCGCGCTGATATATATCTTATACTTGCTCTCCTCCGGAAGAGCATAGGACATCTGCGCATTCAGCCCATGGATCCCCTCTATCACCAGAATGTCGTCCGCTCCCAGCTGCTTGTAATTGCCCCGATACTCCCGCTGCCCGGTCTTGAAATTAAAGGAAGGCAGTTCCACCCGCTCCCCCGAAAGCAGCTTCACCATATCCTCGTTGAACTGCTTTACGTCGATGGCTCCCAGACACTCAAAATTGTAATCTCCGTTCTCATCTCTGGGGGTCTGCTCCCGGTTCACAAAATAATCGTCCAGGGCAATGGGATGAGGCGTCTTTCCCATGGTGCGAAGCTGAATGGAAAGCCTGTGGGAAAAGCTGGTCTTTCCGGAAGAGGAAGGGCCTGCGATCATGACAAACTTTACATTTCCCCGGTTCAAAATATCCTTGGCGATCTCCCCTATCTTTCTCTCCTGCTCCGCCTCCTGTATCAATATCAGATCGCTCATGGAGCCGCTGCATATCTGGTCGTTCAGATCCCCAACCGTCTCGATAGCCGCCTTTCTCCCCCAATCCTGAGAGCTCTCCATTGTCTCAAACAGCTTTCTCCGCTCATCGAAGGGTTCCACCATGGTGGGGTTCTTTCTCGTGGGAAGCAGGAGCATGAAACCATCCTCATAAGGCATCACGTCAAACCATTTCACATAGCCTGCGTGGGGCAGCATATATCCGTAATAGTAATCATAGTATCCGTCGATCTCATAGATGTTCACCTGAGAGCTCATCCGGTAATGGAACAGCTTTTCCTTGTCCTTCATTCCCTTATTTCGGAACAATTCCATAGCCTCCTCCAGAGGATAGGAGCGCTTCATAAAAGGGGTCTTTTTCTCCGCCAGCTCTCTCATACGCGCCTTTATCTTCTCTGCGCTTTCCGCCGTCACCGGGATCTTCCCCAGCACATTCACATAAAGACCGTGTCCGATGGTAAATTCCACGCAGCTCTCCTGGGCCGCCTCCGCCCCGAACACATCGCATATTCCCTTCAAAAACAGCATGGTGGCCGTTCTCACATAGGTCTTGTGTCCCACGCCATCCCGCAGGGTAAAAAAGCTCAACGAACAGCTCTTCGTCACCTTTTTAAACAATTCCCGGATCTTCCCGTCTGCGGACACCAGCGCAATGGTTCCGTCATGATCCTTCTGATATTCCGCCGCAATGGTCTCATAAGTAGTTCCCTGGGCAAATTCCCTTTTTTCTCCGTTTACCGTCACTGTAACAACCGACATACCGCACCTTTCCTTTCCCTCACCGCTTTTGTTCTTCTTATCTCTCAAACCAGCCCTCGGCTATCTCTATTTCCACAAGCTCCCGTCTTACCTCCGAAAGCCTTTCCGCAGCCCGCTCCGTGTGCTCTGCCTCCAGCCTCTGCAAAAGCTTTTCCGCCGTTTCCCGCCTGTACTGCAGATACTGCCCCAGCACAGGATGCCTGCCTTTTAAGAGCAGCTCCCCGTACTCGTCGTATATATCCTGCAGATCCGCCTGCTGCCTGAGATTCGAAACCTGTCCTGCATCTTTGCCCGGACCCTCTGACTGCACATCCGTTCCATGCTGTCCGGTAATCCCGGCGCACGCTTCCGCACATACGCCCTTCTCCGGTATATTCTCCGTTTCTCCGATATATACCGCCTTCATGGCAAAATAGTACTTGCCCTCCTCATACACCCCGTCCTCCGCCTGGATCCGAAATCCTTCCCGGCGCAAAAAGCAGCGAAACTGCGGGATCTCCGACTGGGGCTGCAGGATCAACTCCTGTATGCTTCGAGCTTTCTCAATGTCATTTCCCAGGATTCTTTCCATCAACCTGCCGCCCATTCCGGCGCAGATAAGGGTCCTGGCCTCTCCGGTTTTCAGCTTCTTAAGGCCGTCAGACAGTCTGGTCTCTATATATGTATTCAATCCGCTGCTTTCGATATGCTCCCTGGCCGCCCCAAGAGGGCCTTCCCGCACATCCATGGCCAGCGCATGGGGGCTGATCTTATTCTGCACCAGATAGACAGACAGAAATCCATGGTCACAGCCCACATCCGCCACGGTGTTTCCCCGTGTCACCATGTCCGCCAGCATCTGCAGCCGTTTTGACAAAACCACCTGCCCGTTTCGCATCAATCCAGATAATCCTTCAGCTTCCTGCTGCGGCTGGGATGGCGCAGCTTTCTCAAGGCTTTCGCCTCGATCTGGCGGATGCGCTCACGGGTGACATTAAACTCTTTTCCCACCTCTTCCAGTGTGCGGGCCCGGCCGTCGTCCAGCCCGAATCTGAGACGAAGTACCTTCTGCTCACGCTCCGTCAGGGTCCCCAGCACCTCCACCAGCTGTTCCTTCAGCAGGGTAAAGGCCGCGGCGTCCGCCGGCACAGGCACATTGTCGTCCTGAATGAAATCGCCCAGATGACTGTCCTCCTCCTCACCGATAGGGGTCTCCAGAGATACCGGCTCCTGACTGATCTTTAAGATCTCACGCACCCGTTCCACAGGCATATTCATCTCCTCCGAGATCTCCTCCGGAGTCGGTTCCCTGCCCAGCTCCTGCAGCAGCTGGCGGCTCACCCGGATCAGCTTGTTGATAGTCTCCACCATATGCACGGGGATTCGGATAGTCCTTGCCTGATCCGCTATGGCCCTGGTGATGGCCTGGCGTATCCACCAGGTAGCATAGGTAGAAAACTTATAGCCCTTACGATAGTCAAACTTCTCCACAGCCTTGATCAGTCCCAGGTTGCCCTCCTGGATCAGATCCAGAAACAACATACCCCGCCCCACATAGCGCTTCGCTATGCTGACCACAAGACGCAGATTTGCCTCCGCCAGCCGCTTCTTTGCCTCCTGGTCGCCCAGCTCCATCTTTTTCGCCAGCTCTATCTCTTCCTCGGCGGAAAGCAGGGGAACCTTGCCGATTTCCTTCAAATACATACGGACAGGGTCTTCAATACTGATGCCGTCCGGCACGGAAAGGTCGATATTCTCCACATCCACCTCGTCATCGTCCGTCAGGATGATCTCCTCATCATCCACGTCATCATTCTCTGTAATGCGGAGCAAATCCACATTATTCTGCTCAAGCACCTCCAGGATTTTTTCGAACTGTTCCTCTTCCAAAGACATATCCGCGAAAAAATCATTGATTTCCTGGTATTCCAACACGTTTTTCTTTTTCTTTGCAACCGCTAAGAGTTCTCTGACCTTCTCGTCAAACCTTGCCTGTGTACTTTCATCCATCGTAATGATTCCATCCTTCCTGTGGGAGTCTTAGCCCCGTTATTCTATAATCATTGCCTTAATCCAGCGAAATATGCGCTTTTGCCAGTTCCTCCAGGGCTTTCTTGCCCGCGATCACCTGATTCAGCGCATTTACATCACTGCCCAATCTTGCGGAAAAATATTCATAACTGTTCTTTTTTACGGAGAAAAGAATATCGTGGAATGCTTTTTCTCTTTCCGGCTTTGTCCCCAGCTGGGGAAGATTGGTGTTGAAAAGCTCAGCTGCCTGCCGCTGCTCTTCCTCGTCCTCAAAGGTGCTGATAATGCCGGCAGGATTGAAGCTTCCCGCATCCATATCCGCAAACAGCCGCTCAGCCACTTTCCTGTACAGTTCCTCGGTAAAGTCCTCCGCCGATATATATTTCCGGATCTTCTCATAGGCGGAGGGCTCGTCCGCGATCCAGGTCAGCAGCAGCCGCTGGGCACGCCTTGCGCTCTCTTCAGGCTTATTCTTCTGCTGCGCCCCGGTCCTGGGGTGCTCTATCGGCTTTGCCAGCCCTGTCCGGGCCGCATAAGAGACCACCAGCTTCCGCAGATTCTCCACGCCGATAAAATACTTTTCCGCCACTGCCTGCAGATAATTGTCCCGCTCCACGTCCTCCGTAAACTCGCACAGCTTCCTTGCGATCTCCCGATGAAACCTGGTCTTGGACTCCGGATCGCTCATATCATGCTGCTCCTCCAGCATCCTGATCTCAAAGAAAAAGCTGTTCTCCGCCTGATCGATGCGCTCCTGAAACGCCTCTTTCCCCAGCGCCTTCATAAATTCATCCGGGTCCTTGTAGGGCCGCATATCAATGACTCTGGCGGTCAATCCCGCGTCCCGCAAAAGCCCGACGCCCCGCAGGGCCGCTTTCACACCCGCTCCGTCACTGTCGTAAGCCAGCAGGACGGTATCCGTATACCGCCGCAGCAGGTTCGCCTGTTCCGGCGTAAATGCGGTTCCCAGAGAGGCCACCGCCTGGGTAAAACCCGCCTGGTGCATGGATATGACGTCCATATACCCCTCGCAGATAATGATATTGCCGCTGCGGGCGGTCCTGGCAAAATTTAATCCGTACAGATTCCTCCGTTTGTCAAACACCGGGGTCTCCGGGGAATTCAGATATTTTGGCTCCCCATCCCCCATGACCCGGCCGCCGAAGCCGATCACCCTGCCGTTTACGTCCTGAATGGGATACATGACCCTGTTCCAGAACTGGCTTGTAAGCCCATGCCGCTCGGAGAAGCTTGCAAGCCCGGCTTCCTTGATCAAATCATCCTCAAACCCTTTACTTCGGAGATACTTTACCAGCTCATCCCCGTTTTTCCCCGCATAGCCCAGGCCGAATCGGTGCATGGTCTCCTGGGTAAGCTCCCTTTTTTGCAGGTACTTGAGCCCCAATGCTCCATGAGGCGACCGAAGCTGGTAATAAAAAAACTTTGCCGCCTCTTTGTTTACCTCCAAAAGCCTGGCTCTTCTGCCGGCTCTTGCCCTCTGCTCCTCCGTATATTCCATCTCCGGAAGCTTTACCCCCGCCCGATCCGCCAGCAGCTTCACCGCCTCCGGAAAGGAATAATTTTCATACTTCATGACGAAGGTGTAGACGTTTCCGCTGACCCCGCAGCCAAAGCAATGATACATCTGCTTGCTGCCGGATACGGAAAAGGAAGGGGTCTTTTCTCCATGGAAAGGACAGCAGGCCCAGTAATTTCCGCCTTTCTTCTGCAGTCTGACATACCCTGACACCACGTCCACTATATCGTTTTTCGCTCTGACTTCTTCCACCAGCTCCTCCGGATAGTACATTTTCCCTCCCACAAACAGCCGCTTTACAGTATCCAGGACTTTGGTATGTATATGGTCTCATAAAGAGAGATCGCAAAGCGATCCGTCATGGCCGCCACATAGTCGCAGACCACCTGCTCCCTGGGCTCTCCCTCTGAGATCAGCTTTATAAATTCATCCGGCATATCGTCTATATGCTTCATAAAATGATGGTACAGCGTCTCCGTCAGCATCTCCGCCTTCCCCTCCTCGCTCTTTGCGATAGGGTTCTGATAAACGTTTTCAAACATGAACTGACGCATTTTCTTCATGGCCGTCTCTATTTCCGGCGACATACAGATATCGTTCCTGCCCATGCTGTTGGTCACGATATCATGGACAAAATGGTCCAGCCTTTCGCTGGGCGTAGCGCCTATGACCTGACGGATCTCCAGGGGGACGTCCCCCTCCTTTAAGATCCCCGCCCGCACAGCGTCGTCCATATCGTGGTGGATATAGGATATCTTGTCGGACAGCCGCACCACTTTTCCCTCCAGGGTATGGGGCTTGCCGATGGTCTGGTGGTTCAATATGCCGTCCCTGACCTCATATGTGAGGTTCAGGCCCTGTCCGTTCCGCTCCAGCCTGTCCACAGTGCGGACACTCTGCTGGCTGTGCTCAAATCCAAGGGGGCATACTCTGTTCAGCGCCCGCTCCCCTGCATGGCCGAAGGGGGTATGTCCCAGATCATGTCCCAGCGCAATGGCTTCCACCAGATCTTCATTCAGCTTCAGCGCCTTGGCAATGGTCCTGGCGTTCTGGGAGACCTCCAGAGTATGGGTCAGACGGGTGCGGTAATGGTCGCCCTCCGGGGACAGAAACACCTGGGTCTTATCCTTCAGCCTGCGGAACGCCTTGCAATGCAGTATCTTGTCCCTGTCACGCTGAAAGGCAGGCCGTATGTCACACTCCACCTCCGGCTTTGCCCTGCCTTTGGATTCCATACTCAAAGAGGCATAGGGACTCAGATACTCCTTTTCACGCTGTTCCAGATTCTCTCTGATCGTCATGCCGTAGGCCTCCTTCCTGCCCTGTAAACAGATCCCCATATTTCAGCATCATCTCATCATCTCATTTAATATATTCTGCACAAAACTCCAAAATCCTTTTATTATTTATCCCATTTTTTCTGTTTTTTTATATTTATCTTTTTTATATTTACCGGACACTTCATCGCAGCCGGGAAAGAATGCGAAGCATTCTTTTAAGCGGACGTTAGTCCGCTTTTTTATTGAATAGGAAATTCCATCGGAATTTCCGTATGAAATAACGAGTTTGCGGAGCAAATCTCGCAAGCGGACGTTAGTCCGCTTTTTTATCGGCATATATCGTAAATGAATTCCGCGTTCTTATTCATGGCCTCCCGCGCCGCTTTTACCGGCGACATCTGGAACACGTGCCACATACCCGGATAAATGTCCATCTTCACGGACACGTTGGCGTCCACAAATGCCTGGTGGAGACGCAGGGAATCGCTGAGCAGGATCTCATTTTCCCCCACCTGTATATAGGTGGGCGGAAAACCCTCAAAATTTCCAAACAGCGGAGAAATCAGCGGATCCTTCAGATCCTGTCCCTCTGCGTATGCGGACACCATTCTGTCAATATAGGGCCCGTTCAGCACCGGATCCACCTCCGCTTTGCTCTCAAAGGATTCCCCTGAGGAAGTCAGATCCGTCCATGGCGACATCAGCACCAGCCCTCTGGGCAGCAGTCTGCCCTCTTCCTTCAGCTTCAAAGACAAAGCCAGCGCCAGATTCCCCCCTGCGGAATCCCCTGTCAATATCACATCCCTGGCTCCGTATCCAAACAGCATCAGATAATTCCAGACCTTCATAGCGTCCTCCAGGGCGGCGGGATAAGGGTTCTCCGGCGCCAGACTGTAGTCAAAGCAGAACACGTCCATGGACGTGGATGCCGCCAGCTTGGAGGTCAGGGTTCGGGCATACAGGCAGCTTCCTGTGGAATATCCTCCCCCGTGGCAGTGAAGCACCACATATTTTTTCATATGCGCCCGATTCACGCTGACCCACTCCCCGGCAATGCCGTCTATATTGACCTCCCGGTAACTGATGGCCCTCGTGTTGCCGAAAATGGAGCCGATCGCATCCTGGGACTGCCTGTGCTTCTCCAGGTCGGGATGCTCCACGAGGCCGTGGGCCCGCTTGATCAGATGCATCAGATTTTGGTTCCGTTTGCTTGCAGTATTTTCCATTGATTTTCTCCTTCCTCTAAGCTCCAAAATTGCTTAAAAGTGCAGGCGTCTGCGCACTGCGTTGCGGAGCCGTCTGCGGGACAGCATGGTGATGACCGCAATATCCAATATGCCGCACACCGTCAGCACCACGGCGGACCAGCTCAACGCAATATGTCCGACTACATATCGGTCTATCAGGATCTCCAGCCCCAGACAGAGCAGTCCCACCGCCGTAAACAAATACAGGGCGATGGTCAGAAAGGACCGGGGCAGTCTCCTGACGCAGAAGGTAAAGACCTCCGCCAGCACCGTAACCAGAGCGGTGATGGGGATCCCCAGCCCTATAAGCCAGCTTCGGCTTCCCGTGAGATAGGACAGCATAAACAGATACAGCGCCGCAGCGCCCCCGTCATACAGCAGCGACACATACACCGGCTGTTTCGTGTATATGACCGCCGGGATCATAATGACCCACAAAACGATGCAGGCGCCGATCACCGCCAGAGACCAGAGACTTCCCCGAAAAACAAACGCATTCAATATACCGCAGGTAGCGGCGGTGGCAAGCACCACCATGGACGCCAATATTCCAAGGTCTTTCCGCTTTACTGTCTCCACCTGCCCCTTTTCCGTGGGAAAGGGCCGCTGTGCCATGGCCATTTTCTCCAGCTCCCTGGGATTCAGCACCGGCGTATTGCACAGGGGACACTCCCTGGCGGATGCATCCAGCTCCACACCGCAGTTTACACAATATGACATATCAATCCTCCACCCTTTCCCGATTGCTTTCTATCCTGACATGGATCCCATCCTGCACCAGCCTGCGGAAAAAATACCGCTCCACGTCCGCCTCAATGATACTGCTGGCAAAATTTACGGTCAAAACATCTTCAAAGCTGATAATGGCGCAATTTGTCCGTCTGGAAAACGGCTGCCCCATATAGATGTCAAAACGCTCTATATACGGCTTCATTCCCTCCGGCACCTTTAAGGCTCCCATATTGGTCAGCCCTGCCGATGAGTTTCCATCCTGCACCTTTGTATAAAAGGTCCTTACCACCAGATCCTTCAAAAACAGCGGCACCACCCGTATCAGCGGATTCCTCTGGGTGGCTGCATTGGTGGTGATATCTCCCCGCAGAAGCTTTTCATTGATATAATAACGCATATAATTATGCACCTGGACAACTATCTCTTCAAAGGTATACTCTCCCAGCCGGGGATCCACCCCCGGATAGATCATGGTGATAAAATTGCGCAGCGTGCCTGAGGGGAAAAACCTGCGCAGATTCACCGGCATGGCAATCTTCACCGGGCGCAGCCGTCTGCGGCCCTCCTTCAGCTGCTTGGTCAGAAGCGCCTGGAGCAGCACCGCGTTCAGGTATTCCGTAATGGTGGCCTGATACCGCTTCGCCACCTCCATGACCTCCGAGACCGACATGATGCCGTCGATTATATTCAGCGTATAAAAGGGCTCCGCCGTACCTCTGACCCGATACGCCTTCTCCTGCAGCCTTGGGGGACAGACCTTTGCGTTGGCATACCGCATATAGGCGTCCTCCAACTCCTCGCTGTCCGGCGTCCCGTCAATGTCCAGAACAAAGCCTCCGTTTTGGATCTCAGTATGTCCCAGCAGCCGCAGATAGGTCGCGGCCAGCGTCTGCAGCACACACATTCCGCCGGTGCCGTCACCCAGGCTGTGGTGTGCCTCCAGGGCGATCCGGCTGCGAAAATAGTAGACTCTGATCAAATAACGGTTGTTAGCTTTAAAATGCATGGGCTGACAAGGGTTCTTCACATCCTCCTGCACAAAGGGTCCGGGACGGTCATTGGGCTCCAGATACCGCCAGAACAGCCCCTTCCTGATAGCCGCCTTATAGGTGGGAAATCTGGGAAGCGTCATATCCAGCGCCTTTTGCAGCACCTCAGGCTGTATCTCTTCCTTCAGCACCACCGACAGCCGATATACCGAGGAAAAATCATGCCTCTGCAAGGTAGGGTATACAATGGCGGAGAGGTCAAGCTTGTACCATTCCCGCCGCCCGCTCTTTTCTTTTAGTTTCCTTTTTTCCATAGAATACTCTCTATACTCCTGATTTCTTCTGCTTTCACTGCACCTGATATTTTCACCAGAGCAAAAAGAGTGCTAAGCATGATACTTAACACTCTTGTATATGCAGGAAAAGAGACTTGAACTCTCATGGTATTGCTACCACACGGACCTGAACCGTGCGCGTCTGCCAATTCCGCCATTCCTGCGAACAAATCATATTGTATATGATTTGCTTTCAAAAGTCAATGAAATTTTTGAACTTTTTTCGGTATTTCATTTCAGGTCATCCCGAACCCAATCACATGATATCCGTATAACCGGAGCTTCCCTGCACATTATATGCTCCGGCAGCCGTATAGCCGCTTCCGGCATTCGCCTGGGTGGTCATATAATAGTCTACCAGCGAAGCGTTGGTGGAAACGGAGGAGCCGTAATCCTTAAAGAACTCCTGTACCTTGGACATATCTGACTTTTTGAACCTATCCTCGTCTATAGTCAGCTTGCCCTTTTCGTCCACATTGATTCCAAACTGCTTCAACACATCCGCGTTCTTTGCCGTCTTTTCCCTGATGGAGGTCAAATTCGCCAGCACGCCGGAATTTGCGCTGGATTCAGCGGCGTCGAACATACCGTTGTAATTGTTGACAAAGCTTTTTGCCGCGGCGAAGATCTTATCGACCTCGTAATTCTCAACGCCGTCCTTATCCTTCACCTTCTGATATAACTCATCGGATGCAAGCTTCTTACCGTCCGCCTTGAGCCCTGCCGCATTGGAAACCGTCGTCTTGCCTGTCTCCGTACTCTCCGCCTTATTTGTGGCAGCCGCAGACGCAGCGCCTGCAAACTGGACGCGGGATGCAAGCCTGGAGCCGTAGCTCATGATGTCGTCGGATGAGAACAACTTCTGTACACTGGAAATATCCGCCGCTTTCAACTTAGCTTCATCAACTTCAAGAGTACCGTTCGTATTCACCCTGACGCCGATCTCTGAAAGCTTACCGGAATTAGCGGAGGTACTGCTCATCATATTCGCCACATAGGCTGTTTTGCCGGTCAACGTGGACCCCTTAGCCGCATTCACCACATTATTATAATCCGTCACGAATGTCTTTACCGCGGAAACCACCTTGTCTGCAGCGCTCTTACCATTTTCCGAATCCGTGTAGGTCCCGCTGCTCTGCAGCGAAGCAAGGGAACTCTTCATGCTTGAAAGCCCTGCTGTCAGATTGGAATTTGCCGTCTGCACGTCCTTGGAAACCTTGGGATTCTTCTTCTCTTCCTCCAGCTTTTTGAGAATATTCTTGGAACTGCTCTTCGTACTGCCGGTCGTCACACCCGAATCCTTATCCGCCGCATAATAAGCTTTCATAAGCTTGGCGTAACTGCCGTTCTTAAGGCTGGCATAATCTGAAAGAAAATTCAGATTTGTCGTTCCGCCATTGCTGGATGAAAGGCTCTGGAACAGATAAGAGTTGTCCTGCTTATAACCGCCTACGTCAACACTGATCCCCATTGTCATCACTCCTTTGATCTCAAAATCCCTTATAGTTCTTACAGTTACTATTAGTGTAACACACACTTTTAATGATTGCAAGGCAGCTTGGCAAAAAATGTCAGAAACCTCCGCGTTCCTATTTTGCAGAAGAACAAACTCCATTTACGTAAGTATCCGTTTGCTCAAGGACTTCCCGCTGTTCCTTCTCATCATAGGAATATATATTCTCCGTGTATGAATTCGTGGCGCTGTCATAACCGATCACATCCGAGTAATAGACCAGCTTATTATTTTCATCATAATATTCAACACGGATCAACGTAGTGCCGTCATCGGCATAGATAGAAGTCGTATGTCCGATACGAAAACCGGATAATCTGTCCTGCGTCGGGCTTCCCGCCTCTTCCGTCCGGCTTCCGGACACGACGGAATTGCTTCCTGCCCCTTCCGCCCGGCTTCCGGACACGACGGAGCTGCTTTTCACCGACGCTGCACTTCTACTCTGAACCGCACCTTCCTCCATTGCCGCTGCAATATCTTCATAGCCTGCGGCTGTTCCTGCGGTCCGATTTTCCTTCACCCCATAAGTCACATAATGGGAGACGATAGCCAGCACATCATCTCCGAACGCGTCCATGATATCGCCGTAGCTTTCCGCATAAGCCAGCGGGTCAAAGAGGACGCCCTTGTTCCTTTCCTCATAAACGCCTGCAGTCAGATAGTGCTTTATATAAGCATCCTCATCATCTCCGAATGCCTCTTCCAGATCGCTGTATGCCGCTCTGTATGCCTCCACATCAAGGATAAGGTCTATCTGCCCGCTTTTCTTCAGACGATCAACATATCTGTCCGTAACTGACTGCGCCGCGGAAGCATTCAGGGACATACTCATAAATGCAGCTGCAGCCGCGCTCATCATAACCACTTTTTTATACTTCATATGATCTCACCTTTCCCAATATAAAATGCCTGCCATTATACTTATATAATCGGCTTTCTTACCTTGAAAATTAACAGTCCTCCAAAACTTTTCAACCGTTTAGGATAAGGCTAACGGATAAAATTTGTCCTTTCAAAGGGTTCCCTTTCCGGTAGGCCGTACCGCTCTTTTCCCAGCGCAATGCTTTTCATCAGAAAAGCCATATTGCGGGCAAGCGTCCGCATCATCTGCAGCCCTTCCCCGTCCTGCTTAGCCTCCCCCGGAGCGGCGCCGTGGATCCCGTTCCAGTACTGGCCGGAGGCAATGGGCATCCCTGCAATGCCGAAAAACTTATTCAGCTCATCATAGGTGGCCGTCAGTCCGCCCCGCCGTGCGGCCGCTACCGCAGCCCCCACCTTCATGGTCTTGTCAAAATGAGTGCTGTAGAAAAGCCTTGTGAGGAACGCAACCAGAGTAGCGTTTGCCGAGGCATAATAAACGGGACTGCCCACCACCAGGCCGTCGCACTCCTCAAATTTCCCTGCCGCTTCATTTACCGCATCCTCAAAGACACATTTCCCCCTCTGAGCGCATTGCCCGCAGGCAATACAGCCCCGGATATCCCTGTTGCCGATGTGCAGGAGCTCCGTCTCGATCCCTTCCTCTGCAAACACCTTTTCCATCTCATGCAGGGCGACGCCGGTATTCCCGTCTTTTCTCGGACTTCCGTTGATCATTAATACCTTCATAAAATTATACCTCCTACCGTATCTTACTTTCCATAGTCAATGCCTCATGCCTCCTATGTAAACGCAACGCATTTGACTTGGCTTGCGAAGCTGAAGGACGCACTTCCAGTCATGCCGTTTCAGCTATACGAAAAATGACGGAGCACACCGAGTTTACAGTGCTTCCCGCCATTTCCCATGCATTTTAGAAGTGGAAGCAAGGGGGCTCGAACCCCTGACCTTTCGCGTGTGAGGCGAACGCTCATCCCGGCTGAGCTATGCTTCCATGTACCCTATTCTACCACGCCGGGGAAAAAAATCAAGAGGAAATTCTATATTTTCATGGCTCTGTCCACCGGAACCGCGCAGACTACCCCTCTTGCCTCGGAGCGCAGCCCGAACTCTTTATTCACTTCCTCCATGATCTGGTTTCGCACGCTGTCCGCCGCCAGGATGGCGATGATCTCCTTTTCCTCCTGCGCCTGCAGGGCCATGATCTGCTCCGCCCCCGCAAGCCGGGCGCGAATCACTGTCCCTCCGGTAGCTCCCGCTTTTTTTGCCGTCTGCATCACGCTGTCCGTGTAGCCCTGGTTGACCGTGATCAATATCAGGCTGTGATGATATTCACTCTTCATGGCGCTCTCCTCTCCCTCTGCTTCCCCATCCGCCGCCTGCAACAGCAGCAGCTCCGCTGCTATGTAGTTGATGGCCGATGTGGACAAAAGAATCATCAACCCGTTATAGCCCATGCCAGAGCTCAGATCCTTTGTAAGCTCCGCCGCCAGCGCCGCCACCTGCCTGCGGGGCGCATAGCTTAACACAATATCCTTGTCGCTGCTGCCCAGGCCCAATATATCCATCATCTCGGAGGACGCCGTTCCCTGTCCCACACACTGCATATGGAAACCGATCTTCCGCCTGTCAAGCATTTCGATGTACGCCTTTGCCCTGCCCCGCTCTATGATGGAAAGAATCATCATGATCTGATTCCGTCTGCCCGCGTTCACGCCTCCACCTCCCCGTTATCCTCGTCGTAATACAGGATAATATCTTCTATCTGGCTCATCTCATAATGAGTCCTTGCAATCCGCCTCTTTCTCTGCACGTTGCTCCACAGACCCAGCACCTGGATCGTGATAAGGGGCGTCATAGCCACCATTGCCACCAGGCCGAAAGCGTCTGTCATAACATTTCCGCCACAGGCTTCACAGGCTCCCACGGCAAAAGGAAGCATAAAGGTGGTAGTCATAGGACCGCTGGCCACGCCGCCGGAGTCAAAGGCAATACCTGTATAGATGGGCGGGACAAAAAAGGTGATCGCCAGTGAAACGGCATATCCCCCTATCAGGAAAGGATAAATGGAAATGCCCGTCAGGACCCGGAGCATGGAGATGCCTACGGAGACTCCCACGCCTATGGACAACGCCCTGCCTATGGACTGCTGGGATATGGCGCCGTTGGTGACCTCCTCCACCTGCTTTTTAAGCGTATGTACCGCAGGCTCCGCCGAGACCACAAAATAGCCCATCAGCATACCCACTGCGATCAGCCAGTACTTATGCCCTCCCCCGGCGATCTCTGCGCCTATGAGCCTGCCGGCCGGCATGAATCCGGCGTTTGCACCCGTAAGGAACAGCACCAGTCCTATATAAGTATAAGCCATACCCACGCTGATACGAATCATCTGATGCTTATGAAATCTTCTGAAAGCCAGCTGAAATATCAGAAAAACTCCCACAATGGGCAGAAACGCGGTCAGCACCTCTCTTGCATACAGGGGCATTTCCTTCAGGAAAAAAAGGAAAGCGTCCTTTGTGGTAAGATATTCTCCCAGAATCGTCTGTGTGGTCTCCGGCGCAGGAGAAAAGCAGATGCTTAAAATCAACACCGAAAGAATGGGACCGATGCTGCATAACGCCACAAGACCGAAGCTTTCCTCCCCGGAATGCCTGCCCCCTTTTACCGACGCCATCCCCGCTCCCAGCGCCATGACAAAGGGAACCGTGATAGGGCCCGTAGTCACCCCGCCGGAATCAAAGGCCGTTGGAATAAAATCGCCGGGGGCAAACACAGCCAGCGCCATCACCGCTATGTAAAATATAAGAAGCAGCCTGGACAGGGGCATATTCTTTCTGGTCCGCACCATGGACAACACCAGGAAAATGCCCACCCCTAAGGCCACAGACAGTATCAGCACCAGATTCGGGATGGAGGGGACCTGTTCCGCCAGAACCTGCAGGTCAGGCTCCGCAATGGTGATCAGCGCTCCTAAAATAAAGCACACGATCACCGCCACTATCAGTTTTTTAGATTTGCTGATTTGTACCCCGATGCCTTCCCCCAGGGGCTGCATGGACATACCGGACCCTATGGTAAAAAGGCTCATGCCAAGAATCAAAAATACTATCCCGAAAATGAACAGTACCAGAATGCCTGAATCGATAGACGCCAGGCTGACACTCAAGACCAGGACGATTGCCGCTATGGGCAGCACAGATCTGGCGGACTCGCCGATCGCTCCTCTGATAAACCTCACGCAGTTTCTCCTTTTTCACTGTTATAAAATAATCATACCAACTGCATAGTTAAAAGTCAATCGGCGAATCCGTCTTAAAACATCTTTTTGCCTTTTTGCAGAAGGCTAAAGTTCGCTCCGCGCAAAGTGACGGCGGCGGCAGACAGTCATTCCCCTGCAGACCCGCTTTCGCTTGGAGGCGCGACGTAACGGTACATAAGCAAGCACAGTACGCTTGCTAAGTACCGACGTCTTGCACAGTCTGCAGGGGAACGACTGTCAGCTGCCGCCTCTTGGGCACAAACAAATCCCACGGAGTCTACGACTCCGAGAAGAATCGCTTCCCAAAGAGGTGTGCTATGCACCCTCTTTGACGCCTTAGAATATCTTCATTCCGTTCACGCTTCGCTCATCTTCAGCTGGGCGTTCACCAGCCCGTAATAGATGCCTTTCTGCTCCAAAAGCTCATTGTGGGTGCCGATCTCCGCCACGCCGTGTTTGTCGATGACCACCAGGCGGTCCGCATTCCGCAGGGTGGAAAGCCTGTGTGCGATAGCGAAGGTGGTCCTGCCCTTCACCAGCCTGTCAAGGGCCTGCTGGATCAGGAATTCACTCTCCGTATCCAGCGCTGATGTGGCCTCATCCAGGATCAGTATCCTGGGATCATTCAAGATTGCCCTGGCGATAGCGATCCTCTGGCGCTCGCCGCCGGACAGGTTATAGCCGTGTTCCCCCACATATGTGTTATAGCCGTCGGGGGTCTTGCAGATAAAATCATGGGCATTGGCCGCCCTGGCCGCCCGGATGACCTCTTCAAGGGTGGCGTCCTGCTTTGCAAAGCGGATATTTGCCAGTATGCTTCCCGAAAACAGGAAGGTCTCCTGCAGCACCACGCCGATCTGGGAGTGCAGGCTTTCCATCTGAACGTCTCTTAAGTCGCAGCCGTCTAAGGTGATCTTTCCCTGATCCACGTCGTAAAGCCGCATGATCAGGTTGATCAGCGTGGACTTTCCCGTGCCTGAAGCTCCCACCAGCCCAATCATCTCTCCCGGCTTTACGGAGAAGCTGATGTTTTCCAGCACCGGCTCATAGGTCTGATAGCCGAAGGACACCTTGTCAAATTCAAAGGCCCCCTCAATGAGAAACGCTTTGCTGTTCTCCTTGTCCGCCAGCATAGGCTCCTCATCCAGCACATCATAGATCCGGTTTAAGCTTGTCACCATCTGCATCACCTGACGGGGCAGATGGGTCATCCAGCTCAAAGGCCCGAACAGATAGCCGTTGTAGGTCACAAACTGCACCAGCCGCCCTACCGTCATATCTCCGTCCAGCACCTGTATACCGCCGAAATAAATCGCAATGTAGGTCCCTATCCCCAGCAGAAAGGTCAGAATAGGGAAGAACACCGCCCAGAAGGTCTCATTCTTCTTCTGTATAGCTGCAAACTCCCTGGTCTTTCCGTTAAATTTTGCGCTCTCCCGCTCCTCCTGTCCGAAGGACTTCACGATCCTCATGCCGGAGATAATGTCCTGCAGATTGCTGCTCAAGTCGTCAAATTTCAGCCACTGCCTGTGATAAATCGTCCGAATATGATGCCAGAACGCCTTTGTCACCACAAACACCACCACCACGAACATCAGGGACAGCAGGGACATTTTCCAGCTGATGACAAACATCATCACCAGAGACACTATCATGGTCACCAGGGTGGAGAGCATATCTCCGAACACCTCTTCCATAAATTCCCGAATCTGCCGTGTGTCACGGGACACACGGTTCATCAGTTCTCCCGGCCTCCTGTTATTGATAAAAGACAGGGACAGAGACTGAATCTTGTAGTATAGCTTTTTCCGCAGGCTCATGCTGATGGACGCTCCCAGCTTTGCGCAGAACCAGAAACGGCCTATCCGCAGGGCCATTCCTGACACCAGCAGGGCAAAGGTAATACCGATGAACCACCAGAGCTGGGTATAAGTACCGTTTCCGTTGGCAAGGGCGTCATCGATAAACTGCCGCTGCACCATGGGAGAGATCAGATCCACCGCCGCGATAAACACCAGCATCACGGATAACAGTATCAGCCTTCCCGTAAATTCTCCGCAGAGCGCCATAAATTTCCTGAGAATGTCCGCCTTGCCGTCACAATAAGGACATTTGCTGGTTCCCGGCAGGGCCCGGCCGCACTTTTCACAGTATTTCTCATACTCCCTGCTGGTGACCCGGTCCGCATCGGAAAGCCCTCTGCCCTCCCCGCCTGCATTGATGATCGTCTGTGCCCCTCTGGCCACATAAGCCACCCTTATGATATGGCGCATGGAAAACCGGGCCGCGCAGGACGTAGAACCGTCCTTGCCAAACACCGTAAGGATGCCGCTGTAGACCTGGTGCTCGCACTTCACCTTTTCGCAGTCCGCCAGCTCGTACTCCGCCGTCTTTACGCCGCCTGCCAGAACCATCAGCCGTTCCTCCGTCACTGCGATCCAAGTCGCGTCCGCGTAAGTTCTTTCAGCCTGTTTCTTCCCGTTGTCAAAGCTTAAGTCCACAGGCACGCAGTACCATAATGTCTCGCCGTCCCTCAGCTCAAGCGCTCTTTCCTGGGACTCGTTTAATGTGTATAATAACTTCATGATCTTTTTCCTTTACCTTGATTTAATCTGAAATCTTAATGACTAAAATGTCTCCTACATAGCCTATGGAGCCCTGCTCCGGATAAGCGGGCATACTCATTACCTCCGGCTCCGCTGCAGCTATCCGCGTATAATTCATCAGAACGCTCACCTCATACTGCAGGAACGCATAATCCGGTCCCATGTAGGTCAGCGTCGTGCTACCCCCGGTATGTAACCCTCTGTTCCCTCGATCTGGGCCACGATCCTGGTCATCATGGATGTCACTGCCCTTTCCTGAAGTTCCTTTTTCAGCTTTGACATCTGAACCAACAGACAGCTGCCCAGACAGATCCAGACCATGGCACAGGTACAGATCAGCCAAGGGCTGCACAGATTGCCCCTCAAAAATATCAGAACAGGATGCACGAACCGTCCCAGAGCGATCTGCCAGGCGCTGTCATTCTGACATATCTCCAGCAGCGCATCATGGGAGTATATATTATTGGCAAAGCGATAGCCATGGGCAAACAGATACCAGATGACCACTGCCCCTATGGTAATGGCAGTCTCCCGCGTAATATACCGACACTTACGGTTTCCCCGCATACCTCTTCCTCCCTGCCGCCTGTTCTCCCCGCCGGGCTGCATACCCGCAGCCTTCCGGCGTGCTCCTTTTGTCTGCCTTACAGACTATCCGCCCGTTGGCAACGTCCGAAAATAGCTGTCATCAGATGAACAGATCCAGCTTCTTACGCTCCATGACCGTCAGCGCATACAGATCCGGCAGTTCATATCGGTTGCCGTCAATATCTGTGATTTGGTATCTCGCACCGCCGATATTGATAACGGCGTCCCCTCCCATATGGGTGGTAAAACGGCATACACCGAAGTCTGTCATCACGTGCCAGTAAGCATAGCCGTACTCATCCTTCACATCCATCACCTTGCGGATGACCGGCATGAAGTAGCGCAGGCGTACCTGTTCCCGAATCATTTCCTGTACATCCTTTTTCATATCCTTCAGATTTTGAATGATCCCGATCTCTTTCGCTTTCTCATCTGTCTCCCGAATAGAGATGAACTCCTCCGGATTTGTCAGGGGAAAGGTCAGATACACCCCAACTCTGTCGTACTCCTTATCCTCCAGCTTCAGCGCCAGAAACCCGCCCTCCGTGCGTCTGAACTCTGCATTCTCAGCGGTGAGGAACCGCATCTGCAGCACCTCTTCCGACTCTTTTTTCAATGCCTCCTCGTCAAATTCCTGTAGATCCAGCAGGTCCGGCATTGCATTCTCTCTGTTTTCTTCCATATATACACCTCTTTATCTGTTATTCTTTCCCTATATCTCGTTACGCCAGCGCAGCAGGCTCAAACCAATCCCACGGAGTCTGACGACTCACGGAGTCTGACGACTCCGGGAAGAATGCCTGCCCAAAGCGAACTTGTTCGCTTGGCATTCTTCAGTGTGAGCAGGCGCTTCCCTGCGCCGTAGAATTTCTTTGCGAAACAGCTAAGCCTGAGAATCAGGCTTTTGGCTGTTGAGCAAAAACTGCCGCAGAGCCGGAAGAATCCGCCCTGCGGATTCTTCCCGGAATGACTTAGATTTTCTTAGGCAGTGTACTTTGCTGCCTTAGAAAATCTTCATTCCGTTCACACTTCTATACCCCGCATAGCCAGCGCTTTTGTCTGCAGCTCGCTCAGCTTGTAGAAGGTCCCCTTCTTTGCCATCAGCTCCTGATGGGTGCCGGATTCCGTCACACGCCCGTCGTCAATGACGATCAGATGAGTGGCGTTGCGCAGCGTTGACAGTCTGTGGGCAATGGACAGCACCGTCCTGCCCTTTTCCAGCCGCTCCAGGGATTTCTGGATTGCCAGCTCCGTCTCGGTATCCACCGCCGACGTGGCCTCGTCCAGAATCAATATCTTCGGGTCCGCAAGAATGGCTCTGGCAATGGATAGTCTCTGCTTCTCACCTCCGGACAGGGCGCGGCTGGATGCGCCGATGATCGTGTCATACCCCTGGGGCATCTTGCAGATAAAATCATGGGCACTGGCCTGCACTGCCGCATTTATGATTTCCTCCCTGGTGGCATCCGGCCTGGCGTAGGCGATGTTTTCCGCCACCGTTCCCATAAATATGTACGTCTCCTGAGAAACCATAGCCACATTTTTCCGCAGCTCCTTAAAGCCGTACTGCTTCACATTGATGCCATCCACCAGCACTTCTCCCTCCTCTGCGTCATACAGACGGGAAATCAGGTTCACCAGGGTGGACTTGCCTGCACCGGAGCGCCCCACGATACCAAGCACCTCGCCGACTCCCACATGAAAGCTCACATCCTTCAGCACCGGCTTGTTGGGCTCATAGCCAAAGGTAACGTTCTTCAGCTCGATCTCACCCCTAAGCCGCTCCGGCCGCACCGGTTCCGCCGCCTCCTTCACCTCAGGCACGGCGTCTATGATCTCAAACATACGCTGAGCGGAGTTCATGGCATTGGTATACCAGCGGAAGATCCTGGACATAAACTCCAGCGGACCTTTCAGCTGCCCCACATAGCCGGAAAAGGTGATCAGCAGCCCCAGCTCCATGTCGGAACCGCTGATGATCAGGGCCGAACCCACCGCCCAGACCAGAAAGGTCAGAAAGTCCTCCACCAGATAATACAGCGCCGAAAACCGGCAGTCATAGCCCGCCACATCCACCTCGGCGTCCCGCACCCTGGTGTTGCTCTTTGAAAAGCGGCTCATCTCCTGCTCTTCCTGGCCGAAAGCCTTTACCACTCTCGCTCCGGTCAGGTTCTCATTCATCTGGCTGTTCAGCCGTCTGTTGGCCCGGTGCCGTTTTCCGTAATAATGCCACAGTCTGGGCATCATGTAGTAGCTGATACAGAACAGCACCGGCATCAGAACAATGGCTGCAGCCGCCAGCAGCGGATTTAAAATAAACATAATGACGCAGGTGGTAAGGATGGTACCCACATTGATAAAAAAGTACGGGATACCGTCTATGAAAAAGCTGGATACCTCGTCTGCATCATCTGAAACGCGGGTCATCAGGCCGCCGGTCTGACGCTTGGTGAAAAAGCTGATGGACAGCTTTCCCATGGAATCAAAGACCTGGCCCTTCAGCTTACTCACCACCTCCGGCGCTATTCTGGCCGTCAGCGCTCCCTGTAAGATACCCAGCCCCTGGATCAGCACCTTTGTCAGTATCATGGTGAGGACCAAAATGCCCAGCGCCAGCACAAATCTGCCTGCCGGAACATGAAAGGCAGCCAGAAAGGCTTCGTCCTTCTCCAGTACCCTGTCATACAGGACCGTGCCGCTCAAATAGGGCCACACAAGGTTCAGGCCCGCCGTAGCCAGATAGCAGAACATCATGACTGCCAGCTTCCCCTTATAGGGTTTAAAATAACCTACTATTCTCCAGAGAATGGACTTTTTATCCATACACTTGGGACAAATCTTCCGCTCCTGGTCCGGATAGATCATGCCGCATTTGGGACAGCATTCCTTGCCCCGCTTGACATCCAGATCCTCCTTCGTGATCTCCTCGCCCTTTCTGGTTTTCTCCAGCAGGCGGCACATCCGCATGAATGCCTCCATCTTTGTGTTGGAAAACTGGCACAGATACTGCTCCGTCCCTTTGATCTTCCCCATCAGCACTCCTGTGCTGACCTGGCGCAGCACCTGCAGCTCTTCCACATCCTCCAGCTCGTAAAAAAGCACGGCAGGCTCCGCCGCTTTTTCCACGCTGTCTTTGGCGTTCTGCACCGCCCAGCTGTCATATCCGCCCAGACGGTATTCTTTTCTTTCTCTGTAGGGATACCTGGCCACGATCAGCTTTTTGTCCGTGATAGCCACAATAGAATCTGCAAAACGAAATTCTTCGTCCAGATCCGCCATGGCCGCAAACACCACACTGTTCTTTTCGATCCCATACTTTTCCAATATTGTCGTAAAACTGCCCGGTAAATTCATATCTGCACCCCTCTACGTGCTTTGGCACGCATATGTTTGTTCCTGTGAGATCCCCCGATTCGTAAGTCGTCATGTTTTTGCCGCAAGGCGCAACAAAAGCGGCATACCATACCAACGTATGTCATGCCGCTACCTATCCGACTATTCGTACACACTGCTCTGTCAGGACAAAAATTTGTCTACAGACTCCATGCACCTGCGCTCCGGGAGACAATACATTGACTGCTTTGCTTTTTGATTACCTGATTCTTTCTTAGCTTCATTTCTTCATTGCCTCCTTTCTTTCATTTTCGTTTTCAGTTACAAAGACTACTATAAACAGATTTTCCCAATCTGTCAACCAAAATTTTATAATTTCATCTGCTGCTATTTTCATCTGCTCCGGCAGAGACTCTACTCCAGCATGATCTCCTTGACGGAGATCCTCTTTATCCGCCCGGAATAGACATACATCACCGCCTCATAGACAAAAATGAAAATCCCTAAGGAAAGCAGCATGACAGGGAAATCAAACTCATAGACAGGCATACCCTCCATATCCCTGAACACAATGTCAACCATGATGCGCAGCAGCCCATATTGATACACCGTTCCCAGGGCAAAGCCCACATAGGCGGTCGGCCTGTACCCACCCAGGATCGCCCTGGCGCATTCCTTTCGGGAATAGCCGAACACCCTCATCATGGCAATGGTTTTCCTGTTGCCGTTGATCACTGTGGCAATGGCAAGGAACAGAGTGGTGCAGGCCAGGACCAGTCCAATCAGCATTATCATGGCTCCCATCATAACGCTGGCGAGGTCCTTCATGCTGAAGGACATCTGGGTCATAGCAGAAAAACAGAAGGACGCAAACAGGATAAAAAATGCCAGCACCTTTTTGTCCCGCAGGGTGCTCCTTCGCAGATCCTCAAGGAATGAACCGCCGCTTCGGCTGTCACCGCCCTGCCCGGCCGCCTCCTTTTTCCCTGGCTTCCGCGTTTTTGCGCGCTCCGGCTCACTGTTCCGCAGCAGGCTCATGACCGGCATTTTCAGCCTGTACCAGGCATAGCACACTGCCAGAAGGGCAAACGCCGCCGCAGGCGCCGCCACCAGATACAGCAGCAGAGACGGATGAAATCCCACAGCCATTTCCGGCAGGAGCTTATCCTCATTCTGCACCCGGTAAAAGGCGGGCATGATGCAGAACGCGCCTGCAAAGCCCAGGGCTGTTCCTATCAGGACGCTGCTGCCGAACACCCAGAAGCTCCCGGCGATCCTTAAGTTAGAATATCCCAGCGCCTTCAGTATGCCAAGTTCCTTTTTGTGGGCGTCGATGTACTGCCTGATATAAAACAGCAGCATGATGACCGAGGTGACAAGCAGGCAGCCGCCGCTGACCATACAGACCACCTTCGCGGTGGACAGCTGGGCTTCATAGAAGATCATCGCCAATTCCGATGTGATCTCCTCCCGGACGCCTGTCACATCAATATAATAATTCAAAAACATAGTGCATACCAATACCGCACAGGAGGAAATAATGATGATTCCGATCAGCTTTGCCGTATCCTTTATCCCTACTACCATTTTCTCACCACCCAATCTCATATGCGGTCTTTTGCTGCTCATTTGCAGTGACCTCAGATATTTTTCCGCTGTTCATTTTGATCACAGTGTCCGCCATCTCGGCAATGTTCTGATTATGAGTCACCATCACGATGGTAAATCCATATTCCTTCTGCAGCCTGGCAATATAATCCAGCACCTGCCGCCCCGTCTGCTCGTCCAGCGCGCCGGTGGGCTCGTCAAGGAACAGGACCTTCGGCTTTTTCGCCAGGGCTCTGGCCACAGACACCCGCTGCTGCTCGCCGCCTGACAGCTCACCGGGATATTTGTGCAGCTTTTCCCCAAGACCCACGGCCTGCAGCACTGTCTCATAATCCTTATTGCCTGCCAGGTCTGCGCCCATTTTCACATTCTTTTCCACATTCATATTCGGCAGCAGATAATACTGCTGAAAAATAAAGCCCACGTTTTCCCTGCGGAATTCCGTCAGTTCCCGGTCGGAAAGGGCTGTGATCTCCTTCCCGTCGTAGACCACGCTGCCGCTGTCCGGCACTTCCAGCCCTGAGACCACATTTAGAAAGGTGGATTTCCCGGAACCTGATGCTCCTAGGATCACTGCAAACTCCCCGTCCTGAACTTTCAGGCTGATACCCTTTAATACCTGAAACCTGCTTTCACCGGTTCCGTAAAACTTATGTATATCCTTTACCTCGATCATTTTCTTTTCCCTCTCTCTTCTCACTCTTCCAGTCATGCCGCCTCCGGCAGCACATACAATAGAATCAAAAGGCTGATTCTATTGTCAAGAACAATTCATGAACCGCTGCCAAACCGGAAAGAATCCGCTTGCGGATTCTTTCCGGAATGACTTAGATTTTCTTAGATTGGGTCCAAAGAGGTGGGTACACCCCCTCTTTCCAACCTTAGAAAATCTTCATTCCGTTCACACTTTAACAAGCTCGTAAATACTTCCGTCATCAGCCTGTCGATCTCCTCACCCGTAAAACGGCATATTTTTGTGGCGCAGAGCGCCGCGATACCATGGGTGTATATCCAGAGATGGCGGTACAGCTTTTCAGCGTCGGTCCTGCCCAGCCCATAGCCCTCCTGTACGGACAACAGGATCTGCTCATAGCTCTCGTCGATCAGCGGAAGTACATTCACAAGCTCAGGGACCTGACTCTGCTCCTTCATAAAAAGCAGCTGAAACAGCTTCGGCTCCCTGATGGCAAACTGGATGTAATGGGTCCCCACTCCCTTAAAGGCGGGATCTTCCGACAGGCCCTTTTGAATGTATTCCCTGTAAAGGGCCCTGGCGGCATTCGTCACTGCCTGCTGTACCTCCTCCATATTGTGGAACACCGTAAAAACAGGCCGTGCCGAGCTCCCCAGCTTTTCCCCCAGGGCTCTTGCAGTCAGGACGTCAAAGCCTTCCTCCCTGACGAGCTCAAAGGCTGCCTCTATGATCTCTTCCCTTGTGAATTTTGCCTTTGGCGGCATAGCTCTCCCTCCTTTTTGAACGCCGCATTCACACTTCTGTTCCAAAATCGTTCGTTTTAAAACAAGTGTTTTAAATCAGGCGTTTTTATTATAGTCCCTGCGTACAGGAAAGTCAAGCACACTTTTTATTCTTTATCCGCCATTTTTCTGTAACAGGTCATTTCTCTGTGATCCCCATCCTTTTATTCTGGTTATGCTTTTCCGGGTCCTCATATTTATCCATAAACTCGTCTCCCAGCCGGACAAGCTTGTCCGCAAACTGTATTCCCTTCAGATCCGTAAACACGGTGACCACCTGGTCAAAATGCAGATCCTCAAAAAAATTCAGCATTTCCATCGGCACTGTGGCGTCAAATATCGGATACCCCGGAAAAACCTTACGATAATCTAATATGTCCCGCGGATGAGGCTTGATAAATATCTGCCCTTCCTTTTCATATTTTTCCACAATATCTTTAAACAACCGTTCCCTGACATCCAATGAGCAGAGCGGATCTGTCAGTATCAGTATCTTACTTTCCTTTCCTTCACACTCCTTCGCTTTCTTCATCAGAGCGTCCATATCCCTTACAAAGGCGCTCAGAATGATATCCTTCTCCTCTCTTGTCAGCGCATCCACCAGCGGCTGCCTGGGCACCTCCTTATAATAAGGGCAGGGAAAGGCGATCGCCGAAATATCGTTCACTTCCATATCCAGGCAATACTTTCCATAACCATTCTGTACAAAGATCAGGTTAAGCCTTTTGGACAGAAAAGCCTTCAAAGCGAAATGTCCCCTGTTATCATATCTTGCCGCATCAAAGTGAACCAGACAGTTCAAGCCGTCCTCCACGGCATGGTAACAGATCCTGTTCTGATTCAGATAATACCCTATGGGGTCCGAATCGCAGAACACATAAATATCCTTATATTTTCTGAAATCTACCGGAACGAACGGCGCTTCCAGCTTCGCATAACGCTTTGTAAAACGAATGCGCTGCCACATATTTGACATGATATTTCCCCGATCCTTCCTCAATGCCTGAAGCTCCGGAAACGCATCCTCCCGCTTTTCATCAAAGGGAATGACATCAGCAAACAATCCGGCTGCTTTTACCCGCTCACCGAACTGTTCAAAATCATTGGACATACTGCTGAGTACCAGCGACGCCTCTCCTGCCGCTTCGATGCCTTTCTCCCGCCGCATCTGCAATTCTTTTAAAAATGCCACATACGCATGATAATAGGTGTGGCAGACATATATCCTGTCGTTCATATTTATGCTCCTTTATGTGCTTCAACACACATACCCGTCAATATTTGAAGGTTTACTTTCATACTTCCGGTCATGCCTGCACAAAGAGGTGGGCTAAAGCCCCCTCTTGCGTTCTTCCGTGTGCGATTTGGATTTTCCATACCGTACCCTTCGGTACAGATGCAGCAATTTATAATACACATAAAAGTAAATGTCTGATCTCATGTGCATTTGGATCAGCTTTTTGCTTTCCGCATCAGTATGTTGCCGGTAATACTGATTTTCCGGAAAATCGGGGACCTGCTCCAGCAGTCCTTTCTTTAGCTTCCTGATAAATGAAAGCTTCGTTTTCTGACAGCCCTGCATATAAGAAAACAATGTGTTCTTATAAAAAAGTTCAAAAAATTTGTAGTCGATCTCCTCTCTGTATGCTTCATAAAATCCTCTTTCCCGACATTCCTCCCTATAGATCTCCGCTGCTTTCATTCTGTCCAGACAGCGTTCCTCACTGATGGTATGGACCGTGGACGCGGGATGCTGATAATAATAATACAGTGCTTCCTCCACTTTCTCAAACCTCTCGGCATATAGCATCGTGATCGTCCCTATGGCGTTATCCTCATAGAATATGTGCTCTGGAAACTGAATCTTATTTTTAGTAAAAATATCTCTGTGATATATTTTTATCACCATGCTTCCGGGGTCTAAAATCATTTTTTTACGTTTTTCGGTATCCCACACGCCGGTTTGCTCCATGGAATTATTAAGGCAGCATTTTCCCCGGTTCATCGTCTTTTCCTGCACCAGCGTATAATCGCAGCCCACAATGTCGGCGCCTGTCTGCTCCGCCTTATTTAACAGCTTTTCATACATATCAGGAGCCGCCCAGTCGTCGCTGTCCATAAAGCCGATCCAGGCGCCTGCCGCCGCTGCCAGACCGAGATTTTTTGCTCCCCCCTGCCTTCTGTTTTCCGGTGAAGCAATCACCTTTATCTTCTCCGGGAATTTCTCCTCCCACCCCTTAAGTACCGCCAGAGAAGAATCCGTGGACTTATCATCCACGGCTATGATCTCATAGTCCTTTATTGTCTGATTTAACAGGGATTGGATACAAAAGTCCAATTTCCCATCCGCAGTCATATTATAGACCGGCACTATAATGCTAAGCTTCATTCTGTTTCCCCCGCTTCTGTTGCCCGGACCTCTCACATTGCCACTTTTTTCAATAATATCTTATAAATAATATCATATCCCATTTTACCCTACAACCGGAAATATTTCTGATTTTACCGGCCGGATCTTTTGACAGCCTCCGAACGCTATGATAATATGGACTATATATCTATATTGAGCCGCTAATGCGGCATGGGAGGACACTATGAGAAACAGCAGCTTTCGCAAATATTATATTTTTTCGTGTATCGGGTGCTTTGTCCTGTCATTTTATCCGCTGCTCATGGGCATCCGCACAGTATCTGAAATGCTCCAAAGCGGAACCGTTCCCATGGAGAAATATCCCAAATATGTCATCCCGTACACCCCTATCTCACTGGCGCTTATCTTCGCTGTTTTCCTTATGCCGCTGTTCCATAGGCTTTTCAGGAAATTCGACTTTTGCGGTGCTTCGGTTTGCAGTGTGGGGGTGTTTTTTCTCTTTGAAAGACTGATGGAAACAAAAATCCTGGTTCAAGCGCAGGAAAGCGTATCCCTTGAAAGCTGGCAGATGTCTCTGTGCGTATCGTTTGAAATGTATCAGGCTCGGTCATGGGAAGCCGTTGACGTTCTGCTGGGCGGCTACAGTCCGGCCTTCAAGCTGCATTTTTATATTATTTCGGTGGTGATCATTCTTTCCATCTTAAACTGTGTTTACGGCTTTGCAAAAATGATCCGTACCGGTGATAAAAGCCGTCAAAGGTCTCTGATCATCCAGGCTGTCTGCAGCGCTGTCTTTCTTGGGATGTGCATATGGGCCTGCTTTACCGCTTTCTACCGCACATGGGAGCTTACCGTGTCTGCGGTCTCCGCTGCTCTGATGATGCTATTCTTTATCGTTTTCGGAGTGACAATGGGCGCTTTTACCGGTTCCTTTACTCTGGGCAGGAAAAGGGTATGGTCTGTTTTTCTGCCCGCCCTTGTTTCCTCTCTGATCACCCTGATCATGTACATCGGGGAAATGATCCTCCTGAGGGGCGGCTTATATCGTTTCGGGAGCGGACCTTTCTTCCGGGGACTTCCGGCGATAGTGCTTGCACCTGCAGATATTCTTGTGATCCTTCTTGCGGGGTGCATCAGCGGAGGGATATTCTATTGGCTGAACAAAAAATGATTGACTTTTCACAGGAGGAATGCTATGATGATATTTGCGCAGTGCATATGCTGTGTATGCGGAAGTGTCGGAACTGGCAGACGAGCAAGACTAAGGATCTTGTGATAGCAATATCGTGTGGGTTCAAGTCCCATCTTCCGCATGACTTATTTTGTAGCTGAAACCTTTGAAATATCAGGGGTTTCGGCTTTTTTCTTACTTAAAAAGTCGATTATATTTTGGTCACTTTTGGTCACTTTTTTATCGGACAGCGCTTTTAATACTATTTCTCCTGTTTCTTGATTAGTAGAAATATTAAAAAGGTGCAAGACCCTTAACGATTAAATAAAAGCCTTACACCTTATTTTGACTGCTGTTTAGTTGTAGGTTAATTATTCTTTGATTCGATCAATGTCCGTGAGATTAACGCCGGAAACCTGCAAAATGGCTTTTAATGATAAATATTTCTTCTTTAATCTTTCATAGGTTTCGATGGCATTTTCTTTTTTTGCAAGTGCCATATACTCTTGAATCTCTTCAAAATCATCTATTGCCGCCTTCGTGATTTCAAGACCGTTTGGCATATCATCACCTCCACTTTCCGAAAAATAGGATCGACTTTTGTATCTGTATTGATTATAGCAATCATTTTGCAATGTGCAAAGCCTTTATTTAATTATCAAGGCGCTTTACACGGCAAATACAACAATTTAGATTATTCCTTATCTCTGCACACGTCCGGAGGCGTCTCCTCCTGCCAGGGTCTCCACCTCTTTTCTGGAAACCAGGTTGAAGTCGCCGGGAATGGTATGCTTCAGCGCGGAAGCCGCCACGCCGAACTCAAGCGCATCCTTGAAGTTCTTGCCGTCCAGCATACCGCAGATAACGCCGCCTGCAAAGGAATCGCCGCCGCCCACGCGGTCCACGATGGGATGGATGCTGTACTCCTTGGAATGGTAGAACTCCTTGGTATCCCTGGAGTAGATACAAGCGGACCATCCGTTATCGGAAGCGGAATGGCTGACACGCAGGGAAGAAATGCAGTACTCAAAGTTGTAATCCGCTACCATCTGCTCAAAGATGGACTTGTAGCCCGCAAGCTCCAGATCGCCGCTGGTAACGTCAGTCTTGCCCGGCTTGTAGCCCAGCACCAGTTCAGCGTCCTCTTCATTGCCGATGCAGACATCCACATACTGCATCAGATTCTTCATGACCTTCTGTGCCTTCTCGGAGCTCCACAGCTTCTTGCGGAAGTTTAAATCCACGGAAACCTTTACGCCATGCTTCTTTGCCGCCTTCAGGGCTTCCTCTGTCAGCACAGCCGCAGCGTCGGAGACAGCGGGGGTGATCCCCGTAAAATGGAACCAGTCCGCATCCTTAAAGATGTCGTCAAAATCAAAATCCGCAGCAGTCGCTGTAGAAATGGAAGAATGGGCTCTGTCATACACCACCTTGGAGGGTCTCATGGAAGAACCGCTCTCCAGGAAATAGATGCCCAGCCTCTCGCCGCACTTTGCAATGTGCTTTGTACCTACATTGTACTTCCTCAGCGCCGCTACCGCGCACTCGCCGATCTCGTTTGCAGGAACGGCTGTTACAAACTCAGCGTCATGTCCGTAATTTGCCAGAGATACCGCTACGTTTGCCTCTCCACCGCCATAGTTGATGTCAAACTCGTCGGCCTGAATAAATTTCTCAAAATTGGGGGTGGACAGTCTCAGCATGATCTCACCCATGGTTATTACCTTTGCCATTGTTATCAATTCCCCTTTTCCTTATTTCTTTTTCCCGGAAGCCTTACTTCTGCACCAGATGCACTGCGAATCCGCCTACCTCTTCCTTCAGATAGATGGCCTTGTACTTGCCCTTGTCATCCTTCTTAGGCTCCTCAAACTCCACGCCGAGAACGGTGCTCATGTAATTCACTGCCCTCTCGATATAGTTGGTGCGAATCGCAATATGCCCGTTGGTTCCCTTGAAAGGAGTTTTCATTACCTCTACCGCGGTCCCCGCAAAGATGGAGCTGTTACCCACCTTTGCAGGCATACCGAACAGGAATGCAAAGCGGTTTGCCGCCTTCATGGCTTCCTCTTCGTTTGCCGCATTGATGCCCACATGAGCCAGTTCAAAGCCCAGCATGGTCTGCACTGCCTCTCTTGTCAACGCCTCGATCTTGTCCCAGGCTCCCTCGTTGATCAGATCGCCGGGCACCATCCAGGAGCCGCCGCAGGCAATGATCTTGGGGAAATCCAGATAAGAGGTCAGGTTCTTTGCATTGACGCCGCCGGTAGGCATAAACTTCATGTTCACGTAAGGCGCCGCCATAGCCTTGATCTTAGCCAGTCCCCCGGACTGCTCCGCAGGGAAAAACTTTACCACGTCCAGGCCGAACTCAATAGCCTGCTCAATATCCGAAGGGCTGGAGGTGCCGGGAGTAATAGGCACGCCCTTGTCAATACAATATTTTACGGTCTTGGGGTTCAGGCCGGGGCTGACGATGAATTTAGCGCCTGCTGCCACCGCCGCGTCAACCTGCTCCGCGTTTAAGACGGTTCCTGCGCCCACGCACATATCCGGGAAATTTTCCGTCATGATCCTGATGGCGCCTGCTGCCGCACCGGTGCGGAAGGTCACCTCCGCGCAGGGAAGTCCCCCTGCACATAACGCCTTTGCCAGGGGCAGAGCGTCCTCTTCCCTGTCGATCTTTACAACGGGAACAATACCGATCTTACTGATCTGCTCTAATACTGCATTCATATTTGCTTACCTCTTTCCGCCGCCTCTGCGGCACAAACAATTCAGAGCTTCGCTCTTTAAGCCAGAATCTCCTTCACTGCCGCCGCAATCTTGTCACACTTGCAGTTGGCAGGGAAATACTCCTTGAATCTCTCTCCGGAAAGCGCTCCCTTTACCAGTTCCCTGTCAAGGCTCTGCAGGATGGTGACCATATCCGTATGAGTCACCTCTTTTACCTTGTCCAGAATCTTTTTATTTCTCTGCTCCGGCTCTACCCGCTCAGGCGGATAGCCACCGCCGCCGGGGGCGCAGAACAGCTTTTCAAAAATATACTGCAGGTTCAACTCGCCGCCCCAGCCGAAATTCTCAGCAAAGGGAAGGGCCACACAGTTACCGTCATTTACCTGGGAAAACAGGTAAGCGTCCAAAGGCGATTCAATGTGTCCGCAAAGCACCTTCGGGAAGGAATTGCAGGCCAGCATAGCGCCTTCGCCGGTGCCGCAGCCGGTTACACAATAATCCGCCGCCCCGGAATTTAAGAGTACAGCCGCCAGAATGCCGTTCTGCACATAGGTTAAGGGATTCGGGTCCTCTGCGCCGCACATACCGTAGTTGAACACCTCATGGCCCATGGGCTCCACTACCTTTTTCAGGGTCGCGCAGATAAGCTCATTTTTTGCCGCCTGGCTGTTCTCATTTATCAAAGCGATCTTCATGTCAAATTAGCCTCCTATACTATTCCGGCTGCTTGCCGATATAAGCCAGGATACCGCCATCCACGTAAAGGATGTGGCCGTTTACCGCATTGGAAGCCTCGGAAGCCAGGAACACTGCGGGACCGGTCAACTCCTCCGCCTTCAGCCATCTGTTGGCAGGGGTCTTTGCGCAGATAAACTGGTCAAAAGGATGCCTGCTGCCATCGGGCTGTATCTCACGTAAGGGTGCTGTCTGAGGTGTCTCAATGTAGCCGGGTCCAAGGCCGTTACACTGAATGTTGTACTGGCCGTACTCGGAACAGATATTTCTGGTAAGCATCTTCAGGCCGCCCTTTGCCGCCGCATATGCGGAAACAGTCTCGCGTCCCAGCTCGGACATCATAGAGCAGATGTTTATGATCTTGCCGTGTCCCTTCTTGATCATGGAAGGAATGACAGCCTTGGATACGATAAAGGGTGCGTTCAGGTCTACGTCCACCACCTGTCTGAATTCCGCCGCCGTCATCTCGGTCATGGGGATCCTCTTGATGATGCCCGCATTGTTCACCAGAATGTCGATCACGCCTACTTCCTTCTCGATCTGTGCAACCAGCGCGTTGACCGCTTCCTCGTTGGTAACGTCGCAGACATAGCCGTGGGCCTTGATGCCTTTCTCGGCGTATGCCGCCAGGCCCTTGTCCACCAGCTCCTGCTTGATGTCGTTGAAAACGATGGTTGCGCCCGCCTCAGCGTATGCGGAAGCAATGGCAAATCCGATACCGTAGGATGCTCCTGTCACAAGAGCTACCTTGCCTTCCAGTGAAAAGTTCAAATAATCTCCCATTTGTCTGTCTCCTTTTTATATTTTTGTTTTTGCTTTTACATTTTATAGTTTTACTGTTACATCAAATCTTTCATATCGACGCCGTCCATGTCGTCAAAGTCCTGATTTTCTCCCACCATGCCCCAGATAAAGGTATAGGCTCTGGAACCGCAGCCGGAATGGATGGACCAGCTGGGGGAAATGACGGCCTCCTCATTTCTCATTACAATGTGGCGCGTCTCATTGGGCTCGCCCATATAGTGCATTACAAAAGCGTCCTCCGGCATCTCAAAGTAGAGATACACCTCCATACGCCTGTCGTGGGTGTGACAGGGCATTGTGTTCCACACGCTGCCGGGCTCCAGCTTCGTCATCCCCATCTCCAGCTGGCAGCTTTCCACCTGTCCGGGCAGGATATATTTGCAGATGACCCTGTGGTTTGCATCCTCAAGGCTTCCCAGCTCCACCTTGTTCTCCGGCTTCACGATGACCACGCCCTCTTCCGGCTGTCCCTCCGGCTTGATCAGGACGGTGGGACAGGTCCTGTGGGCAGGCGCTGAATTCAGATAAAATTTTGCGGGCCGGGCTGCGTCGTCGCTGGCAAAAATGATCTCCCTGGACCCCATACCGATGTACATGGCCTCCTTGAAGCCCACCTTATACACCTTGCCGTCCACAGTGATGGTCCCTGCTCCGCCGATGTTGATGGCTCCCAGCTCCCTCCTCTGGCAGAAATACTCCGCCCGAAGCTCGTCCCCCGCCGTAAGGGTAAGGGGCTTTACAGGCACCGCCGCTCCTGTGATGATTCTGTCAATGTGGCTGTATACCAGCTTGATCTCACCGGGCACGAAAAGATTCCGGATCAGAAACTCCTCGCGCAGGCGCTCTGTGGTATAATGCTTCACATCTCTGGGTGATACTGCCGTTCTCAATTCCACTGTGACACACCTCTCCTTTCTGTGTGCGAAATGGAAGTTCTCCGCGAGACAGCCTATGCTGTCGGCGGCAGGAACTTCCTGACGCATTTTCAATCATGTAAGCGCTTACATTATAACATGAACCTTAACTTAAGTATAGCACAATCAGAAAAAATCTCCAAGTTTTTCCTTGATTTTTTGTTCCATGCTATAACAGCTCCACCATGCCGTCCATAAGCTGCCGAAGTATACCCCTCTTTACAGACTGACTTCAAACGCCTCTAAGGTTTCCTGGGTATTGAACATTTTGACAGAAGTCTCAAGCATTTCGCTCATATAGTCTCCGTCACCCATTGTTGCAAAGAACAGGACATCCTCTCTCCTGAAATGATTCTTTTGAAATATTTCATTCGGAAGCTCTCGGATGACTGCCTGCAATACTGTAAGCAGACTTACGGCAAAATCCCATTTTTCTTCCGACGGATCACAAAAATCTATCTCTGTACAGCTTTCAACAACGTCTACAAGCGGTTGATAGAGGAAACCCGTGTCAGCCTTGATACCCTCTCCTCCCCACTCAAAATATTCACGGATATCGACCTTATCTCCCAGCTTCCAGGTGGGGTAAAAACCATAAAAATCATCCGTGGTGATCAACCCGATAGCACAGCGGCTTCCCTCTTCCTTCTTCCTCTTTCTCAGTATTTCATCAATGACCTTTGGAAAACTCCTGGTACACCCGTTCTTGAAATCCTCAAACTTACGCAGATCCATCACTTTCCCTCCTTTTCCATCCGCTTGACCTCTTTCCATAGCGCCAGCGCTTCCTCCGGACTGTCCGGTCTCTTTACATCCCCGAACACATGGGGATGCCTGCGGATCAGCTTGTCTGACAGCCCCTGGACCACATCCGCAAAGCAAAAGGCGCCTCTCTCCCTGGCGATCTCGCAGTGCAGAAGCACCTGCAGCAGCACATCTCCCAACTCCTCGCACAGATTCTCATCGTCCTTCTTCTCAACCGCCCGGATCACCTCACCGGTCTCCTCCTCCAGACATTCCCGCAGGGATTCATGGGTCTGGGCGCTGTCCCAGGAACAGCCCTCCGGACTGCGCAGTATGGCAACGATCTCCAGCAGCTCCTCCATGGTATGGGGCTGTTTTTCAATGTATGTCTTTCCGTTGTATTCCCGCATATTTTCTCTCCTGTATCACTTTGCCGTTTCAGGCTTATACATATCACTCATCTCCGCTCACTTCTCCCGCGGGCTGGAAGCCAAAAGGTCTATACTAATCATTTCCCCAGCGGCTTTCCTGTCAGAAGTTCATAGCCCTGCAGATATTTTTGAATGGTCTTATCCACGATTTCCTGAGGCAGGGTCCAGTTATTGTCCGGGTTTGCCTTCAGCCAGTCCCTGGCAAACTGCTTGTCAAAGGAAGGCTGGCTATGCCCCGGCTCATAGCCCTCCGCAGGCCAGAAGCGGGAGCTGTCCGGCGTCAGCATCTCGTCGCCGATGACGATATTTCCGTTTTCATCCAGACCAAACTCAAACTTGGTGTCGGCAATGATGATTCCCTTTGTCAGCGCATAGTCCGCACATTTTTTATAAAGGGCAATGGTATGATCCCGCAGCTTCTCCGCATACTCTCTTCCTTTTCCCGGAAAACGCTTCTCCAGATAATCCACGCTCTGCTCAAAGGAAATATTTTCGTCGTGGTCTCCAATCTCCGCCTTGGTAGACGGAGTGTAGATAGGCTCAGGCAATTTATCCGATTCCTTCAGCCCTTCGGGAAGCCTGATGCCGCAGACAGTCCCGTCCTTTTGATAGCTTGCCCAGCCGCTCCCTGTAATATAGCCTCGAACGATGCACTCCACCGGGATCATAGTCAGCTTTTTGCACATCATGCTATTGCCGTCAAACCGCTCCTGCCTGAAAAATTCCGGCATATCGTTGACATCCACGGAAATCATATGGTTAGGAAGAATGTCCTCCGTCATATCGAACCAGAACTTTGACATCTGGGTCAGGACCGCTCCCTTTTTGTCCACCTTATTATTCAGGATAACATCAAAACAGCTGATCCTGTCCGTGGCGACCATGATCATGCTGTCGCCGTTGTCATATATCTCACGTACCTTGCCCTCCTTCACGGGCTTAAACTCCTGCACACTCATCTCTTTGCTCCTCCAGGCTGTTTTTCTCAAAGCCGTTTTTTGCTTTGAGCTACTCTTAAAGTGTATTGTATTCCACAGGAAAAATCAAGCAAATTTATCATAACGCCGCTTTTCACCTGACCAGATCCAAATACTTCTCAAAATACGCAAGCAGCCTGTCAATAACTCTTTTCTTTGTTTCGGTGCGGTTTCCTGCACCGCTGCCGCCAAATCTTGATACCGCCGGCATTATCGCATCAATGTCCGTCCCCGTAGTTTTTAATACTCCATCCCGGAAAGAATTTTCAATAAATATGTGGGTTTCCTTATCCTTTAGCTTTTCATCTTTAATAATTGCAACAAGATCATTTTCCCGTTGTTCATCAACATATTTCATCCACTCTCTATCAACCTCGGTATCGGCATTGACCCTTGACAAAAATTCCCTGATAAGCACTATTTTGCTCCGCAGACCTAAGCTTGAATTGACTGCCTTTTCGATCGTAACTATGATCTCTTTATCCTTATTTCCGTCTTTCTGATACTTCTTCACAAGCATCAAAATATAATCGATATTGACCTCAACCTGCTTCACAAGCTCGATTTCAAATACAATATCATCATTGATATTTTCTTTTTCCCCTTTTTTCGGTTTGAACTCGTGATAAAGATCTATATACTCACTCTGATAATCTTGAAAATCTCGTGGAGAAAGTATCTCCTGCCCGGCAAAATCATCAAAGGCAGACAGGATATTTCTCATTTTCAAAATTGCACCATACAAAGATATAAATTTCTTCTTGTCCTGCTCCCCTAGCTCTGAAAAATGCCCAAGCGGAAACATCGTCTGCAACTCATCAATCAGTTCTACATATCCCTCATAATGCTTTCCGTTTTCATCATACCCATTGTAATAACTTGCATAATTTTTCAGCAAGACAATACCGCCTGCCTCTTTATTTCCAAAGAGTGCAATCGCATCATTTGTCTCCTGCTCCAAATTGCGGAAACAGACGATATTTCCGAATGTCTTTACAGAATTGAGAATACGGTTGGTACGAGAGAACGCCTGCAAAAGTCCGTGATACTTCAAATTCTTGTCCACCCAAAGAGTATTCAGCGTTGTCGCGTCAAATCCTGTAAGAAACATATTCACAACGATTAAAATGTCAATCTCCCTGTTTTTCATTCTAAGGGATACATCTTTATAATAGTTTTGGAACTTGTCACTTGAAGTATCGTAGGTAGTGGAAAACATCTTATTATAGTCATCAATAGCGCTTTCCAAGAAATCCCGTGAGCTTTGATCCAGTCCATCTGTATCCTCAGAATTTTCATCAACCACAAAATCATCAGCGACAAAACTGTCGTTCTCTGCCTCATTGACACCATAACTAAATATCGTGGCAATCCGAAGTCGCATCGCTCTCGGCAATTTCTCCATTTGACGCTTAAACTCTGTATAATACAACTTTGCCGCCTCAATGGAGCTAACCGCAAATATGGAATTAAAACCTTTTATACGGATTTCATTCTTCTTTTCCTCTATTTTGTTTCTATTCTTTGCTGTAGCTACTTCTTCCACATTTTCCAGAATGGAAAATACGAAACTATCTCCTCCGTTACGCTTTGTTTTTTGCGCAAAATGTTCTAAAGTATAAGAAACAATCTCACTAATGCGTGACTGATTTAACAGTGCCTTTTCTGTATCTATTGCCGATACCTGCTTGTCCCTTGCTTTATTGTTATCTTTAATCGTCGTAATATAGTCAATCCGAAATGGAAGTACATTTCCGTCATTAATGGCATCCACAATCGTATAGGTATGCAGCTTTTCTCCGAAAGCCTGCGGTGTAGTCCGCAAATCAGCTTGCTTGCCACTTCCGGCATTGACAGAGAATATTGGCGTACCTGTAAAGCCGAAAATATGATACTTTTTAAAGTTCTTAGTGATTGCCGTGTGCATATCCCCGAACTGCGACCTGTGGCATTCATCAAATATCAGGACAACGTGCTTGTTAAATATTTCGTGCCCTTTATTTTTGCGGATAAATCCGTCCAATTTTTGAATGGTGGTTATAATGATTTTGTATTCATGATAATTCCCGTTCTTGTCCTTGTTTTCCAACTGTCGCTGCAAAATTGCAGTAGAGGTATTGCTGTTCGCAGCTCCCTTCTGAAAACGGTCATACTCTTTCATCGTCTGATAATCAAGGTCTTTTCGGTCAACCACAAACAACACTTTATCAACAAAAGTAAGCTGGCTTGCAAGCTGTGCCGTCTTAAAGGAAGTCAGTGTCTTTCCACTTCCTGTTGTGTGCCAGACATAGCCGCCTGCATCAAGTGTTCCCAATTTCTTATAATTTGTGGCAATTTCAATGTGGTTCAATATCTTCTCCGTAGCTGCTATCTGATACGGACGCATAACAAGGAGCAGTTCTTCTGAAGTAAACACACAATACTTTGTCAAAATATTCAGTATCGTATGTTTGGATAAAAAAGTTTTTGTAAAATCTACAAGGTCAGGTATCACTTTATTATTTGCATCTGCCCAAAAGGAAGTAAATTCAAAACTGTTGCTTGTCTTTTTCCTTTTACCGGAGCTTTTCTCCTGTTCCTTCAAATGTGAAAACCTTGTGGTGTTAGAATAATATTTCGTATTTGTGCCATTGGAGATAATGAATATCTGCACATACTCGTACAGCCCGCATCCACTCCAAAAGCTGTCACGCTGGTAACGGTCGATCTGATTAAAAGCCTCTCTGATTGCCACTCCACGCCTTTTTAGTTCTATATGGACAAGCGGCAGACCATTCACAAGAATAGTCACATCATAGCGGTTATCATAATTCGCAGAATTGGCATTATCTTCCGCCTCGTTTCCCACTTTTCCCTGCACTTCATACTGATTGATCACCTGCAGCCGATTATTATGTATGTTTCCCTTATCAATCAATCTGATGTTTTTTGTGCTTCCATCATCACGCTTTAAAACCTTTGTATAATCTTCTTGAATGGTGCGTGTCTTTTCCACAATGCCCTCGTTGGCATTTGCAATATACTCCCGGAAAAATCTCTCCCACTCACTATCCGTGAAATCATAGCCATTTAACTGCTCTAACTTGTATTTAAGGTTTTCTATCAATTCTGCCTCTGAATGAATTTGCAGATATTCATAACTTTGTTCTGCCAGCATACGAATAAATTCTTTTTCAAGATCCGCCTCGCTCTGATAGCTGTCGGAACGCCTGCTCTCCGGCGTGTACTCTGACACCACTGTGCTTTCATTCATGGATGCAACCATGTTTAACATACTCATTAGTCCGGCCCCTTATCACATATCTAATATTCAAACAATTTTAATCCATATTTTCCTATGGAATATTTAATGGATATTTCCCATAAACTTGCCTGACTGTAATAAATTTCATTATCAGCAGACATCAACGCCGCTTTCACCTTGCCTGAAATTTTGGCAGTATCCATAAACAGCCACAACAGATAATGTGTATCAATCAATAATTTCATTCGCCGATCAGCTCCTCATCGCTCATATTCCAATCATCAGAAAATGTTACTGTTCCTTTTCCTTCCAGCGTTCCCAATTTACGTGTTTTGGGTACAACAATTTCATCAAGCGCAGTAATAATCACCTTTTGATTTAATTGCAGTTTTTCTCCTTCTTCAGGAACACAGACTGTTCCGTTATAATATCCTTGCATCGCTATCATAGAAACACCTCCATCTAAATATTGTTATTTTTATATTGTTTTTTATTCCTACTTTTCCTATTTTAATTCTTTAAATTTTTTATTTCCTTGAAAGTTAAGAGCTTATCACGATAATATTCATATTGCTTTTGTCTTGCCTCTATCTCTGCCGGAAGTCCTTCTGAAATATCACCACAAAGCGTGTCAAAGCGGTCAAGGATGGATATGATACGCTCTTGCTCTGCGACTTGCGGAATAGGCAGCATGATTTTGGCAAGTGCTTCACCACTGATATGCGGCACTCCGGCACCGCGCTTCATCTTATTCAACACATTTTCCATATTTTTAAGAACGTAATACAGGTATTTTGTAACCGTCAGCCCTGTTTTTTCTTCGTACCCAAAGCCGTCTGTTACAAATATTGGTTCATTCCAATAAGACACAAAACCGGCAGATGCACCACTTCTTGCCACAACAACGGCCTCGCCTTCATGATTGGATTTATCAATGAAATATGCCGGCTCCTGTCCACCGAGAATTACAGGCACATTACCCTCATGAGTAGTGTTTTTCGTGATATATTCCCCACGAAACAGATTTGCAGCCTCATCAAGCGGTAGCATAACATATCCAAACACATACTGTAAAAGCTTAATCAGTGTCTGTCTGTCTGTCTGTCTGTCTGTCTGTCTGTCTGTCTGTCTGTCTGTCTG
>JAMPHT010000050.1 GCA_023663285.1 Bacillota bacterium
TCATTCAAGGAGGACAAAATGAAAAGGGCAAAACTGAATAATGACAAAATCACTGATTTTGCCTCCTTCCAACGTACTATGTACGTTTTGTACTCCGGCAAGCCGGGATAAGCCAGGAGGCTGCCACCCTGTCATGGATACTTTCCATATATGAATCATACCATATTGCTGATAATATGTATGTAAAAATATGGCAGGATTTTTCTTCAAGAATACAAGGTATTAAAACATCAGGCTCGCCATTCCCAGATTTCCTTCCTTATCTTGGAGGATTATGTCCAATTTATTTCTTTCCGCCATATTGCCCGGCCGGGAAACCTGTATCAGGCAGCCGGTAAGCAGACCCTCCGAGGTGTATTCCTTCACCATGTTCATCACCAACAGCTTGCATTCCTCGCCGTTTACAAGGCAGGTAATAGATTCCTCCGTAAGCTCAGGGGCAATATCCGCCTCCCCTTTCTGTACCTTTACCAGGCTCATGGGCCTAAAATAGATGGTCAGTGCCGGAGCCGCGCCCTTAACCTCAAAAACATTCAGACCATATATCTCCAGCTTATCGATCCTGCAGTTTAATTCCAGCTCCCCGTCCAGTTCAATATTATTACACCAATACTCAAGATTTTCCTCTCCATACGCTTTTACCGCAATAAAAAACGGGTAATATCCATCAGGAATCTCCAAAGCGTAGCGGCCCTCCGCATCCGTTACCGTCCGGTACACGGGTTCAAAGTTCCGATCCATCACGCCTGCATCGGCGCCCTCCACCGGTTTGTTGTTTTTATCGGTTATCTGCCCTTTTATGATTCCCATATTGTCCCTCCTGCCGCTTTAGCGGCTCAAATAGTTTTCTTGTCATGGATGGCAGGTGATTTTATAGCCTTCCAGCGTACCCCTCCACGCAGTTATGCATCAGCATGGCGATGGTCATGGGCCCCACTCCGCCGGGAACCGGGGTGATGGCGCTGCAGTGAGGCGCTACCCGCTCGAAGTCAACATCCCCGCAAAGCTTGTTGTTCTCGTTTCTGTGGATGCCCACATCAATGACCACAGCCCCTTCCTTTACATAGCTCTCATCAATAAATTTCGGCTTGCCGATGGCTGCAACCAGAATATCCGCCCGCCTGGCGATCTCCTTAAGATCCTTCGTTCTGGAATGACAGACCGTTACCGTACCGTTCTCCCTAAGCAGCAGCATGGCCATAGGCTTGCCCACAATATTGCTGCGCCCCAGCACCGCGCACTCCTTTCCTTCGATCTCAATGCCGGAGCGCTTCAGCAGCTGGATCACTCCTGCAGGCGTACAGGAGACAAAGCCCGGCCTGCCGATACTTAAATTTCCCACGCTGACGGGATGGAATCCGTCCACATCCTTCTCCGGGGAGATGGCAAGGAGGATTTTCTCTTCGTTTATGTGCTTCGGCAGGGGAAGCTGCACCAGAATACCGTTCACTTCCTTTTTGCCGTTAAGCTCCTCGATCAGCTTCAACAGCTCCGCCTCCGTGGTCTCCTCCGGCAGTCCATAGCTTAAGGACTCAATACCCACATACTCGCAGGCCCTTTTCTTATTGTTCACATAGACGCTGGAGGCAGGGTCCGCCCCCACCTGGATGACCGCCAGGCATCTGCTTTCTCCCTCTGCCTTCAGCCGGGTCATTTTCTCCTTCAGCTCGTCCTTGATCTCCTGTGAAATTTTCTTTCCGTCAATTATCTGATACATACTGGCTCCTTTCCTATCCGATGCACTACACCGTTCCTGTTTTTCCAAAATATCCTTCACCACTTCACCTGCAATGATAAGCCCCGCCACTGAAGGCACAAAGGACACGCTGCCCGGCGGTCTTTCCCTGCATAAGGGCTCCTCCTCCGAATACACCACCTTCAGGGAATCGATCCCCCGCTTCCGCAGCTCCCTGCGCATCACCTTCGCCAGGGGACAGATCCTTGTCTCATAGATATCCGCCACCTTCAGGGCCGTTGGGTCAAGCTTGTTTCCCGTTCCCATGGAGCTGATAATGGGCGTCCCCGCCGCTTTCGCCTGCTCCGTTAACAGCAGCTTCCCCGTCACCGTGTCTATGGCGTCCACCACATAGTCATATTCCCTGAAATCAAAATGATCTGCCGTCTCCGGCAGATAAAAAACCTTATGGATGCTGACAAGACAGTTCGGATCGATCTCCCTTACTCTGTCACGGGCCGCTTCCACCTTTGCTTTTCCCAGCGTGTTCACCGTGGCAATGATCTGCCGGTTCAGATTGCTTGGCGCTATCACATCATTGTCAACCAGATCCAGCGCGCCTATGCCGCACCGGGCAAGGGCCTCCACCACATAGCCTCCCACGC
The DNA here is from genome assembly GCA_023663285.1 of Bacillota bacterium. Lineage (GTDB taxonomy): Bacteria > Bacillota > Clostridia > Lachnospirales > Lachnospiraceae > Acetatifactor. The sequence goes on from JAMPHT010000050.1 coordinate 2,341, forward strand.
CGCCCAAACCGAATACGGCCACCCTTGACCCGGCCAGCCTCTCCATATTTTCACTGCCCAGCAGCAGCCGGGTCCTCTCAAATCTATCTTCCATATATGTCCCTCAAGCCTGTTTCTCCCGATTCGCGCCCAAGCCTGCCGCACAGCAGCCTGCCTCTTCCGCCTCCGAAGCCGTTCCTCATGCCCGCGCCTTCCTTCGATGCTGCCTTCCGAGCCTTCCGCCGTCACCGGATGAACCTCTGCAGCTTCTTCCCCACCCAGGTGATCACCGGACCCAGAAAGAACGCCACCGCCACCGTGACGATCCCAACGTCGCCGCCGAGAAGGAAGCCTATCACCATAAAGGAAATATCCCATATCATCCTGACCGCCTTAAAGGAAAGCTTTTTCACATGATTGGAGATAATAAAGGGCAGCCCGTCATAGGGAGATGTGCCCAGCCCTGCGGTCATATAGGTGGATGCTCCCAGAATAAAGACCGCCAGCACAGGGATCAGCAGTCCGTAACGCACTCCCGTCTGCTGAAAAAAGCCCGCCGGAACGGTATTGTCCCACACTAAACCCCAAAAGTCCGCAATATACCCCAGAAAGACCATGTTGCCTATGGTCCCGAAGCCGATCAGACTCATATCAAACCGGATGACAAAGAGAAAGGTCACAAGATGGCACAGCAGCTGGGCGGTTCCAAAGCTGATGGGCACAAAACGGATCACTCCCTGGGTCAGACAGGAGCAGGGATCTGTCCCAAGATTCAGCCTGATCAGCAGGGAGAGACCAAACCCCTGCAGCAGCACTCCGATCACCACCATGAGCAATCTGTTCTTAAACTTAGGCGGTCTTGCAAAACACGTCAGCTTCACGTTTATGCCTCCATATACCTCTCTTCAAACTCCTCCACCGGAATGGGCTTTGAAAAATAGTACCCCTGGAAGATATCGCATCCCATCTCCGTGAGGAAATCCCTCTGTTCCGCTGTCTCCACACCCTCTGCAATGACGGACATATCCAGAGATTTCGCCATGGAGATAACAGAGCTTAAAATAGCGCGGCTCCGGGCCTTATTTTCCGTCTCCCGCAGAAACAGCATATCGATCTTCAAAATATCCGCCTTGATGTCCTTCAGCATATTCAGGGAAGAATAGCCGCTTCCAAAGTCGTCGATCTCGATGCAGAAGCCGTATTCCTGCAGCCCTGTCAGTATCTTCAGGTGCATATCCAGGTCTGTCATCAACACTGTTTCCGTAATTTCCAGCTTCAGGCTGCCGGGGGAAATATCATACTTTTCCACCAGCCCGGTAAATACCCTGTACAGATCCGTATAGTAAAAGTCCTTGGCGGAAATGTTCACCGAAATGCTCATATCCCCACGCCCTCTGTCCTTCCAGTCCTTCAGCTTCCGGGCCGCCAGCTCCCACATATACTCATCCAGCCTGATGATCAGCCCTGTTTTCTCTACAATGGAGATAAAGTTTACCGGCATGATCAGACCCTGGGCCGGGTGCATCCACCGGACAAGTGCTTCCGCCCCTATTGCTCTGCCGTCCGTTCCCACCAGAGGCTGGAGATACATCCGGAACTGTCCCGCATTGATCGCGTCCTCAAATTCGCTGACCACGCTCTTTTCATGCAGCAGCCGGTTCAGAATATTCGTGTCATAATAAACCACCGTTTTCTGATAATCACCCTGAATGGATTCTATGGCCATGCTGGCCTTGTCGTACATGACCTGGGGCGACTCGGCGGGGTCCTCTATCTTGTACACTCCCAGCACGATATGTATCTTGTAATTGCTGTCATTGATCAGATACTGCAGCCGTCCTGTGGTCTTGACAGCCAGATCCTCCGTAAAATGCTCCTTTGCAATCAGCATGGCAAACCGGTCCGCGCCGATCCTGCCCTGAATGCAGTCCTCATAATTGGCAAACTTTAACAGGGACGCCTGATCCACCAGAACTCTGTCTCCGATCTCCTCGCCGAACAGATCGTTCACCAGCTTGAAATTCTTGATGTTGGTGCAGACCATGAACCGCTCCACATCCGGCCTGCGCTGTAAGATCTGCCCTGCCTTCTGGAAAAAATATTCCCTGTTGTAAAGGCCGGTAAGCCTGTCGTGAGTGGCAAGGTACTGTTCCTCCCGAAACCGCCTGATTTCGTCCGTTCTGTCCGTCAGCTTGAAGAAAGCGCCCATGACTGCATTTTTTTCATCCTTCAGGCGCTGATATTCCATGTGGAAGCTGCGGGGAACACCGTTCACCTCATGCTCCTCCTCCCATTGGGCATAATCCTCGCTGTCGCTGCGGTTCTGTTGTTTCCAGTCCCTGTAATACTGCTCCAGACGAGCGTAGCCGTCCTCCTCTCCCACCATGAACATTTCACAGGCTTTTGAATTGGCATAGATACACTTTCCCTTCAGATCAAAGCAGACGATACCGTTATTGAAATCCGCCACCACATTGACCAGCGTATCCTCCAGCAGCCCACGGGGAGCCGCATACAGCGAACCGTAGCAGATACAGATAGCCAGCAGGGCATAAAAGAACAGGGAAAAATCAAGAGGATAATCCGTGGAATAGCAGACGGCATTCACCGCCAGCACCACCACAAAGGGAATGATCGTGTAATAATACATCTTCCGGTATATTTTTGAAGTGCGAAGCAGCTTTCCGATCAGTATGGCAAAGGTGATGCCCGCAAGGACATAACAGAAGCCCAGATGCCAGTAGTGCATGGGCATAAACTCCGCGCTCCAGTACACCAGTCCCGTCCCTTCATGCACCGTCTCTTCCAGCCGGAACATATGGCCTGTCTGCATATTCACCAGCATGGAAACCGTGTCGGCCCCGGCTATCCCCACAAGCAGTATCCGGAAAAAGGGCGTGTGCAGCCGGACGTCCGTATACCGACACACATAGCCCAGCATACAGAGCAGCATCCAGTCCGTGCAGATAAAATAAAACCCGTCAAAGAGCAGCGCCTGGGTCAGATTGCCGGAAAACAAAAAAAGGATATAGCTGACCGCCGCCACGATCCCCGACACCATCAGCCGGAGTATGACGCCGGAATATTCGCTTTTCTTTTTTACAGTGGCAGCACAGCATCCGGCCATCACCACCAGCAAAGCTGACAAAACAGCAATATACCATGTTTTCATCCCACTGCCTCCTTGTTTCTGGCATTTTAAAAACTTTGTTTTTCTCTGCGACCATTATATCATAACGCATCCTGGTTTTCCACACAAAAAAACAGGGCCGGATTCCGAAGCCCTGTTTCTCCGCCCGCGGACGTGACGGCGGCAGCTGACAGTCATTCCCATGCAGACCCACTTTCGCTTGAAGGCGCGACGTAACGGTACAAAGCACCGACTGTCATCCCACCTTGTAGCCCTGTCCCCAGACCACATGAAGATAATGAGGCTCCTGGGGATCATCCTCTATCTTTTCCCGGATGTGGCGGATGTGTACCGCCACCGTATTATCTGCGCCGATGGGCTCCATCTTCCAGATGCGCCTGTAGATCTCCCGGTTGGACAGCACACGTCCCGGCTTCTCCATGAGAAGGCGCAGGATCTTATACTCCGTGGGGGTCAGCTTCACCCGCTTTCCCTTTACCAGGACCTGCTTTGCGCTATCATCCACCTCCAGGCCGTCCAGCTTTATGATACGGCTGTTTTCCTTCCCCGTAAGCCTTTGGTAGCAGCGGATCTGCGCCCGGATGCGTGCAAGGCTCTCCATGGCGGAGCACTCGTTGTCCAGCAGATCGTCCGCCCCGGCGTTCAGCGCCAGGATCCTAAGCATCTCCCTTTCCCTGTCAACAATGGCTATCACCGGCTTGTTGCAGGCTCTCCTTAAATTCGCCAGCAGTCCCAGCGCCGCCGCATGGTTTCCCGCCTCTGTCTGAAAATCAAACAGCAGCGCCGCCGTCTCCTCCTGAGTAAACTGCTCTGTCAGCTCTTCCCCCGTATCGATCCTTTTCACGCTGAAGCCGCTACCCTTCAGCATACACTCCAGCATTTCGGAGGCTCCCTCCGCCCCGTAGATCAAAATAGTTCCGCCGATGGATCTTCCGCTCATTTCAACACACACCTTTCTATTGCAGCGTTCCAAACCTCAGAATATATTTTTCAGGCAATGCTCCCAGGGGAATATATACGTAAAGCTCCTCCTCTTCCCCAAAAAGCGCCATGGTGATATCCACATACCCCGGCCGGAATGCTCCGCCGTAGGAATAATAATAGCCCTCCTCATAGGAGATCAGCTCCAGAAGCTCCCGGATCTCGGCCTTGTCCGTAATGCAAAGCGCATACAAATTATCAACATACATCGAAGCTTCGCTATAGGTCTCTGCGGCGGCGGGCATATCCTGCATCGTTTCGCTCACCGTTTCAACGGAAATCTCTCCCCGATCCTCTTCGGAGACAACACCGTAACGCTCTCTGGCCGCCTCCACCAGATCTCCCGTATATCCCATAGAATAATTCAGTCCCAGCCGAATCTCCTGTACCGTCTCCTCAGACACAGGATCCGCCAGCCACCCGAAGCCATGCTGCCGCAGTGCCTCCCTGGTATGCTCCATACCTTCAAACACCTCCAGATACCGATACCGGTTACTTGTATCCTCCTTGTCCAGACTGATAATGCTAAGCAGCCTGCCCTCTCCCCGGATAAAAGCCTCCGGGTGCTCTTCCAGATCCTTGTTGTATGCCTCGCACACCGCCTCGATCAGACTGCCGCCTGTATGAGTGTCCCCCCGCAGCGTCCTGCTGAAACGGCCCCTGTTTAACGTGATGATATCGTAAAAGCTTTTATCCTCCAGCCTGAAGTTCACATCCAGATACTCCGGCCTGGCCAGCAATGCACAGGCGGGATCGCTGTCAAGGCTGGACACCTGGTAACGTCGGTAATAAGCCCTTCCGCTGCTTAAGGTGACCCTGACAAGTATGTCCTCCCTATATTCTCTGTCATATTCCGACAGGCTATCCGCTTTCTCTGAAGCCTGGTCTGTTACCGACTGCAGAAACGCATAAGCTCCGGCGCTGTCCCGGATATGCACCCGGTTCAACGGATGGGCGTCATCCACTATATCATAATAGACCACGCCGGACCAATTATTGCATTTATAGTCGTATACCGAGATCTCTGCGATCTTCTCCTTCTCCGGCAGATACCCATCGTACCCCGGCCAGTCAAAGTAGAACAGAAGCCCTGCGAAAAGGCCCGCAGCCACCGTCGCTCCCATCAGTGCCCTGTGGGCAAAAAAGGCCCTGAACTCCATCTGAAACACAATGTCCATCACGCCAAAGGACACGATCCCCGCTAACAGCCCCCCGAAAACACCCCAGGCAAGCCCTTCTGCACCGCCCAGCTCATAAAACAGCAGCCAGCCGGTCAGGACTGCCGCCAGCGTCACCGCGATCTGCATCACGAACCGCACCGGCTTCAGCCGCAGTCCCTGCTCCGCCAGCTCCGAGGGACGCTTCAGATAAGCAAAAAAGGCGAGGGCTCCCAACGCCAGGGCTATTACCAGATTTAAGATGCAGGACCTCACAAAAGCAGCTGTCTCTCCGTTATTAAAGAAGATCCCCCGCCGCATCAGCAGCATGACGGCGGAGACCAGCGGTGAGGCATACCCCACACTCTCCCGGTCTCCCGCATAAAGAAAGGTGTCAAAGTACTCCTGACAAAAGGAAATGACCAGAGAGTATATGACATACACGCCTAAGCCTATGGTCCCCGTTGTCACCAGGGTATTCAGTATATTGCCGCACAGCATCACCGCCAGGATCACCAGATGGTACACCAACAGAAACACCAGCGTCAGCACCAGCATGGAAAGCAGGGCGCCTGCTGCCAGTCCCGCCCCGGTAGGCCAGTAGGATACCAGGGCTCTCTCCTTCTCATCCAGCGCCATACCCGCCACAGTGCTCTTAAGGCTCCCCAGCTGTCCTAAGCCTAACAGCAGTGTGATCCCCATGCTTACCATGCAGGGCAGGAACCAGATGAGAAAGCCGTTCAGCCAGCTCACCCCGAAAAGCGTCCTGCGTTTAACGGGAATGCTGTGGTAGGTATCTATCATATTCCGATGAAATACATAACGGAAGCCGGACAGTCCCGCGATCAGCGCCCCTGCCACCGCCGCAATGCCTCCGGATACCACCCCTACGTAGCCGAAGAATTGCCCGATATCATTGGCCCGATACGTCAGGTTCTGAACCGATACTCCATATCTGTCCTGGGCAAGCAGATAAACCACCGGGACAGCAAGCATATTCCCCAGAATAGAGAGGGCAAGCATCCACATTTTATGTCTGAGATCCTCCCGCATCATTCTAAAAAAGCAATGCTTTGACGTCATAACCCTTCACCTCCGTTTCGCTGATAAATATTTCCTCCAGAGACAGTGGCAGCAGCTCATAAAATACAGGGTTCAGAAGCTCCATGAACTCCAGGATACTCTCTTTATTTCCCCGTACCGTCACCGTGTAAAGGGAGCCTCTGTTGTCCACGGTCACTACATCCAGGCTGTTTTTGATCTTCCTAAGCATCTCCTCCTCCCGGATGACGCACTGGAGCTTGTGGATATTCAGCTTCATATCGTCAATATCCTTTTCCAGCAGGATACCCCCCTTATGGAGCAGTCCCACATATTCGCAGATATCCTCCAGCTCTCTTAAGTTGTGAGAGGCAATGACGGGGGTCAGTCCCCTTTCGTCGATCTCCCTGACAAAGAGCGCCTTTACCGCCTGCCGCATCACCGGGTCCAGGCCGTCAAAGGTCTCGTCGCAGAAAAGATATTTCGTGCCGGCGCTGATGCCGCAGATCACGGACAGCTGCTTCTTCATGCCCTTGGAAAAGGTATTGATCTTCCGCTTTTCATCCAGGCCGAACTTATGCAGCAGATCCTTCCATTTCTCCTCGTCAAAGGCGGGATAACAGGTCTTATACAGCTTCGCCATGTCTCTGGGGGTCCCGCTCTTAAAAAAGTACTGGTCATCGGAAATATAGAATATCTTTTCTTTCACTGCGGGATTGTCATACACCGGCGCCCCGTCGATCAATATCTCCCCTGCTTCCGGCTTCAGAACGCCGCAGAGCATCCTCATAAAGGTGGACTTCCCTGCGCCGTTGGTCCCGATCAGTCCAAACACGTGCCCATCCTCAATGCGGGCGCTGATATTGTCAATGGCCCTGATCTCATCAAAGCTCTTGCTTAACTCCTTCACCTCGATCATGCCTGCTCCACCTCCTCGTATATCTGATCCAGCTGTCCGGCAAGCTGCTCTTTTGTCAGCCCTGCCTCCCTGGCCCGCTCCGTCACAAGACGCCATTCCGCCAGCAGCTTTTTCTTCTTGCCCTCCCGCCATTCACTTTCAGGCGCAACAAAGCTGCCCCTTCCCGACACGGTGTAGAGGTAGCCTTCCTGCTCCAGCTGGTTGTACGCCCGCTGGATCGTATTCGGGTTCACTGCCAGATCCATCCCCATAGCCCTGACGCTGGGCATCCTGGAATCCGTCTCAAGCGCCCCCCCCATAATGAGCCGTTCCAGTTTTTCCACAACCTGCTCATAAATCGGTCTCTTATCCCGATAATCCAACAAAATCATGGGCTCCTCTTCCCCTTTCCCGAAAAATCCGTCTGCTTATAAGTGTATTATGATTTTGAAGTGTATTAACTTGCTTAATACACTTACACTATAATATAAGCGTCCCGGTTTGTCAACACCGAAACGCTTATTTTTTTAAACATCCTTACTTCCAGTCATGCCCCCTCTTGGGCACAAACCAATCCCACGGAGCCTAACGGCTCTGAGAAGAATGCCAAGCGAACTTGTTCGCTTGGCATTCTTCAGTGTGAGCAGGCGCTTCCTTGCGCCGTAGAATTTCTTTGTATGCGGATTTATCCGCATTATGCCCCTCTGGCATGAGCATTAGAAATTCTTCTCACACTTACCACCATCCGAAGCACGTCCCGATCCAGTATCCCAGCCCCAGCAGCCAGCTGGCAAAGATCCCGTACAGGATCACCGGCCCTGCGATGGTGAAGATTTTGCTGCCGATACCGAATACCTGGCCCTCCGCCTTGTACTCGATAGCAGGCGCCGCCACCCCGTTTGCAAAGCCTGTGATGGGCACCAGCGCCCCTGCGCCGCCCCATTTCACGATCTTCGGATAGATGCCGAAGCCCGTGAGGATCACCGACAGCAGCACCAGGATCAGGGAACACCAGCTGCCGGCAGTCTGCTTGTCAAGCCCCAGACTGCTCCCGTAATTTAAAATAAACTGCCCGATACAGCAGATGATACCGCCGGTGACAAATGCCTTCAGCATCTGAAGCCACAGATTATGGGTGGGCGTGACCTCTTTTACATATTTCTCATATTCCTTCTGCTTCTGCGGATCCTGCTGTGCCTCCTGCTGCAGCTTTGCCGCCTGCTGCGACGGCATCTCCTGCCGTTCCCTTATCTCTTCCATACTGATGACCTTCCTTTCCCGTAAAAGCTTTTCATCAGTATGTGCATTTTTTTATGTATTATGCGCTTTCCTGTCCACCGTCCTTCTTTCTCGCCTGGAGCATACGAAAAAGGGCCCATGCTCCGCCTATGGCCAAAACAAAATAAAAATTGATCCCCCTGGTGATGCAGATGGATGCCACCAGATAATGCCCCGGAAAGATCCCCCCGAACACACTGCCGTACATTGCTTCCGTCACACCCTGGGCGCCGGGTATCGGCAGCATTTCCACAGCGACGGACACCGCCGCCTGCAGCAGGAAAATATGGTGCAGGGCGCTCCCCTGCAGGCCCAACCCCAAGTATACCGCGCAGACCAGCACAAGAGGACAGCATCTCTGTAAAAAGGAACCAGCCACTGTCACGGCTATCATTTTCTTATGTCCCTGCAGAAAATCCACCGTGTCCTGATAGCCTGCAAAAAAATCCTCGATCTTTTTAAGCCTTTCCTCCGACTCCCTCCAAATCTTCAGACGAACCGGGATACGCTCCAGCCGGTACAGCAGCTTCTTGATCCCCGCAGAGCGGAACATCATTAAAAACAGGATGATCACCCAACCGATATGGAGCAGCAGCCCCAGACAGAAAAGTCCGTAATACCCCTCCAGACGGCTCTTGAGCTGCCCGCCCCAGAACAGCAGGATACTCGTGCCTAACATCGCCATTGCCAGCTTGTTGAGTACGGCGATGGTCATCAGCACCGCAAAGGAAGAAGCAAACGAACAGCCGTCCCGCTTCATGTAATACAGCTGCATGGGCTGGCCGCCGCTGGCGGAGGGGGTGATCCCGGAGAAGAAAAATCCGGTAAAGGAATAGGAGAGACAGCGGAAAAAGGATTTTCCCTCTCCAATGCTCTTAAGCAGATACCATATCATACATCCCTCCCCTGCCACAAAGGAAAGGGCAAGAAAGACCGCCGCGATCAGATACCACCCCGACATCTCGCCGATGGCGCCAAACATCCCCTCAAAGTCCTGTCCCCGGAACACGTTCCAGAAGGTCAGCCCCATGATCGCTATGAACAGAGCCGCGTACAATATAAATTTATGGATTTTCTTTTTGTTCATCACCAAAACACCCTACATTAGATCTCCTCTTTTATAATATACTCTATACCCTGTTTCTTAACAATTATCGGGGGCATTTCAAAAGATTTTCTAAAATATGGCTTGCATCAAGGCCGACCTTTCGGGCCTTGATCGGCCTCTTTCTCCTTTCCCTCCCTGCCGGCCTGGGCGATCAGCGCCTTATCCACATCCTCCTCGTATTTACGGATAGAAACCTCGATAGGGGTAGGATCTTTCGTCAGCCTTCTGCCCCCCACATGGTTAAAGAACAGGATAATGCCTGCGGCAAGCCCTATGGAATAAGCCACCTCCAGAGTATTCAGACCCTGGGGCTCCCTGTTCATCACCATGGTGTACAGAAGCGTAAACACCTCGTTTATTCCCACGTCGTTGTGGTATGCCATGATGGTGAATGCCGTCCCAAAAAAGCTCACCAGGCAGACCAGCGCCGCCCGCAGCCATTGCTGCCAGCCCTTGTGCCTGCTTACGCTGACCCACTCCACCAGCACATCCGGCTCCCCCACGATCTGCACACTGATATCCTGACATTCCTTCTCCATCAGCTCCACCAGCTTCAGTGTGCTGATAACACACCGCCTGGCGCCTTCCTTTACAAAATGATGCACCTTCAGCGCCTTTATTTTCGCGCTGATCGTCCCGTCTGCACAGCGGACTTCCCCCACATCGGACAGGAAAACATCCTGGGACTGTACCTCCACATTTCTCTCACATTTCAGATAAACCGTCTTATTCTGCATTCTGTCTCTCCTTCCCGCCATGTCAGGTGTTCAGGCTTCCTTTCGCCCCGCCGCTTTGCCCCCGTAAGACCGGGAGCGTCGTCTGTGCCGTCTTGAAGGGTTACCCTTGAACGGTCCTGTGTAATTCCGTCAGAAAATAAAAGACAGAGCCGCAGAGCTTTCCTGCTGCCATACTGACAACCGCCAGCCCGATGCCGTGCCTAAAGGAGATCCGTCTGGCCAGAATGGGAATGCTGTCCAGCATCTCTGCAATAGCCAGGGCGAGGCATCCCACAAACATACCCGCAAACAGCCCGAAAACCGCCTGCCAGACGGCTCCTATGGTATGCAGCTGCACAAGGTACTGCGGAAACCGCTCCTGCCACCAGGCGCCAAACTGACAGTACCTGGAAAAAATGCTTAGGACTGCGCCGGTCATGGTGCCGAAGATCACTGCCTCCTCATACAGGATGACTTTTCCCGCCGTATGGGTCTTGCCTGCGAACCTGGGAATCAGCCCCACCGCAGCCAGTACGGTAAACACACCGGCGGACGACAGAAATCCATAGCTGCCTCCCGCTATCATCAGAAATAAAGTTTTCATCTGCCGCCCTCCTTTACCTCCTATTTTGGGCGGGAAAATCAAAAATATACATAAAGGATCCGTTCCCTGACAGGCTTAAAGTCAGGGACAATTGATCATTCACGGATGTACCGTCACCAAATATACGCTCAAATTCGTACTTTGAAACAGATAACTGCCTTCCAGCTCTCTGCCCAGTTCCTGCTCAAAAAGCTCCAGTGTATGCGGATAATAATCCTCATATGTATACAGAATAAAACTGTTTTCTCCCTGCAGCTCCCGTATTGCTGTTCTATCCTCTGCAGTATCCTCCTGCGTAAGAAAGCATATCCGCTCCGGAATCAGCCAATCATAATAGGAATAATCATAATAAGAATATACATCCACCGTAGGTCCATACACTACCCAGGGAATACTGCTATATCCTTTAAGTACATTCACATCCTTTCCTTCATAAAACAGGTACGCAACTCCTCTTCCGCCGTCAATGACCGCTGCTTCACCCGCCAGAATACAAGCACTCAGTACCCCGCCTGCTATGTATTTGCTTATCCGGCGCACCCTCTCATCCGCGATCTTTGAAATGCAGGCCTGCAGCAGCAAATACCCCCCCCAAACATACATAGCGTCATTATCGTGATCTCGCCCCAAAGGTAACGTTCCTCCGATGCCCCCGGCATGGTAAAGCATATGACAAGCTGATATGCCTGAGCCAACAGGACGGTCAAAACCAGTCCCGTCAGGATTTTGTACTCCTTTCTTCTATACAGCAGGATCCCCCCGCCGACGATACAGCCAAACATAACGATCAGACCCGCTCCCGCAGATACTGTTTCCCCGAATACAGCCGCGGACAGCCTTCTGTATCCCCACGCTATCCGCTCCAGCTTTTCCGCCGAAAAATCAAACAATGAGTGCAGCGCTATCTGTCCTTTCCCACGGTTCAGATTCCATCTGCAGTACGGAAAGATCAGTATTGTGGTATAAAGCGCCAGTCCAAAGTCAGCGCACCATATCAATACGCTTCTCAGTGCCCTTGAACGCCAGAAACCCTTGTCCCGCTTTCTAAATGCCAGTAACAGCAGATACAGGCAGAACAGGGTCGCCATGATTGCATAAAACACCCAGAAATCATAATGAGTCAGGAAACCGGTGACACTGATGAGAAATAGAAAAAGAAAAGCTGTCGAAGACAATTTATCACGCCAGACATTTTTCAGCACCCACAGCCCCGCGATCAATAGCAGCATTTCCGCCCACAAAAGCATCATGTACATCCGCAAAGTAAGAGCCTGCTCTATGGCCACCCGATTCACAATAAGCGCCAAAACCACTACTGCGCCGGACACAACAGGCTTTTTCACCAGGCGCAGAAACAGAAAATATACCGTTTCAATGAAAAAGAGATAGAAAAAAAGGTTTATGCTGAGGCCGATCCAAATCGTGCCGCTCCCCCGGAAAAAAAAGAAGGAAACCATCCGAAACAGCCAGAAATACAGCGGTACATGGTCATTGTAAAGACGTATCGTTATATCGTTCAGCGCCAGCCTGTCCCAGTCCGCCGCAAAAAACGCCTCCACATCGGTTCCCGTCATCCACTGAGCCACATTTTCTGCAGGCCATTTCTGTTCAAAGCCATTAGCTGATTCATAAGTATATATCTCGTCGCAAAACCAAATCTGCTTTTTATTGCTCCAATAGAAAAAAGACAGCACTCCCAGCACCAGCAATGCCAGCGCAATTCCAATCGTCCATATTCTCTGTTTGACCTTCTCTGATCCTATCTTCATAAATCACACTCCTTACGCTGCCTGCCGGGTCTGCTCTGCCTTCCGCACATTCCGGTACAGGAACACATACCGGAACATCTGCACCGCCACATAGGCCAGTGTTCCGCCCACCAGCACGTCGCTGAAGAAATGGGCTCCTGCCGCTATTCGGAAAAAGCCCACAAATCCCGTGTAGCAGACCGGAACCACATAGGACAATACCTTCCCCTTTCCGGTTCTAAGCCGTGGAAAGACATCCGGCAGCATAATGAGGACATAGGACATTCCCGCCGAAAAGGTATGCCCTGAGGGAAAGGACTTAAAGCAGTCCTTCACCAGGCCGCTGCCCTCCAGCAGCTTTCTTGCGTTACTTGCCTGATACCAGGGTGTATACAGCGTGCCTGCAGAATAATCCCCCAGCAGGTGCATCCCCCGAAACCGCATCCTTCCCATGGGAGACTTGACGATTTCTATGATAAAGTAACATAAACAGCTGCACATGACCGCCAGCGCAAGGGGCAGCAGACTGTCCAGATTCCGGCTGATCCTTCCGCAGGCAAGCTTCAGCGTCAAAGCTGCTGCCGCCAGGCCAAAGATAAGCGATACCAGCCAGGTTCCCGGCCCCTCCAGAAGCTCCTCCCTGCCGTATATCCGGAAGGCATACTTCAGTCCGTCCCGCAGCAGAAACGCAGCGGCAATCACGGAGAGGCAGAAAAAGACGATCTTCAACACCTGCCCCGATCCTTTCTTCTCGTTAAAATAGACAGTCAGCACGGAAGCCGCAAAGACAGCCGCCACCCAGATGGGCCACGCGCCCGCGATCTCCACGGCGCTGCACAGCGGATTCACGGAATAGTACCTTCCCGCCACCAGATTCCCGTCCGCCAGGATATGGCTTACCTGAAGATCGAAAGCCGTGGCCAGCGCCAGCAATATTCCGAATACCCCCAACATTCCCAACAATGATAACACTTGTTTCTTTTTACTTAATAAATGTCTGTCCATCATTCCTGATCTCTCCAACTTACGTTTCTCCCTTTCTGTCCTACTTCCCGCCCTGGTTATTCCCCTCACGGTTCAGCTTCATGGTCAGGGATATCCTCTTTTTGGCGGTATCTACGGAAAGCACCTGCACCTCCACAATATCACCCACGCTGACCGCCTCCAGCGGATGCTTGATATATCTGTCCGTGATCTGTGAGATGTGTACCAATCCGTCCTGATGGACGCCTATATCCACAAACACACCGAAGTCGATCACATTGCGCACGGTCCCTTTCAGTATCATCCCCGGCTTCAAGTCCTTCATATCCAGCACATCGCTGCGCAGAATGGGCCTGGGCATATCATCTCTGGGATCGCGGGCAGGCTTTTCCAGCTCCCGCAAAATATCCGTCAGAGTGATCTCGCCGATGCCAAGTTCCTCCGCCAGCTTCTTTTTATCCGGGATACGCCGTTCAAGGCCGGAGGGCGCCGTTCTCACGGATGCGCCTCCCCTGCTGCCGTTCCGGCTGTTGACCGTTCCGGTCTCTCCTTTTCCCGCAGCTTTTTGTTCTGCCGAAGTCCCTCCTTCCCTGGCATTTCCATTTCCGCCTGCAACGCCTGCGCCCGCCGCCGCAATAGCATCCGCCAGAGCTTTTCCCATAGCCGTATTTGTATTGCGCACCTGTATCGCCTTTTGTGCTGCTTTTCCGGTGCCTGACACACTTGACGTTTTTCCTGTCATATTTCTTTCTGATGCAGATGTCTTTTCATTGGAATCCGCTCCCTGTATGGCTTTCCCGCCGGAATATGACACATTATGCTTCGCTGCCCGCGAAGCGTTGCGCACATCCTCCATTGTCATCCCCAGCTTATCCAGAAGCTTCTCTGCCGCCTCATAGGATTCCGGATGGACGCTGGTGGCGTCCAGGGGATTATCACCGTCTAAGATCCGCATGAATCCGGCACACTGCTCATATGCCTTGGGACCCAGCTTTGCAACCTTCAAAAGCTGTTTCCGGTTAGTGAAACGCCCGTTATTCTCACGGTAATCCACAATATTCTTTGCAATGGTCTTATTGATGCCCGAAATATACTCCAACAGGGATACGGAAGCAGTGTTCAGATCCACTCCCACCTTGTTTACGCTGTCCTCCACCACGCCGCTCAACGCCTCGCTCAGCTTCTTCTGATTCATATCATGCTGATACTGACCCACACCGATGGACTGGGGATCGATCTTTACCAGCTCCGCCAGAGGATCCTGAAGCCGCCTGGCTATAGAGGCGGCGCTTCGCTGCCCTACGTCAAAGTTAGGGAATTCTTCCGTGGCAAGCTTACTTGCGGAGTAGACGCTGGCTCCCGCCTCGTTGACTATCACATACTGGACCGGTCTGTCCAGCTCCTTCAACAGCTCCACGATCACCTGCTCCGATTCCCTGGACGCCGTACCGTTTCCCACGGAGATCAGATCTACATGATACTTGCTTATCAGCTTTTTCAGCTCCCTCTTTGCTTCCTCCACCTTATTCTGAGGCGCCGTGGGATATATGACCTTCGTGTCCAGCACCTTTCCGGTAGGATCCACCACCGCCAGCTTGCATCCTGTGCGGAAAGCCGGATCCCAGCCTAAGACCACCTTTCCCGCAATGGGCGGCTGGAGCAGAAGCTGTTCCAGATTCTTTCCGAATACACTGATTGCACCGTCCTCCGCCTTCTCGGTCAAGGTATTCCGGATCTCCCTTTCAATAGCAGGCGCTATCAATCGTTCATAGCTGTCAGCCATGACCTCCTGCAGTACGGGAGTAGTATATGGATTGTCAGATGTGATATTTTTCTTGGCAAGATACTGTAAAATACGCTCTTCCGGTGCATTGACCTTAACGGTCAGCATCTTTTCCGCCTCTCCCCGGTTCAGAGCCAGGACCCTGTGTCCCGCTATTCTTTTCACCGGCTCCTCAAAGCTGTAATAATTCTCATAGACGCTCTGTACCTTCTCGTCCCTGGCTGTGCTGGTGATGACGCCCTCATCCATGGTAAGCTCTCTGATATAGCTTCTGTGATCCGCATTGTCGGAAACACTCTCCGCAATGATATCTTTAGCTCCCTGAAGAGCCTCCTCCGGCGTTTTGACTCTTTTTTCCTCTTCCACATCCTCCGCCGTCACATACTTTGCCGCTTCCTCCAGCACAGGCGCCTCCGCCGACTGGGCCAGTATATACTCCGCCAGTCCTTCCAGGCCCTTCTCCTTTGCCACACTGGCTCTGGTCTTTCTCTTCGGGCGGTAGGGGCGATACAGATCTTCCACCACTACCATTGTCTCCGCCGCCACGATCTTTGCCTTAAGCTCCTCCGTCAGCTTTCCCTGCTCTTCGATACTGCCCAGCACCTGCTCCTTTTTCTCTTCCAGATTGCGCAGATACACAAGGCGCTCATGAAGATTTCGCAGCTGTTCATCGTTGAGGGAGCCTGTGGCTTCCTTCCTGTAACGGGAGATAAAGGGGATGGTATTGCCCTCGTCAATCAGTTTGACGGCAGCTTCCACCTGCCATTTCTCTACCTTAAGCTCTTCCTTGATCTTCAGAATAATATCCATTGTTCCTCCCTGACTTTCCTGAAATTCCCGCTATTTTACAACGCACCTTTCCGGAAACGACCCGGACGCCTCCCTGTGCCTCTGCGCGGTTTTATGATTATCTATGTACACATTTTGCTATGGCGCCCAGCAGCAGGCTGGTGTTGATGGGTTTTGACAGATGCTCGTCCATCCCTGCCATTTTCGTCTTTTTGATGTCCGAATCCATGACGTTGGCGCTCAGCGCAATAATGGGAACGGTCTCCGCATCGGCACGGTCCAGCAGACGGATCTTGCGCGCTGCCTCCAGCCCGTCCATCACCGGCATCATAATGTCCATCAGAATAACGTCGATGGCATTTACCTCTGTCTGCCGGAAAACATCTATTGCCTCCTGCCCGTTTGCAGCACAGAGCACCGTCATACCCGCGTCCTCCAGCAGGAACCTTGCGATCTCCATATTCAGCTCATTGTCCTCCACCAGCAGTACGTGCAGCCCCGTAAGATCTACATCCTCCGTCTCCGGCGCCGCAGCTTCCTCACACACCTTAAGAGGAATGGTAAACAGGACCTTCGTCCCCTCCCCCGGCCGGCTCTCCACCGCAATAGTGCCGTTCATCCTATCCACAAGCCTCTTTACAATGGACATTCCCAGACCCGTCCCCCGGTACTCCGTCCTTGCCTCATTGTGCTCCTGCTCAAAGGGCTCAAAAATATGCTTTGCAAACTCCGGCTCCATGCCGATACCCGTATCCTCCACCACAAACTCATAGGTGGCCATCCGCTCGTTGCCGGACACCTCCCGCCCGCTTAAGAGGATAGAACCGTTGGGCTTATTGTACTTGATGGCGTTGTCCAGAATATGCTCGAAGATCTGCAGGATATGCTTGGGGCTCCCCATCACATTGGGATGGGGAAAATCTCCCGGAACAAAAGCATAGGTAAGCCCGCCCTTTTCAGCCCTGTCCGCAATACTGACCAGCTCCTCCGTTAAGAAGGACGGCAGATGAAAGGTCTCTTCCATAAGCTCCAGCCTGCCGCTCTCCAGATTGTTCATATCAAGCACATCCTGTACAAGACTCATAAGGTTGTCACAGGACAATGAGATCTTTTTCAGGCATTCCTCTATTTTCTCCGGATCGGCTTTATTCTTTTTCGCAATCTCCAGCATACCCACGATCCCGTTGATGGGGGTCCGCAGATCGTGGGACATACGGGACAGAAACTGATTCTTCACCCGCCCGGCTTCCTCTGCCCTGGCCAGCGAATCGGACAGTATCCTGTTTGCGTCAAGCTCCCGCCTTTTCTCCTCGTCCACCACCCTGAACGCCAGAATGATATGTCCTGTCTCCAGCTTCATAGCGCCGCCGTAAAATGCCTGAAACTGCACCCACTGATACTCTCCGTCCATCCTGGCACGGTAAGTCACCTGATAATTGCCGCCCTTCTTTCCCGGATTGGCAAAAATATTCAGCCTGTTCAGCAGTTCAGCAAAGGAATAGTTCTGAGGATCAATGTATTCCTGTCCGTACCGCTGCAGAAGCTCCTCAAGCTCTTCGAGGGTCCCGCTGACCTGCTCGTCCGGGTCCTCCCGTTCGCTCTTGATCACCCTGTAGCGCCCCTGATTCACATCTACATAGATAATGCGGTCGTATCCTCTGGTCAACGCATTCAGCAGTTCGCTCTCCCGCCTTCTGGCGTCCTCCACCACTCTGACGGAGGCTATGACGATCCGCCGATGGTCCATAGACATGGATTCCTTTCTGAAAGAATTCACCCATACGTTCTTTCCCGAACTGCTGACCATTCGGAACTCATGGCAGGCCAGTTCCCGGTTCCCTGCATTTTTTATAAAAAGGTCCCTGTCCTTGTCAAAAACAAGGTTGATGAATCTTCCTTCCGATACCCGCATCATTTCCTCATAGCTGTACCCTATGGCCGTCAGAGCAAAACCGGATATAAAATAAATGGGATACCCCGGTTCATCATATACCCCCACCACTCCCACCGCACCGTTTTGGTTCAGCAGATCTATGATAACGTCCTGATTATGCGGCAGAAGCTGCCTTTGGTCGCCACTGCTGAAATATAGATCTTCATAGTACTTCTGAGAATTGATCATTGCTTCTCTCCTTCGGGGCCGCCTGCTTTCACCTTGCGCCCCCTGTCTAGTGCCTCTCATCCCTGTGAATCTGCACTCCTTACATTATAGCATAAAACGAGCCTGTGTAAACGCTTTCCTGCTCAAAAAGCCGCATCAATCCAGAAAAAAATTGATGCGGCCTCCTGTATAAATTGTACCGACAATAACTGTCATTGCTGTTTCTTTCTATCTAACAGTTTATTCACATTCACTGTCGGAAGAATCAGTGGTGTAACGTTCGCGTTCGCCGTAAATGTAGAAACATGCGCTCTTACATACGGAAATAGAATAGCAACGGCATTTTTCTCATATTGTTCTATGCCTTGCTCTTCAGCTTCAAAATTACTCTTAAAATACCCTTCTATCTCCACAGACATTCTGAAAGGATATACCTTTTCCTCTTTAGGTTCAAATATATTTATACCTAATACCACCATCATTTCCTTACCGTCATCGGATATATGGCAATGTGATGACATATCAAAATCAATATCAACTTCTTCCCCGTTATAATCATCATTATTCGCAAATACAACCTTATTAATCTTTGTATATATTCACTGTATTTGCATAACGTTTCGGAACTGCCGCCACATATGCACTCTCATCACTTGGCGCAATAATTCCTGCCCCACAGTCCATAGCCATTTTTTCAAATTCTTCCATGCTCAAAGCATCAAAAAATTCATCAATTTTTTTTAATTCTTCTTCAAGGATTCTGCCGTTTACCATATCTTTCACCTTTCTGCCCATTCATGTATTTAGAGGCATTATTGCGCTTCTTACCATGGATTTTCAAAAAATCTTCAAAGTTTGATAGTCGAAGGCTATACTTGTCAAAATCAATAGTGTCTGTTATATCTTCTATTTTACGAATCATGCTGTCATTCTTGATACATAGCTGATATTCATTAATAAATTTGATTCTTGACTTTCCCGCCAGCGTCTCATTCATTTCAATTGTAGGAAATACTGCTTCAACCGCATCATAGTGTTCGCCATATTTCAAATTTTTAAACAGTATATTAATGATCACGCCATCTGAATACTCATATTTTTCTATTTTTGATGAAAAAGCACTTTTCTTCTTATACTGCATCTCCACTCTTTTAAAAACCATATAATGCTCCGGATCATCTAAATTAAATATTCTCGCCGGATCATATTCAATCTCAACATTCAATACAGAATATCGTTTCAGTAATTCTTCTCTTATATTTTCATCGCCATAATAATCTCTAAACATTAGCTTTATCCAGCGAAATGCATAAAATATTTCTCTGTACAAATATATCCCATCACCCAGCCAATGTTGTTTTCTATCATCAGAAACGCTTGCTGTCATTTTCTGATTTGCAAGCATTTTCTCTCCCCGTTTCTTTTCCGTCCCATGATACACATCCATGATACACATCCATGATACACATAATCACCCGATTAGTTTTCTCTTGTTATTCGTAAGACACGTTAACATTGCATTTATTATAAAGCATTTTATATTCTATTTCAACACAAACTTAATTTCCGGTTGATTTTGGGTTGATTTTACGTTACTTTTCACACAGTAGCCAGATGAATAAATACGCATATCTAAAGTAGAA
>JAMPHT010000051.1 GCA_023663285.1 Bacillota bacterium
GTGATGTCGATAAGGGGAATGCTGGTCAAGGTATTAATCAGCGTTTCCTTAGAAAAGCAGAAATAAAATAGGGGGTGGCAGCGGTGGAATATATCATTATTATAATATTTTTTGCCGCTGCTTTACTTTTCGCGGGAAAATATTACGGACTAAAGCGGCAGCTTAAATCTGTTCATAAGCAGCTTGCTATTGAAAATACGCAGCTTGTGACTGTTGAATTTGCCGATAAAGACTTAGAAACTGCGGTCCTTAAAATCAATGAATTGCTCGAAAAAATGCAGCAGATAATCATTAAAAACAATGCGTCCAGTGCAGCATTAAAATCTTCCATTGCAGATATTTCACATGATATGAAAACTCCGCTTACATCAGTGATTGGTTATCTGCAGTTGGCGGATAAAGAATGTAAGGACGAAAAAGAGAAAGAAATCATCAACATCTGCCTGGAACGGACACGCTATTGCAATAAATTGATCAATGACTTTTTTGAGCTGTCGCTGCTTGAATCGCAGGGCTTGACCCCGCAATTTGAAAGAGTGGACGCAGCGGGGATACTCTGCGAACAGATACTTGCAAACCAGCCGGTCTTTGAGAGAAAAAATATCTCACCGCATTGCGAAGATTTGGATAAACCTGTGATTGTTTCGGCTGATTACAATTTGTTAAACAGAGTGATCCAGAACTTGATTTCAAACGCAGTAAAATATACGGACGGCGATATCACATTCCATATCGCTCTGGAAAATAAAAAGGTGATCTTAACGGTGTCCAACTCCGTAAAAAATCCTGTTGATGTTACGCGCATATTTGAAAGATTCTATACACAGGATAAGTCGAGAAGCAAGGGCAGCGGCATCGGGCTTTATTTGTGTCGGCAATTCGCAGAAGCCATGGGCGGAAGTATCAGTGCGGAAATGGATGAGAACCGCCTGTTGGTCAAAGTGATGCTTGATTAAGCGTAGATCCACAGCCCTCCTGAACCGTTCCGCCGGCCAGGCAGAACTGACCGGGGCTCACCTGCACCGCCAGTTTTTCCATACAGAGGCGAATCAGGTGTACACTGATCTGCGTTCCCCCGTATTCTTCGGGAAGCTTCTCCCTTATCTGCTCCACAGAGCCCGGCGTAAAGTCCAGCGCCCCGTACACTGTAAGCAGCTCCGGTCGCTCCGCCAGCAAAGCCCGCTGAGCTTCCGTCAGCCCCAGGGCTTCCGTATCCCGGCTTTCCCGACTGCCGTGATCCGCTCCCCGTACGCCGCACAGCCCCTTTCTCTCGCAGATTTCCCACAGTTCCTCTATAAATTCCTCTCTGTTCAGAAGAAGTCCCGCTCCCAGCTTTAACAGCCTGTTACAGCCGCCGCTTAAGGGGTCTGTCACTCTTCCCGGAACCACATAGACTTCCCTGCCCTGTTCCAGCGCCATGTCTACCGTGATCAGGGTGCCGCTCTTCTCTCTTGCCTCCACCACGACCACAGCGTCGGAAAGCCCGCTGACGATCCGGTTGCGCGGCGGGAAATGACGGGAAACAGGCGGCGTTCCCGGCGGATATTCCGATAGGATGCCCCCTGTCAGCTTCAGCTTCTCATACAGCTGCCTATTGCCTGCCGGATAGCATATATCCACGCCGCTGCCCAGCACTGCAAAGGAACTGCCCCCCGCATCCAATGCCGCTTCCTGGCTGATGCCGTCGACGCCTCTTGCCATGCCGCTGACCACCTGTATCCCGCTGCGCCCCAATGCAGCCCCAAGTCCGGAAGCCACATATTTCCCGTATTCGGAGCAGTCTCTTGCCCCTATGACTGCCACTGTGGGGATCTGCTCCTCCGGCAGTTTCCCCAGAACATACAGCCGCTTCGGCGGCCCCGGTATCTCCCGCAAACGCCGGGGATACTCTCTGTCCTGCCGCTCCAGGACCCTGATTTTCTCATTTATCTCCATACCTCTCTCCTTCTCATGCTTTCCAATACTCCGCCGAGGGCCTGTAAAAGGAAGCCTCCAGCAGGTGCTCCGTCCGGATCTTCTCTGCGCCCTCCAGATCCGCTATGGTCCGCGCCACCTTTAATATCCTGTGATAGGCTCTGGCGCTGAGCTGCAGGGACTGGTAAAGCTGTTCCATAAGCTCCTGCTCCTCCTTTCCCAGGGGACAGTATTTCTCAATGCTTGTGCCCTCAATATCCCCGTTGAACCGGTATTTCGTTCCGGCGAACCGCTCTGTCTGCAGCAGTCGGGCTTTCTGAACCCGCTCCCGTATCTTACTGCTTGATTCCGCCTTATGCGTTCTCTTAAGTCCCGCTATGTCGACCGGCTGCAGCTCCACGCACAGATCTATCCTGTCCAGGATAGGCCCGGATACCTTTCCCATGTATTTCCTTATCTGGGGCGCGGTACAGCTGCATCGGCTTTTGTCCGGATAATAACCGCAGGGACAGGGGTTCATGGCGCACACCAGCATGAAGTCGCTGGGATAAGTCACATTCCCTCCGGCCCGGCAGATAGGTATCCTGTGTTCCTCCAGGGGCTGTCTCAGAGAGTCCAGCGCCGCCCTGCGAAACTCCGGAAGCTCGTCCAGAAACAGCACGCCCCTGTGAGCCAGGGAAATGACCCCCGGTTTCGGATTGACGCTGCCTCCCACCAGCGCCGCCTGGGATATGGTGTGGTGGGGGCTTTGAAAGGGACGTTCCTCCACCAGCGCCGTTCCCTCCTCCAAAAGCCCTGCGACGCTTAAGACGGATGTGACCTCCAGGCTCTCCTCCCTGGTCAGCCCCGGCATAATACCGGGTATCCGCTTTGCAATCATGGATTTCCCCGCTCCCGGCGGCCCCACCATCAGCAGGTTATGAAAGCCTGCGGCCGCGATCTCCGCTGCCCGCTTTGCCGCCTCCTGTCCGCTTACCTGACTGAAATCCGGTATATTCTCCCTGTCATACCGGGCAGAGGACTTTCCCGAAACCGCCTGCGCCGGGGGCAGCAGCTTTTCCCTGTCCTGCCTCTCCTTCGATTCCAGAAACCGGAGAACGTCCCTGATATGCGCCGCTCCCCGGACCTGAATGCCGGGAATAGCCGCTCCTTCCACGGCGTTGACTGCCGGAACGATACACTGTTTTACGCCTCTTGCCGCCGCTTCCCGCACAATGGGCAGAACTCCCCGCACCTTCTTTATCTCTCCGTCCAGCCCCAGCTCGCCCAGAAACAGAATGCCTTCCGTGGCTTTCGGTCCGAAATACCCTAAAGCCTCCAGCATTCCCGCCGCAATGGGAAGGTCAAAGGCGCTGCCCTCCTTTTTGATGTCCGCCGGTGACAGATTCACAGTGATTCTTTTGGGCGGCAGATTCAGCCCCACATTTTTCAGCGCTACCGTGACCCGTTCCCTGGACTCCTTTACTTCCCCTCCCAGGGAACCCACCATGGAAAATCCGGGCAGTCCCTGGGCAATATCCACCTCCACAGAGACAAGGCAAGCCGACACTCCCAGCAGCGCGCCGGAAATAACCGTACTGTACATAAAATACCTCCTGTTTTTTAATTATTTAAATATAAGTCTGCAATGGAATTCGTTTGAACTAAAACCTGTGAAGTCCTTCGGGGACCGCAGCAGAAAGCTGTGAACCGGCTCCCCTGAGACCTGGACTTTGTTTATTACGTTTACTGCCTTACTTACGCTTTCTTTTTGGCTTCCGCCTCTGCAAACCGCGCCGCCATGGCGTCGGAATCCTGGGCGTACAGGATCGCATTCTCTTTATCTATCTTTCCCGCCGCATACAGCCGGATGATCGCCTCGTCCATGGCAATCATGCCCTGCTTTCGCCCTGCCAGGATAGCGCCGGAAAGCTGGCCTGTCTTTCCCTCGCGGATCAGGCTGCGAACTGTGGGATTTGTATATACCACCTCAAAAGCCGCCTCTCTTCCCTGCCCGTCCGATCTGGGGATAAACTGCTGAAAGACCACCGCCTCCAGCACCTTTGCCAGCCGCGCTCTGAACTGCTGCTGATAATAGGGTGGAAAAACATTTATGATATGTTCGATAGCGCCAGCCGTACCCGCCGTATTCAGCGAGGAAAGCACCAGACGTCCCGTTTCCGCCGCTTCAATGGCCATGGAAACTGTGTCAGGATCCGTCATTTCTCCCAGCAGGATCACATCCGGGTCCTCCCGAAGCGCCGCTTTCATGGCCTCTTCATAGTTCCCGCAGTCAATGCCGATCTCCCGCTGGCTCACCATGGCTGTTCTGTGGGGATGCACATATTCAATGGGATCCTCCAGGGTAATGATATGGACCTCCCTGTTGCTGTTGATCCTGTCAATAATCGCCGCAAGGGTAGTGGATTTCCCGCTGCCTGCAGGACCTGCGGCAAGTATCAGCCCCTGTCTTTTCCGGTATAAGTCCAAAACGGACTCAGGCAGCCCCAGCTTTTCCGGAGCAGGCACGCTGTTTCCCACCAGCCGGAAGGCAATGGCAACGCTGCCGCTCTGTCTGTAGGCGTTGACACGAAACCGCCCGCAGTCAGGCAGAGAGAAAGAAAAATCATACTCTCCCTTCCCCTCAAATCTCTCCCGCTGGGCTTCCGACATGATCCCCAGCAATATATCCAGCGTATCCGTCTGCAGCATACTGGCATAATTCATTGTGACCAGGCTGCCGTTCACTCTCATTTTAGGCGGGACGCCCACGGTCAAATGTACGTCGCTTGCACCGGCTTCCCCGGCCTCCCGCAGTATTTCCTCAATAGCAGACATTTTTGTCCTCTTTCCGCCGCTCTCTAAAACCTGACGTTATCCACCATTTCTCTCCGCATGACATACCGATTGTCCATGGTTTTCATGATATCCACCACGAACAGATCCTTATATCCCGTCAGTGACAGGTCCACGATACAGTTGTCACCGAAGGTAAGCACCGTGGGACGAAGGATATCCTTCGGGTTCTCTGACAGCACCAGCGCCTTGTCACCGGTATTCAGCTCCACGCTGACCCCCGCAGATAAAATATTCACGGACTTTATCAAAGCGTCTACCACCACTTCATCATACAGCTCCGGATGCTGCCGGAATTCCTGGATCGCCTTTACCTCGGACTGGGATTTCCCCTGAAGGTCCATGGCAGTCAGTTCATCATACCTGTTAGCCACGATCAGTATCCTGGCGGCCATGGGCGTTTTGGGATCCAACGCCTGAGCGCCGTTTTCCGCATCCGTTCCTATTTTCACCGCCTGGGTGCAGATCCTTCTGATGCCCTTTCCGCCTGAAATAGCCTCCTCCAGAATGTCCATACCCGCCAGCTGATCCTGATATATCTTCAGCCTGCCCTCCTCGGTATCCTCCCTGGCAAAGAGGATCTCCTGGGAAGTCTGCAGCTTGCCGATATCATGGACAATGGCTGACTGCACCGCCAGCAGCTGCTCGTCTATCCGCACATTCATCACATGGGTGATCATGGCGCAGAGGATCGCGGTATTCAGACAATGCCTGCACACGTAGTCCTCCTTGCTCCGCAGATTCTGATAAAAATTGATCTTACCGTCCAGATGGCCGTACTTCTTGATGACAGTGCTGGCAATGGTCTGCAGGCGGTTGGCTTTTTTCGTGGAGATCATTTGCTCCAGCTCGTCCAGTATGTTAAAGACCGTCTCGACCTGAAAACGCTCAAATTCCAGATCCTCCTCGGAAATCGGCGGAAGAGGCTCCGCAGGCTCAAGAATATATACGCCCAGCAGCCCGAAATTTCTGACACTGTCAATAGACTGCGAATTCAGGCGCGAGTCCCTCTCCCACAGCAGCACGCCCTTTTTATTGTAGATAGGACGCGCCAGACGCATTCCCTCCTTCAACCCTTCGGTCTCAACAAATTTCATTGGTATCCCCCTTCAGTTCATACGTACCCCCATTCCATTATATACACTATGACTGTAAATGACAAATAAAATTTTAAATTTTTGTGAATTATTGTACAAATTTTTTCCTGTCAGGCCTGTTCAAACCTCTGCCGCAGCTTCCCCAATGCTTTCTTCTCTATCCTGGACACATAGCTTCTTGAGATCCCCAGCGCCGCCCCTATCTCATTCTGGGTCGCCTCCCGTCTGCCGCTTAACCCATACCGCATCAAAAGTATTTCCCTCTCTCTGGGCGTCAGGCTTTCCTCCATCAGAGCAAAAAGCTTTCTGACATTTCTCTCCAGCTCCATGCTTTCCAGCAGATCCGGTTGCTGCTGCTCGATCACGTCCATCAGGTGTATCTCGTTTCCCTCTTTGTCCTGCCCTATTGGTTCAAAAAGAGAGACCTCACGGGAGGTCTTACGCTTGCCCCGCAGCAGCATCAGCAGCTCGTTGTCAATACATCTGCAGGCATAAGTTGCCAGCCTCCCCTTTCGTTGGTCAAAGCTGTCCACCGCCTTGATCAGTCCGATACAGCCGATGGAGATCAGCTCCTCCATATCCTCGCCGGAATTCTGATACTTCTTGGCAATGTGGGCAACCAGCCTCAGATTCCGCTCTATCAAAATATCCTTTGCCTGCTTCGCCTGTTCCGCAGGCCCCTCCCGCAGCAGGCGGATATATTCCGCTTCTTCTCCCTGGGTAAGTGGTTTTTGAAAGGTTTTCAAAACAGCCCCCTGCGGATCACTCTTAACAATAGTTTATGTTTCCGATCGATCCCTCGTGCCTATCCAATAACACAAGGACTTGCCCGCAATAAAAATCACCCGCCTACAAATTGATCCGGCAAGTCCTTTGGCTTGCCCACAGTAAAAATCACTCACCCTACAGCAGGAACTGCGCCATCACATAATTGGCCAGGTCAAGCCCTTTTTCCGTCAGGGCAAGCCGTCGGGGCGTCCCTGCCCTCCATTCCAGCAGTCCGTCCCTTTTGTTTTTCTCTATCACCGCTCCATACACAGTCTCCAGGCTCTGTCCAAAGCAGCGGGCGAACTCCTCCCCGGATACCCCCGCTGTCATGCGAAGCCCCAGGAACATAAATTCCTCCATCTGTTCCTCCATACTCAAAAGCTGTTCATCCTCCCGGCAGCTTAAGGGATCTCTCAGATATGCCTGCAGGCTGTCTCCGTTTTTAAAACGCGTGTTATTTATCAGCGAAGCCGCTCCCAGCCCGAATCCCGCATATTCCCTTCTGCACCAGTAGCCGCAATTATGGCGGCATTCAAAACCGGGCAGGGCATAATTGGAGATCTCATACCGCACATAACCGGCCTGTTCCAATACTACCTTTGTGGCGCTGTACAGCTCCCTGTCCGTATCCTCGTCCGGCAGGACCAGCCTGCCCTGCTGCAGCTGCTCCCAGAGGACCGTTCCCTCCTCCGGGATCAGGCTGTACGCGGAGATATGGGCGGGGCTCGGCTTAAGCTCCAGTACCTTTTGCAGGGTCCGGCTGTAGCTTTCACAGGTCTGACCCGGAAGAGCGCTCATGATATCCACATTGAGATTGGTGAATCCGGCGGCAGCGGCAGCCTCATAGGCGTCCAGGAACTGCCGCCAGGTGTGTATCCTGCCCACTGCCGCCAGCTCCTTATCGTCTGCGGACTGGAGCCCGATGCTGAGGCGGTTCACCCCCGCCGCCCGGTAGATCTCAAGCTTATCCCGATCCACTGTGCCGGGGTTCACCTCAACCGTGATCTCTGCATCCTCTAAGACCAGGTAACGCTCTCTCACTGTCCGAAGCAGGGAAGCCAGCTGCCCCGCCTCCACCACCGAGGGGGTCCCCCCGCCGATAAACACGGACACTACCTTCTTTCCTGTATATTCCGCCGCCCGTTCCGCCGTCTCACGTTCCAGGGCCGCCATGTACTGCGACATCTGCTGCGACTGCACTTTTGCCGCTCCGTCCAGAGGGAAAGACAAGAAATCACAGTAGTAACACTTTCGCACACAGAATGGAATATGGAAATACAATTCAATATCACTTGTCATCTAATTTCAACACACTCATAAAAGCTTTCTGGGGAATCACCACATTGCCGATCTGCCGCATACGCTTCTTGCCTTCCTTCTGCTTTTCCAACAGCTTTTTCTTTCGGGTGATATCTCCGCCATAGCACTTTGCCAGCACGTCCTTACGGAGGGCCTTCACCGTCTCCCTGGCAATCACCTTGCCCCCCACCGCCGCCTGGATGGGAATTTCAAACAGATGCCTGGGGATCTCATCTTTAAGCTTCTCACACATTTTCCTGCCCCGCTCATAGGCGGAATCCCCATGCACGATAAAGGACAGGGCGTCCACCTCCTCCCGGTTGATCAGGATGTCCAGCTTCACCAGCTTTGCCGGCTCGTAGCCCTTCATGTCATAGTCAAAGGAAGCATAGCCTCTGGAACGGGACTTCAGGGCGTCGAAGAAATCATAGATGATCTCATTCAGGGGCAGCTCATATTTCAGCAAAGCCCTTGTCCCCTCAATGTATTCCATGCTGAGATACCTGCCCCGCCGTTCCTGACAAAGCTCCATGATGGAGCCGATAAATTCACTTGTCACCATGATCTCCGCGCTGACCACAGGCTCCTCCATATGCTCGATCTCCGAAGGGTCGGGCAGATTGGAAGGATTGGTCAGCTCGATCACCTCGCCGTTAGTCTTGTACACCTTGTACACAACGCCGGGAGCCGTGGTCACCAAGTCCAGATTATACTCCCGCTCCAGCCTCTCCTGGATCACATCCAGATGCAGCAGTCCCAGGAATCCGCAGCGGAAGCCGAAGCCCAGTGCAATGGAGGTCTCCGGCTCATAATTCAGGGAAGCGTCGTTTAGCTGCAGCTTCTCCAGCGCGTCACGCAGATCGGGGTACTTGGAGCCGTCAGCAGGATACAGGCCGCAGTACACCATGGACTGCACCTTCCGGTAGCCCGGCAGGGGCTCCGCACAGGGGTCATTGTCATCCGTCACCGTATCGCCCACCGCCGTGTCCTTTACATTTTTGATGGAAGCGGTAATATAGCCTACCATCCCCGCAGAAAGCTCATCACAGGGAATAAACTGCCCTGCGCCGAAGTATCCCACCTCCACCACTTCTTCCCTGGCGCCGGTTGCCATCATGCGGATGGTGGTCCCCTTTTTCACGGTTCCCTCCATGATGCGGCAGAAAATAATAACACCCTTATAGGAATCATACAGAGAATCAAAAATCAGCGCCTGTAAGGGCGCCCTGGGATCTCCCGTCGGCGCTGGAAGCTTCTTTACCACCTGCTCCAGCACGTCCTCGATACCGATCCCGTTCTTGGCGGAGATCAGAGGGGCGTCCTGGGCCTCCAGACCTATGACGTCCTCGATCTCTTCTATCACACGCTCCGGCTCTGCGCTGGGCAGATCGATCTTGTTGATGACCGGGAACACCTCCAGATCGTGATCCAGCGCCAGATAAACATTGGCCAGAGTCTGAGCCTCGATCCCCTGGGCGGCGTCCACCACCAGTATAGCCCCGTCGCAGGCTGCAAGAGAACGGCTCACCTCATAGTTGAAGTCCACATGACCGGGGGTATCGATCAGGTTAAAGATATACTCCTGACCGTCCCTGGCCTTATACACCGTGCGGACGGACTGGGCCTTGATAGTGATCCCCCGCTCCCGCTCCAGCTCCATATTGTCCAGCACCTGATCCTGCATCTCTCTCCCGGTCAGAAGCCCGGTCTTTTCTATGATGCGGTCCGCCAGCGTGGACTTTCCGTGGTCGATATGGGCAATAATGCAAAAATTACGTATGTTATTTTGATTTATATCCGCCATTTGTATTTCCTCTATTCTTTTCCGAAACTTTTGCGGTTATCATATCACACCGAAACATTGATTGTCCACGATTTTTATACCTGTCATTTCATTTTGGCTCTGTACGCCATGATGCCAGGAAACTTGATCATGCCTGCACACCCTCTTTGTGGTGGGCTATGCCCCTCTTGGGCACAAACAATAGAATCAAAAGGCTGATTCTATTGTCAGGAACAATCCATGAACCACCGCAGGGCCGGAAGAATCCGCTTGCGGATTCTTCCCGGAATGACTTAGATTTTCTTAGGTTGGTTCAAAGAGGGGGCGTCCCCCTCTTTCCAACCTTAGAAAATCTTCATTCCGTTCACACTTCCCCCGACAGCACCATATCCAGGATATGGGCCAGGGGATCGCAGGCGTTCATGGCCTCCTCCAGGGTGTTGTTCTGGGCTCCCAGCTCCACCAGCAGATATTTGTCCTTCAGGTGCATATTGTAGCGGTAGCCCTTGAGATAGATCTTTCTGGTAAGCCCCGGATAATACTCCGCCGCCTTCTTCTGCATCTGAAAGGAAAATGCTAGGTTATCGTCCAGATTCTCGTTGTACAGATAAGTGATGTCCCCTGTTTTCTTCGTTCTGGAAAGACCGTTGAAAAACATGAATCTGGCGGTGGGCCTGCCGTCCAGATCCATGACCAGCCTGGTCTCCTCCGGCATCTGGTCCCTATGTAGATCGATCACCACCTGTATGGAAGGATTTTCCTTAAGCACCTGCTCCACTCCCGGCAGCGCCTTGGAATACGCCTGATTCCTGTCCGCGTCATACTCTGCCGTATGATGGATCACATTGTAGCCGTAGGTGTCCCGCAGTATCTGCGCAAGCCGCTCTCCCACCCCCACAATGGTGGTGTCCGGATCTCCCTCCACGGAATCTGCAAAGCCCTCTCTGGAATGAGTGTGAAAAATCAGGATCTGGGGTTCCTGCCCATCCCCCGACAGGATCATGTCCTTTTCCAGAAAGCTTTCCACATTCAAATGATCGCTGCTGGCCATAGTGTTGGAATCCACTATATAAAACTGCTTCAACAGCGTTTCATAGTCCTGCAGGCTCTCCAGATCCACCTGGGCCTGCTGCGCATGAGGCACAAAGACGCCGGGACTCTGCAGCCTCACAGCCGCCTCGTTCTCCTCCCGGAACAGTTCCTCCAGAGAACGCTCCGTGTCCTCCTGCTGCTCCTTGCCGGACAGATTCATTTCCTCCTCAAGACCCTGCTCTGAGATTCCCTCCTCCGCCTCTGCCAGCAGGATCTCCCGCAAAAAGCTGTCCTCCGGGAAGCCGTCCTTTTCCGGCATACTGTACTCCCGGAGAGCTTCGTACCCGTTCTCATCCTCTATCAGGCTTTCCGCCGCGTACCCATAGAACGGCAGCAGACTGTCGATCTGTTCCTGCAGGAGCCAGCAGGTTTTGTGACTGCCCAACCGTTCAAACAGAATGCCGGGCATAAACATTTCATACAGGCTTTCCTCCGCCGCATCCGCCATTTCCAGCAGTATTCCGCCCCAGACAGTGCTTTTTTCAGCTGTGGATCCCGATCCCGCTGTTTTGCCGCAGCCTCTGACCACGCCCGCCAACGCAAGAAACAACAGCGCGGCTGTCGCTGCCTTTACCGCCGTCCTGCGTCCTGCTGTGCCTTTCCCCTTTGCCACCGTAACTACCCGCCACGCTTTTTCATACAAGTATATGTCCATCGACACACTGCTATTCAACACATACGCATCTCCATGGCAATGTTGATCCCCTCGGAAACAGTGAAGCTGATCCGCTTGATCACCGCGTCGATGTCCTTTCCCGTCATATACATATTATTCAGCTCCGGGAAGGGGGGCTGCTGCCTGCTCATACATTTTACCGTATCCACCCCCTCTTCTCCCTCCAGCAGCTTTTCCATGGCGTCCATGACAATGGTAGCGGAATCCACTACCGTGGGAATGCCGATGGCGATCACCGGGACCCCCAGGCTTTCCTCCGTCAGAGCATTTCTGTGATTCCCTACTCCCGAACCCGGCTGGATCCCCGTGTTGGTGATCTGAATGGTGCGGTTCAGGCGCTTTGTGCTCCTGGCGGCAAGGGCGTCTACCACGATCAGAGCGTCCGGCCGCGTCTCGCTTACCACACCCTTTACGATCTCCGCAGTCTCCATTCCGGTCCGCGCCATGACCCCCGGCTCCAGAGCGCTTAAGGAATTCATTTTATTACAGTTGTAGGCCGCTTTTCCGTATTCCCTGACGATGTGGCGGGTGATAAACAGATTGTCCACCGTCTGAGGCCCCAGAGCGTCTGCCGTCACCTCCCGGTTCCCCAGGCCCACCACCAGGATATTCTGCTCCCTGTCATCCTGGGGCAGAAGCTTCAACAGCTCCTCCGCCAGGCATTTTGACACCTCCCTGTGATAATCCTCGTCCGGCTCCACCATGGCGGGCGCTTCCATGGTGACATAGATACCCATGGGCTTGCCCATGGCCTTTGCGGCGTTTTTGGTGTCAATGGTCACCTTTGTCACCCTGACGTCCTCTTCCTCCCGATAGTACTCCTCCACGCTCACGCCCCGCAGCTCGCTCTCGGCCTCGCTGATGCTCTCTCTGGCCTCAAGGGCTAAATCCGTCCTCATCTGAAAAATTCCCATGATCCTTCTCCCGTTTTAAAACTTTTTTCTTATTTTTTGCGAAAAATAAGCAGAATATGTATTGACAAACCTCCTATTATTTACTAAACTAACAACGTATGTTTGCATTAGTCCTCCGTGTCTGGCTAAGGCGAAACAGCTTAAACAAACAATGATCATATTCAAATTGGAGGTGTAACGACTTGGCTAATATCAAATCCGCTAAAAAGAGAATTCTGGTGAACCGCACCAAGGCAGAAAGAAACAAAGCCGTAAGATCCGGCGTCAAGACCGCGATCAAGAAGGTGTTCGCCGCTGTTGAATCCGGCGACAAGGCAGCTGCGCAGGCAGCTCTCGTCTCTGCCACAAAGACCATTGAGATGGCTGGCAGCAAGGGTGTTTATCACAAGAACAATGTTGCCCATAAAGTCTCCCGGATCAGCAAAGCTGTAAACAGTATGGCTTAACTTAACATTTGGACAATAGAATTTGTCATTATAAAAGGACTGCCGCACCATTCACCCGGTGCTGCAGTCCTTTTTCTTTCAGTGTCTGTGTCCTCCGCCGCCGTGGCTTGCGCCGCTGCTGCTGGTGTGGTGTCCGCCTCCGCCGCCGGAGGAATGGCTGCCGCCTCCGCCTCCGCCGCTGCTGGTCTCGATATGCCTCTTTACCACGTTCTTGCGGATAAACTCGTCCTGCACATTGTTCATCACCGGTTTCCCGCCTGCCACATAAGTGCTGGCCGTGGTGGTGTCTCTGGCCTTATTCTTCCCTAAATGGGAACCGGCGTATACCCCTGCGATCACAACGGAAATAGCCAAGGCCCCCAGGTAATAACTTCCCCCTATCCGGATCTTACCTCCATCCAGATAACTGCATACCGTGTCAATGTAACGCATATACGCCTTGTAGGGATCGCTGTCATAATACCTGTCCACTGCGTACAATACATCTTCCACTGCCCTGACGCTCAAGGCGTCCTCCACCTTTCCGCTACTGGACAGCCACTCGCCTCCCCGGTGCTCCTCAAAGCGGTTATCTATCAGAATGGAGCCGTCTCCTTCAAAGGACTTGTTATAACCGTAGCCCTTCTCATCCCAGAAATCATCGGCAATGGCCGCCATGTTGCTCTCCCAGTCAGTGGTAGCGCAGCCGTATTCTAAGGCTTCCGTGCCATCCACCGGCTGGCTGAAGGTCAGAATGACAAAATCCGCCTTATATTTCGCCTCCTGCTTCGCAATGTAATTCCGCAGCTTTTCTTCCTCCTCGTCCGTCAGAATATCCGCATTGTCATAGACACGCTCCTCCGGCGCAGAGGTATTGGCACGCTTTGCGCTGTTCCGAACAGATCCCACAGCTCCCGCCCCTATGGCTATTACAGCCACGATCCCCGTAATGATAAACAGGATGCGGAAATAATGGAGATACTGTCTGATTGCTTCCTTTTTAAAATTATCGCTCATATATCCTCTCATTCCGCCGCGCAAGCGGCATTTGGGTCATCACAGCCACGTCAGCAGCAGGGGCAGCATAAACAGGATCGCCGTCACACAGCCCCACACAGTTCCCGTATAGGCCCACACTTTTTTATTTGATACAGGCACCTCGCCCACGATCTTACCTGTCTGTCCGTTGACGTAAAAGGGATATTCCCTGCCGCCATATGTATACAGGTAAGTCCAGACCGGCAGCAGTCCGAAATTGGCTCTGTTTCCCATTACGCTTATGTCCTGGCGGATGGGACGTACCGAATGGTATCCCGCATAGCTTGCCTTCAGCATCTCCACCGCGTCGTCGCTCATCTTTTTCCGCGCCCGGTCCTCCACCACATTTGCGGTCATATTGTATTTCTCCGCATAAAAGCCGGACATATACTCCGGATCAAAGTCAACCAGCTGGCTGTAATCATAGGGCTCCATCAGATCCATCACATTGTCCGGCATAGCCTCGGATGCATCTACGGGGATCTTGTCAAAGTTGATGTCCATGTCCCTGACCACCGCGTAATAGGACGTTTCCGTATACTGGGTGTCCCCGCTGGTCCAGGTCCTTACCTTTGTGCCCTCTCCCTGAAAAGCGCAATGGGTATCATAGTCATAGAGCCAGTAGGGCACATAGCCGCCCTGCATACTGTTCAGCCTGACCTCCGACAGGAAATCCGTAGGGGCAAACAGATTCTTTTTGAATTTATCCCTGATCAGCGCTTTACAGATCTCCTTCCCCCGCTGAAAGGGCAGTATCAGCTTGGGCCGATAGTCTCCCTCCACCCGCTCGTTCAGTATCAGATAGCTGTCGCAGTAAGGACATTGTGTGGCAGAGGTATGCTGCGCCACCGTGATCTCACCGCCGCAGTTGGGACAGATCGTCATCTCCGGAGAAGTGCCGTTAGACAGTTCCCCGCTCTTTTCGCTTTCGCAGAACGGACAGAACATGGTATGCCTTTCCGGGCTGTATACCACGTTTCCGCCGCAGTTTTTGCATTTAAAATACATTATTTATCCCCTCTCGTAAGGTTATTCTTTTATCAGAATAACACATCCCGCCTGTTTGCGCCAGTATTTACACTTCAAAATTTCTATGTTACACTTGTTTTGCACTCATTTATTACAATGTGTGATGCACTAATTCACCACTTACGGAGGAATCATGACACTTGATATCAAGTCCTTGTCCCGTCAATATAAAATACGGCTGATACAGGATACGGACGTACCTCTGGTTTATGAGCTTTGCCGCCGGAATCTCCTATACTATCAGCACTGCCCGCCCTTTGTGACAGAGGAAAGTATCCGAAGAGACATGACTGCTCTGCCTCCGAAAAAAACAGCGGAGGATAAATATTATGTGGGCTTCTTTGACAGACAGAGACTCATTTGTGTAATGGATCTGATCATGGACTTTCCTGATAACAGTACTGCATTTATCGGTTTTTTCATGACAGATGCGTCCATACAGGGAAAAGGCGTGGGAAGCGCTATCATTACAGATCTATGCGCTTGTTTATCAGAAATCGGGATTTTATCTATCCGGCTGGGGTGGGTAAAGGGAAATCTACAGGCAGAACATTTCTGGCATAAAAACGGCTTTACAGAAACAGGGAACACCTATGGGACTGATGGATACACTGTCGTTGTGGCACAGCGGGCGATCTGAATCTCGGTTATTCTTTTATTATTTGGATGAAAGTAAAAGCATACGATGATTGCCATCTCGGATCAGCATTTTAAGGAAAGTGAAAGCGTGAATATCAAGCAGTTGTACTGCATATAATAATATTGATCAGAGAAAACAGTTGACAGCGAAAGCCGATACTGCTATACTTTGATCAATGGATAAGGCTTCAGAAACTTGAGATGCCTGAGGTCGAGGGAGAGCCCTACGGGGTTCTCTTTTTTTAGGAGAAAAGAGGATTTATGCCAACGATAATTGAAACATTTTTAACATATCAACAACTATTGGATAAACTTGTAAGTGAGAAGGGGTTAATCATTGATGATGCGCCTTTTGCAGAAGAAAAATTAAAAGAATGTGGGTATTTTAATATTATTGGTGGCTACAAAGTGCCTTTTACAAATCCCAGCACTCGAAAATATATAGGAAATACAACTTTTGATGATATATATGCCCTGTACCAGTTCGATATTCAGTTAAAAAGCCAAATAGAAAGAAAAGTGGCTGTTTCCATTGCATATGCTTTCAGCGCAGAACATGGAAATGCACAATTGGAATACTTGGATAAGAATAATTACAACAAAGGGAAATGTTCCATTGCGAGTAGTGGTAAATGCATTAACAATAGGAAATATTTCCAGTCTGTATGCTCTTTCAAAACATAGTGTACGGAGCAAAGTAAGCCATAATTTTGTCCATGTTAATGAGCGAGAATTGGAACAGTATTTAAAAGTATTGGTTATGTTCAGAAATATGTGTGCCCATAATGAAAGGTTATTTTCTTCCTACGCCCACTCTGATATACCAGATACGATTTTACATAGTAAACTACAAATTCCAAAAGCAGGAGAACAATATATTTATGGCAAAAGGGATTTATATTTGTTGCCTAAAGAGGATTTCCTTGTCTTTAAAAAGGCGCTTGTGGATATGATATCCCAATATTTTAAAAGCAGTAGCAGATTAGGTGAGACTGAATTGCTGAAATGTATGGGGTTCCCCGTAAATTGGAAAAGCATTACCAGATATAAACTGTAAATTTCGTTTTAAGTCAGTTCCTCCACCATTCTGCAGACGCAGTTATACGCCTCAGAAAATGTTTCATACTTAGAGTCGATCATCATATCTTTATTCATCAAGTCAATTACCCCGCAGCAAGCTGACGGGGCATCAAATTCCCTGCGCAGCAGAGCTGCGGGGTATTGACCCTCGCGGCATTCGCCAACTGTCCGTGCAAGCACGGCCGCTTGGCTCATTGCTCGCGGGAATAAAACATACGAAATGCCTCCTCTTTGATCTACCCACATTGTATCAGAAAACTGCTGATAAGGCAATTGAACCTGTTGCATAGTCAGGCATGATCATTCGTCCGAATATTGAGCAAAAAGAACCATTGTGCCCGGAAAGCAAGACATAATGGCTCTTTTTTATCGTTGTTTGCGCTATTTATTCAAGAGTAATAACTCCATCTGAACAGATGATTGTTTTCACGACAGATTCCTCATCATGATGTTCGATATCACCGTTTTGATTCCAATACTCTTTTTTATCGATTGCATTCCACTCTTCCATTGTTCCGGCGTAATTAATACTTGTAAGAGATTCGCAATCTTCAAAAGCATAAGATCCTATACTTGTTACAGTATCCGGCAAATCTATTCTTGTAAGAGCTTTACAGGTGCTAAAAGTATAAGATTCTATACTTTCTAAACTATCCGGCAGATCTATACTTGTAAGTGATGTACACTCCCGAAAAGTTTCTGTCCCTATACTTGTTATTTGTGTCTTGCTTAAATCTACGCTTATAAGAGATTCACAAAAAGCAAAGGCCCCATTTCCTATACGCGTTAAAGTATCCGGCAAAACCAACTCTCCACCATAATTATTAGCATAAAACAAGATATAGAGGTTTTATGCTCTATATCTTGTTTTCTATTGTTGTATATATCTCTGCTTACTTGTAGCAGACGATCTTCCCAAAGTCCGCCTTCAGGGAAGCGCCCCCTACCAGTCCGCCGTCGATGTCAGGCTGGGCGAACAGTTCCGCCGCATTTCCTGCATTTACGGAGCCGCCGTACTGGATGCGCACCGCCGCAGCGGTTGCGTCGTCGTACATTTCAGCGATGCAGTCCCGGATGCCCTTGCACACCTCCTGGGCCTGCTCAGTGGTAGCGGTCTTACCCGTGCCGATGGCCCAGATGGGCTCGTAAGCAATCACCAGCTCTTTTACCTGGTCTGCGGTCACATCCACCAAATCTGATTTGATCTGGAGACGAATCCAGTCCATGGTAACGCCCATCTCCCGCTGCTCCAGAGACTCGCCGCAGCAGAGAATGGGGGTCAGTCCCGCCTCGATAGCCTTTTTCACCTTTTTGTTGAGCAGGGCGTCGTCCTCCTTGAAATAGTCCCGTCTCTCGGAGTGGCCGATGATCACATATTTTACGCCTGCGTCCTTCAGCATTGCCGCCGAGATCTCGCCGGTGTATGCGCCCTTCTCCTCAAAATACATATTCTCTGCGCCAACCGCCACATTTGTGCCCTTTACCGCCTCTACCACAGGCACAATGTCAATGGCGGGCACACAGTACACCACATCCGCCTCGTCGTTCTTTACCAGATCCTTCAACTCAGCGCACAGCTTTACGGCTTCACTGGGCGTCATATTCATTTTCCAGTTGCCTGCTATAATCTTTCTTCTTGCCATTTTCCTCTATTCCCTTCTTCCTAAAATTCATAATGAGCCCCAGCAGCAGCGAAACCGCTCCCACCACGCCCAAAATCTGCATGGGCTTTTCGTAAAGTCCCACTGCCAGACAGCTTCCCGCTCCCGCGCCTACGCCATAGATGACAGGCAGTTTCGCATTTTCGGGACAGCCCGCGCTTACATGGTTCTTAACACCCTGATACTCTGTTCCGTCCCATTCATGATAGTACCGGATGACCGTATGCCCTGACTCGGTCCGCACCACCCGGCCCTCCGTCACTGCCACCATCCCGGCAATGGTAAAGGTCTTTGCACCGGATTCCTCCAATGCACTTACCACCTGCCGGGAACCGGTTAAATACAGCATATAGACAGTACACAAAAGGCACAGACCGAAACCCGCTGTCCGCAAAACACCCGAAACCCTATCTGCCATGGACTCCCTCGCTCTCAGGAAGAATGCCGGCGGCATTCTTCACGGAATAACTTAGCAATTCTTAAGCGGCGTACTTTGACGCCTTAGAATTACTTTATTCCGTTTTCACCAGCGTTTCATATTTCGCTCCATCTTATCCATATATGTTTTCTTCAGTTCCGCCGCAGTTATCCCGTAGCACAACAGCACATCATTATAATACATCAGGACGTCTGCCAGTTCCTCAACAAGATGGGCTCTAAGCTCGTTGTTTTCAACAGACCTTTGACCGCCGTTTTTCTTGACAATGTCAATTACCTCGCCAATCTCACCTATCATCCACAGCAGCTTATTTTTACCTGTCTCCGGCCCAATGGGTTCCCAACTGTCTCTATACCTCTCCTGCAGCTTCCTTTGCAGCTCCAGCATTTCATTTATTGTAAAATCCACCATTTCTGCCACCTTTGCCATATGCCGTCGCAAACGCTGCTGCCTACGGTCTCCCTCACTTTCGTGAAGAATGCCAAAGGCATTCTTCGAGGCCTGACTTAGAAAATCTTAGTCAGTGTCCTTTACTGGCTTAGATTTTCTTCAGGCCTTGTCGTCGGCCGCCGCGACGCCGGGAAGCACCTTGCCCTCCAGGAACTCCAGGGAAGCGCCGCCGCCTGTGGAGATATGGCTCATCTTGTCGCCAAAGCCCAGCTGGTTCACTGCCGCTGCGGAATCACCGCCGCCGATAATGGTGGTAGCGTCTGTCTCAGCCAGAGCCTTTGCAACTGCAATGGTGCCTGCTGCCAGCGTCGGATTCTCGAACACGCCCATAGGTCCGTTCCACACTACTGTCTTTGCCGACTTTACGGCATCCGCAAAGAGAGCCTGTGTCTTGGGACCGATATCCAGTCCTTCCATATCGGAGGGAATCTTGTCGGCGTCCACATAGGA
This sequence comes from Bacillota bacterium, assembly GCA_023663285.1. Taxonomy (GTDB): domain Bacteria; phylum Bacillota; class Clostridia; order Lachnospirales; family Lachnospiraceae; genus Acetatifactor. The sequence goes on from JAMPHT010000051.1 coordinate 19,590, forward strand.
GATCTCCACCGGCCCGTCTATGGGATTCGGGAAGCTTGCTGCGATGGTGGTATCAACGGGAAGCAACAGCTTCTTGCCCAGCTTCTCTGCCTTATCCATCATTTCCTTGCAGTAGTCGATCTTCTCATTGTCAACCAGGGAATTACCCACTTCCATGCCCTGTGCCTTCAGAAAGGTATATGCCATGCCGCCGCCGATGATCAGGGTATCGCACTTCTCCAACAGATTGGAGATAACGTTCAGCTTGTCTGCCACCTTTGCGCCGCCCAGGATCGCCACGAAAGGTCTCACGGGATTCTCCACCGCATTTCCCAGGAAATTGATCTCCTTCTGCATCAGATATCCTACCACGTTCTCGCCGCCCTTTGCGGTGATGCACCTGGTAACGCCTTCCACGGAAGCATGAGCTCTGTGAGAAGAGCCAAAAGCGTCACACACATACAGGTCAGCCAGATCAGCCAGCTCTTTGGAGAACTGCTCGCCGTTCTTTGTCTCCTCAGTGCCACGGAAACGGGTATTCTGAAGCAGGACAACATCCCCTTCTTTCATTGCTTCCACTGCCTTGGTTGCCGCCTCGCCGGTCACATTGTAATCAGCTACAAATACCACCTCTTTGCCCAGCTTCTCGGACAGTCTCTTTGCCACGGGAGCCAGAGACTCCTTCTCGTTGGGACCTTCCTTCACCTTGCCCAGGTGGGAGCAGAGGATCACCTTGCCGCCGTCCTTTATCAGCTTCTGGATAGTGGGCAGCGCCGCCACGATTCTGGTCTCGTCAGTGATCTCACCGTTCTTCAAGGGCACGTTAAAATCGCACCTGACCAGAACTCTTTTTCCCTTTGCGTTGATGTCATCAACGGATTTCTTGTTCAATCCCATTTCATTAACCTCCACTTGATCGATTTGATATTCACGCACCGAACACCCGTCAACTCTGCTGAGAAATTCCCCCGGCGTCCGTGCACATACGCGTCCATGCACATACGCGTCCATGCGTATACAATAGAATTCACGCTTCGCGATAATTCTATTGTCATAAATAACAAGGGCCCGGTCCAAAGACCGGACCCCCAAAGGTCACTTCTTAACAGCTTAGCCCAGCTCGCTGAAATACTTGATGGTACGAACCATCTGAGAGGTGTAGCTGTTCTCATTGTCATACCAGGAAACAACCTGTACCTGGGTATTGCCGTCCTCCATGGGAGCTACCATGGTCTGGGTCGCATCGAACAGGGAACCGTAGGTCATGCCGATCACGTCTGAGGATACGATCTCGTCGGTGTTGTACCCGTAGGACTCGGTCTGAGCAGCCTTCATAGCGTCGTTGATCTGCTCCTTTGTCACCTTGCCCTTTACAACCGCTACCAGAATAGTGGTAGAGCCAGTAGGGGTAGGAACACGCTGAGCGGAACCAATGAGCTTGCCGTTCAGTTCTGGAATGACCAGGCCGATCGCCTTTGCAGCGCCGGTGGAGTTGGGAACGATGTTCTGAGCGCCTGCACGGCTTCTTCTCTTATCGCCCTTTCTCTGAGGTCCGTCAAGGATCATCTGGTCGCCGGTGTAAGCGTGAACAGTGGTCATGATACCGGACTGGATGGGAGCCAGGTCATTCAATGCCTTTGCCATGGGCGCAAGGCAGTTGGTGGTGCAGGAAGCTGCGGAGATAACGGTATCTTCGGGCTTCAGCGTCTTGTGGTTTACATTGTATACGATGGTAGGAAGGTCATTTCCTGCAGGAGCAGAAATAACAACCTTGCGGGCGCCGGCATTGATATGAGCCATGGATTTCTCCTTGGAGGTATAGAAACCGGTACACTCCAGAACAACGTCTACCTTCAACTCGCCCCAGGGAAGCTTGGAAGCGTCCGCTTCCTTGTAGATGGTGATCTTCTTGCCGTTCACGGTGATGGAATCCTCTCCGGCCTCAACCTTGTCGGCATACTTATATCTGCCCTGAGCGGTATCGTACTTCAGCAGATGCGCCAGCATATCGGGGCTTGTCAAATCATTGATAGCCACTACCTCGTACCCTTCCGCATCAAACATCTGTCTGAATGCCAGACGGCCAATACGGCCAAAACCATTGATTGCTACTCTTACTGCCATTTTCGTGTCCTCCTGAAATTTTTTTATATTCTTCTGCCAGCCTGTCCCATCTCTGGATATGATAGCCAGATTGACAAAATTTTGTCAGCAAACATATTTTACCTAATTTCTTCTGATAATTCAAGATGTAAATGAAAAATAATTGCCCCTGTCCATAAAATTTGTTACTTTTCACACAGTAGCCACCGAAGCGGCATCTTTGATGCCGCTTCGCT